>DAIOSZ010000006.1:23929-44804 GCA_036752305.1 Burkholderiaceae bacterium
CCGCCGATGCCGCCGGCGCGGCCGCTACCTGAGGACTGGCGCCGGGGGGGGGCGGGTCTAGCAAGGCCGTGTAGTCACGCACCACGCGACCCGTGGACCAGCCTGCTTCCAGGATCAGGTCAAGAAATGGCTCGTTGACTGGCCGCGCGCCCGTCAGCACCAGCACCGACTGACCATTCGCGCGGCGCTGCAACTGCACCTGCAGGCCGTTTAGTGCGGCCGGATACTCAATGCCGGCCGCCCGAAATACCTCGGGCGAGGCCAGGTTGACGCGCAGCGAACTCGCTTCGTCCGGGGTGACGTCGCGCACGTCAATCTCAGCGCGCAAAGGCTCCCCGAGCGCGGAACGCACTTGCAGGCGGCCCAAGGACAGAGCTTGGGCTTCGACCGACACCACGGACATGGACAGCGCGCAGGCCATGGACAGCGCGGACAGGCGCGCCGCCGCCGGAAAACCTTGCAGGGTTCGGATGGCGGCGAGGCGTTGGGCGGGCTCTTGTTTTTTCATCTTCCTCGGGGGGTGAGCGTGTCCCGGAGTTTCCCCGAAAACGACACCGGCAGATTGGGAATATTGACGGTAACACCAATCAATGGGCACTGACAAGAAAAAGGCGGCCAGGGGCCGCCAAGCGAGGGTGGGGCATGCTCGCACGCCCTGTAGGTGTTGTCCCTTCACAACGATAGCAGCCGAGCGGCGCGCCACGCGGCCGAGCGCCCGGCTGCCTCGCGGCGGGCCGGCGTCAGGCGTCAAGCAGGATGCGCAGCATGCGGCGCAGCGGTTCGGCCGCGCCCCACAGGAGTTGGTCGCCGATCGTGAAAGCGCCCAGGTATTCGGGGCCCATCGCCATCTTGCGGATGCGACCCACGGGGATCGTCATCGTGCCGGTCACGGCCACGGGCGTGAGGTCCTTGAGCGTGGCCTCGCGCGTGTTGGGTACCACTTTCACCCAGGCGTTGTCCGCGGCAATCATGGCCTCGATGTCGGCGACCGGCACATTCTTCTTGAGTTTGAAGGTCAGCGCCTGGCTGTGACAGCGCATCGCGCCCACGCGCACGCAAAAGCCGTCAACCGGCACGGCGGGTGTGCCAAAGCCTTCGCCCAAGCCCATGATCTTGTTGGTTTCGGCCATCCCTTTCCATTCCTCGCGGCTCACGCCGTTGCCCAGATCCTTGTCGATCCAGGGAATCAGCGATCCACCCAGCGGCACGCCGAAATTCGCCACTTCGTCACCGCCCAGCGCACGCTGGCGCGCCGCCACCAGGCGATCGATTTCAAGAATGGCGCTCTTGGGATCGTCCAGCAGCGCTTTGACCTCGGCGTTGAGCGTGCCGAATTGCGTGAGCAGTTCACGCATGTGCTGCGCGCCGCCGCCGGAGGCCGCCTGGTAAGTTTGCGTGCTCATCCACTCCACCAGTCCGGCTTTGTATAGGGCGCCCACGCCCATCAGCATGCACGAGACGGTGCAGTTGCCGCCAATCCACTCGCGCCCGCCCTTGGACAGGGCGTTCTTGATGACCGGCATGTTCACCGGGTCGAGCACGATCACCGCGTCGCTCTTCATGCGAAGCGAAGACGCCGCGTCGATCCAGTGGCCTTTCCAGCCCGCCGCCCGAAGCTTGGGGTGGATCTCGTTGGTGTAGTCGCCGCCTTGGCAGGTGATCACGATGTCGCACCGGGAGAGCGCCGCGATGTCGTGCGCGTCTTTCAGCGTGGTTTCGTTTTTGGCCTGCGCCGGCGCCTTGCCGCCCGCATTGGACGTGGAGAAAAACACCGGCTCAATGAGATCGAAGTCGCGCTCGGCCGTCATTCGGTCCATGAGCACCGAACCCACCATGCCGCGCCAGCCGACGAGGCCCACCAGATTTCCTTGTTGCTTCATTGCATTACGCCTTTTTCATTTCAAGAGGGGAAATGGATCACCGCACGGTCTGGGTGCCCGGCTCGTCTGGGCCGGGAAAGGCGCACGACGAACCTGGCTGATCTAGCCCGTTTTGGTCGTGGTGCGAATCGACGCGAGGCGCGCGGCATCGCTCGCGTGCGTGAGCACGGCGAGGAATTGGGCGCATGCAGTCGAATTCATCGGGCCGATTGTAGCGGCAAGGGCCTTTCCTCAAACTTTCATCGCCAGGGTGTTCTCAAGGCTGCGGCATGTCTTTATACTGGAATGGAGTATCAAGCCCATACAGAAGGCTCCGCCATGCCGCATTCACCCGAAGACAAGAGGCGTGCCGTTTTGCGGCTGCGCCGTATCCGCGGACAGGTCGAGGCGCTGGAGCGTGCCATCAGCGCCGGTGCCGATTGCAGCCCGGTGCTCCAGCAGCTTGCGGCACTGCGCGGCGCCGTCAACAGCCTGATGGCCGAGGTGCTGGAAAGCCACCTGCGCGAGACCCTGGGCGTTGCCGGTGGCGAGGACGCCGATCCGGTGGCGCAAGCGGGTATCGACCAGACCATGGCGCTTGTCCGCTCTTATCTCAAATAACCAGCTGCCCAAGGAGAGCTTTCCCATGAAATCACGCGCCGCCGTCGCCTTTGAGGCCGGCAAGCCGCTGCAGATCGTCGAGATCGACGTTGCTCCGCCCCAGAAGGGCGAGGTGTTGGTCCGGATCACCCACACCGGTGTGTGCCATACCGATGCCTTCACGCTATCCGGCGACGATCCCGAGGGCCTGTTTCCCGCCGTGCTCGGCCACGAAGGGGCGGGCATCGTCATCGAGTGTGGCGAGGGGGTCACCAGCGTCAAGCCTGGCGACCACGTGATTCCACTCTACACCGCCGAGTGCGGTCAGTGCCTGTTTTGCAAGAGCGGTAAAACCAACCTGTGCGTGGCGGTGCGCGCCACGCAGGGCAAGGGCGTCATGCCCGATGGCACGTCGCGCTTTTCGTACCAGGGCCGGCCCGTCTACCACTACATGGGCTGCTCCACGTTCAGCGAGTACACGGTTGTCGCCGAGGTGTCGCTCGCCAAGATCGATTCCGGGGCCAATCCTGAGCAGGTGTGCCTGCTGGGCTGCGGCGTCACCACCGGCCTGGGCGCGGTGAAGAACACCGCCAAGGTGCAGGAGGGCGACAGCGTGGCGGTGTTCGGCCTGGGCGGCATTGGCCTGGCCGTCATCCAGGGCGCCAAGCTGGCCAAGGCCGGACGCATCATCGCCATCGACACCAACCCGGGCAAGTTCGATCTCGCGCGGACCTTTGGCGCCACCGATTGCGTGACCCCCAAGGACTACGACAAGCCGATCCAGCAGGTCATCGTCGAGATGACGGGTTGGGGCGTCGATCACAGCTTCGAGTGCATCGGCAACGTTCAGGTGATGCGCGCGGCGCTCGAATGCGCCCACCGCGGATGGGGCCAGAGCGTCATCATCGGCGTGGCCGGCGCCGGTCAGGAAATCTCCACGCGCCCATTCCAGCTCGTCACCGGGCGCCGCTGGCTGGGTACGGCCTTCGGCGGCGTCAAAGGGCGCTCGCAACTGCCTAGCATGGTGGAGGATGCGATGGCGGGGCGCATCCAGCTCGCGCCGTTCGTCACGCACACCATGCCGCTTACGGCCATCAACGAGGCCTTCGACCTGATGCACGAGGGCAAGTCGATCCGCTCCGTGGTTCACTACGGCTGATCTGCCATTGGTGATGGTGAATTCACCACGGGCAGCTATGAAAATGATAGTTTTCAAGTAGAAAGAATTTTGGTGGAACGCATCGAACAGCACGCCAGCTGTGGCGGGCGGCAGGAGGTCTGGAGGCACGCCAGCGCCGCGCTGGGCTGCGACATGCGCCTGGGGGGGTATCTGCCGCCGCAGGCGTTGGCCGGCGTGCCCTGCCCGGCGGTGTACTGGCTGTCGGGGCTGACCTGCACTGAGCAAAACTTCATCACCAAGGCAGGCGCGCAGGCGCACGCGGCGCGGCTGGGTCTCGTCGTGGTGGCTCCGGACACCAGTCCGCGCGGCCCAGGGGTACCCGACGACGATTCCTACGACCTCGGGCAGGGTGCAGGCTTCTACCTCAACGCCGCGCGCGCGCCTTGGGCGGCGCATTTCCGCATGGAGGACTACGTCACGGAGGAGTTGCCAGCCCTGGTGGAGCGACACTTTCCGGTGGTGCCCGATCGGCGTGGCATCAGCGGCCATTCCATGGGAGGGCATGGCGCGCTCACGCTCGCGCTGCTGCACCCAGGGCGCTACCAGAGCGTGAGCGCTTTCGCGCCGATCTGCGCGCCCTCTCAAGTGGGTTGGGGCCGCAAGGCCTTTGCTGCCTACCTTGGCGACGACGAGGTTGCCTGGCAGGCACACGATGCGGTGGCCTTGCTCGCCGCGGCAACCGAGCGGCTGCCGCTGCTGGTGGACCAAGGCGAGGCCGATGAATTCCTCGCCACCCAACTGCGCCCCGATTTGCTGAGCGAGGCCTGCCGACGCGCCGGTCATCCACTCGAACTGCGGTTGCACGGGGGCTACGACCACAGCTACTACTTCATCGCCAGTTTCCTCGGCGAGCATCTGGCGCATCATGCGCGGGCGCTTCAACTGTAGTGCTTCGAAAATTGTAGTAAAAAATGATAGCTGCTGGTGGTTGATATTGGCCAAATTCTGGCAATTCGATGTGTGAAATCAGGGCCAATACTCAATAATCTGGTTTGTTTGGGTGATGAGGAGACTTGAACGGGGCTTCAAATCTGGTTTTCGATGATCAAATCGATGGTATTTTCATACAGGAAAACCACGGGCAGCTACGTTTTTTGAACCTCGGAGCGCCCACCGCTGGCGCGCTCAATGCCGGCGAGGTCGCGGCGCGATGCAACGTTGCCAAATCCCGCCTCGCTGAGCAGGGTGCGCACGGCCTGCGCTTGCTGCCAGCCATGTTCCAGCAGCAGCCAGCCACCTGGCAGCAAATGTGCCGGAGCGCCGCGGACGATGGCGCGCAGATCAGCCAGGCCTGCGTCGCCGCTCACCAGTGCGGAGCGCGGCTCGGCGTGCAAGGCAGGCAGATGAGGATCGTCGGACGCGATATAGGGGGGGTTGCTGACGATGACGTCAAAGCGCTCGTCGCGCGACACCGCAGAAAACCACGCGCCTTGGGCGAAGCACACGCGCGTTGCCAGGCTCAGGCGGTTGGCGTTGGCGCGCGCCACGGTCAGCGCGTCGCCGCTGGCGTCGGTTGCCGTGACACGGGCGCCGGGGATGGCGTGCGCCAGTGCCAGCGCGATGGCGCCACTGCCGGTGCCGAGGTCGAGAATGGCCGGCCGCAGGCGTCCGGCGAGCAATTCCAGCGCCCATTCCACCAAGGTTTCGGTGTCGTCGCGTGGGTCAAGCACGCGCGCGTCCACCGCGAGTTCCAGGCCATGGAATGCCTTGTAGCCGACGAGATAGGCGATCGGCTCACCGTCAAGGCGCCTGGCGCACATCGTTTGAAAGCGCTCACTGGCGTCGCTGGGCAAGGGATCGGTGTCGTGCGCGATCAACCAGGCGCGATCATGGCGGCTGCGGCCAAGCGCGTGCAGCAGAAGCATGCGCGCCTCGGTGGAAGACAGACCCAGCAGTCGCGCGTGTTCCAGGGCTTGCAAGGCGGTTGGTTGCGAGGTCACGAATGGCACGTGCAAGGCGAAGGAAGGTTGAAAAGTCTCGGGCTTCGGATGGCCCGTGGGATGCGCAGGCCCTTCAGACGCCGCTAAGCAGCGCTTGACCGACGCCAGGTGCTATCGCGTGGCTTCGCGCCTGCCGTGTTTGAGCAAGTACCGGTATACGAAGCCAGGAAACGCGAGCGTGAGAAAGAGCGCGAACGTGATCGCATAAAACTCCCACGACTGCGGCGCTATCTGGCCTTGCGAGCGCTCAATGGACATGCCTACCGCGCCAGTGAGTCCGTAGAACACCAGCATCTCACCCACGCGCGC
This sequence comes from Burkholderiaceae bacterium, assembly GCA_036752305.1. GTDB lineage: Bacteria > Pseudomonadota > Gammaproteobacteria > Burkholderiales > Burkholderiaceae_C > DAIOSZ01. The sequence continues at coordinate 29,818 of DAIOSZ010000006.1, forward strand.
CCAGATGGCCTTGGGCGACCGGGCCGGAAAAAGGCCCAACACGCGCTCGGAGACAAACGGCAGATTCGCGGCACAGGCCGCGATCAGCAACAGAAACCAGGGATAGACGCCAGCGGACACGCGACGAGGGGTATGGAGGCCCAACCGAGCGATTGAAGACGGCGCTCAACCACTCAGGTGCCGAGCGTGCGAACAATGGCGGAGGCGCACAGCGTCATCAGGCCTCCAGGCAGAATACCCAGGAGCAATACGAGCGCACCGTTGAAGGTGAGCAGCGCGCGCGCCGCGCCAGACCCAGCGACCGGCATCGCCGTGACCGGCTCGTCAAAGGACATGACCCTGATGACACGGATGTAGTAGAACGCGCCGATAAGCGACATGAGGACGGCAAACACCGCGAGTGCCATGTGCACGGACTGCCCCGTGGAAATCAGCGCCTGCAGGACGGCGAGCTTGGCGTAGAAGCCCACCAGGGGGGGGATGCCCGCCAGCGAGAGCATGCAGATCGCCATGATGCCTGCATACAAGGGACTGCGCTGGTTGAGGCCGGCGAAATCGACGATTTCCTCACTCTCAAAACCTTCGCGCGCCATGACAAGGATCACGCCGAACGAGGCCAGCGTCGTGAGCACGTAGGTGATCACGTAAAACATCGACGAGCTGTAGGCATTGGCGCCGATGGGGGCACCCTTGACGACACCGCCGATCAAGCCGAGCAGCATGAACCCCATCTGTGCAATGGTCGAGAACGCGAGCATGCGCTTGAGATTGGTCTGCGCGATAGCCGCCAGGTTGCCGATGACGAGGGAGGCGACGGCAAGCACGGTCAGCATCTGCTGCCAGTCGATGGCCAGCGGGAGCAATCCTTCAACCAGCAAGCGCATCACGATACCAAAGGCGGCAAGCTTGGGTGCGCCGCCAATCATCAAGGTGATGGCGGTGGGTGCGCCCTGATACACGTCGGGCACCCACATGTGGAACGGCACGACACCGAGTTTGAACGCCAGGCCCGCAACAACGAAGACGACACCGAAGACCAGCACCTGATGCGAGACCTGCCCCGAAGCCACGACGCGGAGCACGCCTGTGATGTCGAGCGTGCCGGTAGCCCCGTACACCATGGACAAACCGTAGAGCAGGAATCCCGATGCCAATGCACCAAGCACGAAGTACTTCATCGCCGCCTCGGTTGCCAACGCGTTGTCGCGGCGCAGCGCGACAAGGGCGTAACTCGACAGCGTGAGCAGTTCAAGCCCAAGATAGATCACGAGCAGGTTGTTGCCCGAAATCATCACGTTCATGCCAAGAAGCGCCAGGATGGCAATGACGAAGAACTCGCCGCCACGCAGCATGCCGCGGTCGTAGGCGTAGTCCCGGCCATACACCAGCGTGGCCGCGCTGGCCAGTGCGGCAAAGCACTTGAGCCAATTGCCCATGGGATCGCTCACCACCATGTTGCCAAAGCCGTAGAAGGTGTAGCCTTTCATGGCCATCCAGGCTTCAATGCCTGCTACCGCCAGCAGCGTCAGCAGTGTTGCCACGTAGGTGGCATCGCGGCGCGGTGAAACAACGAACAGATCCATGAGCGCGATGACGCACGCCATGACCAGAAGCATGATTTCCGGGTACACCGAAATCCAGCTGAAAGTGTCGATCATGATGTGGCTCTCAGTTCAGTTTGGACACGGCCACATGACGCAACAACTCGGTCACCGATACGTCCATGACGTCGGTAAACGGTTTGGGGTAAACGCCCATGTACAGCACCGCCAAGGCGAGGATGGCCAGCATCCAGAATTCGCGCGAGTTGATGTCTTGAAGGGCCCTTACGTCATCATTGGCGATGGCGCCGAGATACACGCGTTTGAACATCCACAGTGTGTATGCCGCGCCAAAAACCAGCGCTGTTGCCGCTGCAAAGCCAACCCAGAAGTTGTATTTGACGGCGCCGATGATCACCATCCATTCGCCCACGAAACCGGCCGTTCCCGGCAGACCGCAATTGGCCATCGCAAAGAGCAACGAAAAGGCGGCAAACTTCGGCATGGTGTTGACCACCCCACCGTAGCTGGCGATCTGGCGGCTGTGAACCCGGTCGTAGAGAACGCCAATCGAGAGGAACATGGCGCCGGACACGAAGCCGTGAGCAATCATCTGCACAAGACCGCCCGATATGCCCAGCGGATTGAAAATGAAAAAACCCAAGGTCACGAAGCCCATGTGCGCAACGGATGAGTACGCCACCAGCTTTTTCATGTCTTGCTGGACCAAGGCGACCAAGCCGACGTAGATCACGGCGATGAGCGATAGTGTGATCATCAGTCCCGCCCACTGATGTGATGCATCGGGGAGGATGGGGAGAGAAAACCTGAGAAAACCATAAGCACCCAGTTTGAGCATGATGGCCGCCAGAATGGCCGAACCACCAGTGGGCGCCTCCACGTGAACATCCGGCAACCACGTGTGCACCGGCCACATGGGAACTTTGACTGCGAACGCGGCGAGGAAGGCAAAGAACAGCAGCGTCTGCGTGTGCTCGTCAAGTGGCAGCTTGTGCCAGGTCAGGATGTCAAAGCTGCCGCCGGATTTAACGTATAAAAATACCAAGGCCACCAGCGTCAACAGAGAGCCGGCAAGGGTATAGAGGAAAAATTTGAACGCTGCATATATCCGATTCGGCCCACCCCAGATGCCGATGATGAGATACATCGGAATGAGCGTAGCTTCGAAAAACACGTAAAACAACATGCCGTCAAGGGCCGAGAACACGCCGATCATCAGGCCGCTGAGGATCAGGAACGCGCTCATGTACTGGTTAACACGCGTGGTAATCACTTCCCAGGCCGAAATAACGACAATCACCGTCATGAAGGCTGTGAGAAGTACAAACCAAAGCGAAATACCATCCACCCCAAGCTTGTAGTGAATGTGAAAGCGTTCAATCCATGGAATGTTCTCAACGAACTGCATGGCAGCTGTTGAGTTGTCAAAACCCGTATACAGCGGTATCGTGACCAGAAAGCTGGCAACGGCGCCAATCAGCGCCACCCATCGGACCGTGTTCGCTTGATCCTCTCGCCCAAAGGCGAGCAGGATCACGCCAAACGCGATCGGCACCCAAATTGAAAGACTCAACAATCCCATATTCTTATGCCTCTTACCTGTTGAGCCAGACAAAATAGGTCATCAGCAGGAACACACCGAGGATCATGGTCAGTGCGTACTGGTATAGGTAACCCGACTGCCACCTGCGCACAACACTGGAAAACCAGCTGACCAAGCGCCATGAACCGTTGACGATTCCCCCGTCAATCACGGCCTGATCCCCGCCCTTCCACAGACCCGTTCCGATCGCCAGACCCAAACGCGCAAACACGTTCTGGTACAACCAATCCATGTAGTACTTGTTTTCCAGCAACCGGTACAGCGGCTCCACGTGTTGTTTGATTTTCTCGGGCAGCGTGGGGTTCACGATGTATAGGTAATACGCCAGTGCCACTCCTGCCGCCGCAAGCCAGAACGGCGCCGAGGTCAGACCGTGCAGGGCCATTGCCAACGGGCCGTGGTAGTCCTCCGTCAGATGATTCATGGCGGCGTGTAAGGCGCCATTGACGTGGATCGCGTCCTTGAAGAAGTTGCCAAACAGCATCGGCCCTATTGCCAGATACCCAATAATGACGGACGGAATGGCCAGCAGCACCAACGGGACGGTTACCACCCAAGGTGACTCATGTGGCTCGTGGGCATCGTGATGCGTGTCGTGACCATGATGAGCATCATCGTGATGGGCGTCAGGGTTCTGGTCGTAGCGTTCTTTGCCGTGAAACACGAGGAAATACATGCGAAACGAATAGAACGCCGTCACGAAGACGCCAACCAAAACTGCGAAGTAAGCAAATTTGGCTCCGGGCAAAGTACTGGCGTGCGCGGCCAGAATGATCGAGTCCTTGGAATAAAACCCGGAAAACAAGGGCGCTCCAATCAACGCAAGCGAGCCTAACAATGATGTGATCCAGGTAATGGGCATGTACTTGCGTACGCCGCCCATCCAACGGATGTCCTGATTGTGGTGCATGCCCATGATGACAGAACCTGCGCCCAGGAACAGCAACGCTTTAAAGAAGGCGTGTGTCATCAGGTGAAAGACAGCCACCGAATAAGCGGAGGCTCCCAGAGCCACGGTCATATAGCCCAACTGCGACAGTGTGGAGTAGGCGACCACGCGTTTGATGTCGTTTTGGATAATGCCAAGGAAGCCCATGAAGAGCGCGGTAATCGAGCCGATGACCAGCACAAAATTCAACGCCGTGTCGCTCAACTCATATAACGGCGACATACGGGCGACCATGAAGATGCCGGCCGTGACCATCGTCGCAGCGTGAATCAACGCAGAAATCGGTGTCGGGCCTTCCATTGAATCGGGCAACCAGACGTGTAACGGAAACTGTGCTGACTTGCCCATTGCCCCAATGAAAAGGCAAATGCAGATCACCGTGACGAGCATCCAGTGCGTGCCGGGCAGAATTTCGCTTGCCAGTTGAGAGGATTTGCCAAAAATCTCGCCATAGTTGAGCGATCCGGTGTAGGCGGCCAGCAGACCGATGCCGAGAATGAACCCAAAGTCACCGACGCGATTGACCAGAAAGGCCTTCATGTTGGCAAAAATAGCCGACGGCTTGTTGAACCAGAAGCCGATGAGCAGGTAGGACACCAGACCAACGGCTTCCCAGCCGAAGAAAAGCTGCAAGAAGTTGTTGCTCATGACGAGCATCAACATCGAAAACGTGAACAACGAAATGTAGGCAAAGAAGCGGTCGTAACCTTCGTCTTCTTCCATGTAGCCAATGGTATAGATATGTACCATCAGCGAGACGAAGGTGACCACACACATCATCATGGCAGTAAGGCCATCGACCAAAAAGCCGATTTCCATCTTAAGCCCGCCGATGGTCATCCAGGTATAAATCGTCTCATTGAAGCGCGCGCCGTCCATGGCTACGCTCTTGAGCGTCATGGCTGAAAGCACGAAAGCCACGAATACGCCCAGGATGGTCAGTCCATGCGAGGCCCGACGACCCAGCAAATTGCCTCCGAAACGGGTGCCGAAGACACCCACCAACAATGAACCGACCAACGGTGCCAGTGGCACCGCCAATAGAGTGGATACGGATAAAGTTGCTGCGCTCATGGTGTATTGCTATCCCTTGAGCGAGTTGAGCTCGTCGACATTGATATTGGATTTGTTGCGGAACAGCAGAACCAGAATCGCCAGACCAATGGCCGACTCGGCTGCCGCAACGGTCAGGATGAAGAACACAAAGACCTGCCCGTGAATGTCACCCAAATAATGTGAAAAGGCCACAAAGTTCATGTTCACGGCCAACAGCATCAACTCGATCGCCATGAGCAACACAATCAGGTTTTTGCGGTTGAGGAAGATGCCAACCACCGATAGCGTAAACAGCATCGCACCGAGCGAGAGGAAATGTCCAAGCGAAAGGCTCATGGCTTGTTCTCCGTGACGACAGGCACGGGAGGTGCCACGGGCGTCTGCTTGACGGCCTCCAGTTTTACAAGGGTCAGGCGATCGGCTGCCTTCACGTGCACCTGATCCGACGGGCTGATGTAACGGCTGTCCTTGCGCGCGCGCAGGGTTAGCGCGATGGCCGCAATCATGGCGACCAGCAGAATGACCGCAGCGATTTGAATCGGGTACAGGTATTGCGTATACAGCGCCAAGCCTAAGGCCTTGCTGTTGGATGCCTGCGCGGCAAGACTCGCCGCCTGCTTGGTGTTGTCTGTCAGGCGGAACCCACCCATCAATAGGGTCGACATTTCCAGGGTGATGACGACGCCAATGATGGCCGCCAGCGGAAAATTTGCCCAGAACCCCTTGCGCAAACTGTCGATGTTGATGTCAAGCATCATCACAACGAAAAGGAACAACACCATGACTGCGCCAACATAGACCAGCACCAGCGTGATGGCCAGGAACTCTGCTTTGAGCAGCATCCAGATCGCGGCCGCCTGGAAGAAGGCGAGTACCAGATAGAGCACGGCGTGCACAGGATTGCGCGCTGTGATGACCCGGAACGCCGCAAACAGCAGAACCAGGGAAAAGAAGTAGAAAAAGCCGGCTTTGACGTCCATGAAATTCAACCGTGGTTTTCTGGCGGTCTCAGCGATATTTGGCATCCGCAGCCTTATCGGCCGCGATTTGCTTCTCGTAGCGATCACCCACCGCGAGCAGCATATCCTTGGTGAAATACAAGTCACCGCGCTTTTCGCCGCAGTACTCGAAAATGCGTGTCTCCACAATCGAATCGACCGGGCAGCTTTCCTCGCAAAATCCGCAGAAAATGCATTTGGTCAGATCAATATCGTAGCGTTTGGTACGCCGGCTGCCGTCAGTCCGGACATCCGACTCGATGGTGATCGCCATGGCAGGGCAAACGGCCTCGCACAATTTGCAGGCGATGCAGCGCTCCTCGCCATTTTCATATCGGCGCAGGGCATGCAGGCCACGAAATCGCGGCGACAACGGCGTCTTTTCTTCCGGGTACTGCACCGTCACTTTGCGACGAAACATGTACTTGCCCGTGAGCGCCATGCCTTTGAAGAGCTCCAACAGCAAGAAGCTGGACAAAAAATCCCGCAGCGAAAATGTGCTGGGCGCTGAAGAGGTGGAAACCAGCGATGGCATGCTCTCAAACTCCCTTCATTTCCAGATGTTCCAGGGTGTCTGCATCCAGATACCCACAATGACCAGCCACACAAGTGTGACGGGAATGAATACCTTCCAACCCAAACGCATGATTTGGTCGTAACGAAAGCGGGGAAAGGTGGCGCGTACCCAGAGGAACACCGTGACAACGACAAAGGTTTTGAGACCAAGCCATATCCAGCCCGGGAGCCAGTTGAACAGCGCACTGTCGATCGGCGGCAGCCAGCCGCCAAGGAACATGATCGAACAGAGGGCCGAAATCAAAATCATGTTCGCGTATTCGGCCAAGAAGAAGATGGCAAAACCCATCCCCGAGTACTCAACCATATGCCCCGCGACGATTTCCGCTTCGCCTTCGACGACGTCGAACGGATGGCGATTGGTTTCCGCCAAGCCTGAGATGAAATAGACCAGGAAGATGGGCAGCAGCGGCAACCAGTTCCACGACAGAAAATTCAGGCCCCAGTCGGCAAAGCGGCCCTTGTTTTGCGCCATCACGATGTCGGTGATATTCAAACTTGCCGACACCATCAGGACGACAACAAAGCAAAAACCCATGGCGATCTCATAGCTCACCATTTGCGCTGACGCGCGTAGGGCTCCGAGAAACGCGTACTTGGAGTTTGATGCCCAGCCGGCGATGATGACACCGTAGACTTCCAGTGAAGTGATTGCCATCAGAAAGAGCAACCCGGCGTTGACATTGGCTAGCGCCAGATCCGGACCGAAAGGAACTACGGCCCAAGCGGCGAGCGCCGGCATGATTGTCATCATCGGTCCGAGCAGGAACAAGCCCTTGCTTGCGGCCGTGGGCATGATGACTTCTTTGGTCAACAGCTTGAGCGCGTCGGCAATCGGCTGTAGGAGACCGGCGGGGCCGGTGCGGTTGGGGCCATAGCGCACCTGCATGAAGCCCAGGGCCTTACGTTCCCACAGCGTGAGGTATGCCACGCAAAGCATCAGCGGAATCAGAAGCGCGATAATCTTGATGAGTGCCCACAGCGTGGGCCAAACTACCTGCTCCCACCAAGGAGAGGCGATCAGATGCGCGCCGAAGGCGTAGAGTTGATCGATCATGCTCCCGCTCCTTGCCGCCCATCCGCTGTTTTTTGCAGGGAGACCGCGCGCCGGACAATGCCATCCAATTGGTAGATGGGGGCTACACAAGGCGCTGCATGTGCGCTGGACACTGGCCCTGAAAGATCGGTGCTCGCCACATTGGACAGTTTGGCGACACTGACGAAGCCATCTTCGCCTATCTCAAATCCGGCTCCAGACAACACCTCTTGCGAGGAATTTTGCTCAAACCCCGTCAAATCCAGCAGGTTGCCCAACACACGCAACACCTTCCACCCAGGACGCGTATCACCGAGTGGCCGCACCACGGCGTGGAAGCTCTGAAGACGACCTTCGGCATTTACGAAACTGCCTGAGGTTTCGGAAAACGGAGCTACCGGAAGAACCGCATCGCACAGGTCCAGATTCGCCTGGAATGGGTTGAGGCTTACCACCAAGTCCACTTTACCGAGCGCCGCTACTGCCTCGCTGCGGAGCGCATGGTCAAATGCGGGCTCAGTGTGAAGCAACACGCAGGCTTTGAGCGTGCCGTTGCGCGCTGCTTCGATCATCCGCATGGCATTCAAGCCCTTGCCTCGCGGTTCGGCGGATGCGAGTTGGGCGCCTACCGTATTGGCGGCCTCGGTCAGATAACCAAGCTTGGCGCCCGTTTGCTCCGCGATCCACTGCGCCAGCGCGAGCAAAGTTTCCGCCTCGGCGTGATGGGCGGCAGCATTGCCCAGCAAAACGGCCTTTGATCCGCGTCCTTGCATCAAAGTGGCCGCCAACGCCTTGGCGTCATCGTCCGCAACGCCCTGAACCGGTGCGGCCACGCCGTTGGCTACCGCCACAGCGGCCGCCACGTTCGACAAGACCTTTACCCACTCAGCGGCAGGGGCGACCAGCGCATGCTTTATCGGCATCGCCCAGTCCTCTGCGCGATGGTTCAGCGAAACGAGCGCCGCCCCTTTGCGCACCGATTGACGAATGCGTTGAGCGAACAGAGGGTGGTCTTTACGCAGGCTGGAGCCAACGACCATCACGCGCTGCAAATTGGACAGTTCCGCGATGCGCATGCCCAGCCAGCGAGCGCCTGGGCCGCGTGCGAACTCGGCGCGGCGCTGGCGATGGTCAATGTTGTCACTGCCGAGACCTCGCACCAAGCGCGCAGCGAGCGTCAACTCCTCGACCGTGGCATGCGGGCTCACCAAGGCGCCAACGGCATCGGAACCATGGGTTTGCGCAACTTGCCGCAGTCCGTTGGCGACGTATTCCAGCGCGCTTTGCCAGTCAACGGTGCGCCACTGCCCGTTCTGTTTGATCATGGGCTGCGTCAGGCGTTCGGCGCTGTTCAGCGCCTCGTAGGAAAAGCGGTCGCGATCCGCAAGCCAGCACTCATTGACGGCTTCGTTTTCCAGCGGAACAACGCGCATGACCTGGTGGTTTTTGACTTGGACGATCAGGTTGGCGCCCGTGGAGTCGTGCGGACTGACACTCTTTCTCCTCGAGAGCTCCCAGGTGCGGGCGCTGTAACGGAAGGGCTTGCTCGTAAGCGCACCGACCGGACAAATGTCGATCATGTTGCCCGACAGTTCGGAGTCGACCGACTCTCCAACAAAGGTCTCAATCTCGGCATGCTCGCCGCGATTGGCCATGCCCAGTTCCATGGATCCCGCAATCTCCTGACCAAAGCGAACGCAACGCGTGCAATGAATGCAACGGCTCATTTCCTCCATGGAAATGAGGGGGCCAACCTCCTTGTGGGCGACCACGCGCTTTTCTTCGTGATAGCGACTGCCACTGCCGCCATAGCCCACGGCTAAGTCCTGCAACTGACATTCACCGCCTTGGTCACAGATGGGGCAATCAAGAGGATGGTTGATGAGGAGGAACTCCATCACCGACTGTTGTGCCTTGATCGCTTTGTCGCTCTTGGTGCGAACGATCATGCCTTGCGTGACCGGAGTGGCGCAGGCCGGCATCGGTTTGGGTGCCTTTTCCACATCCACCAGACACATGCGGCAGTTCGCTGCGATCGACAGTTTCTTGTGGTAGCAAAAATGCGGGATATAGGTGCCAGCTTTCTCGGCCGCATGCATGACCATGCTGCCCTCCAGCACTTCTACCTTCTTGCCATCAAGTTCGATTTCAACCATGGATGGACTTCTCGCGTCAGACGTAAGCGCTGACCATACAGGTCTTGTGCTCGACGTGGTATTCGAATTCAGGGCGGAAGTGTTTGATCATCGCCCGCACCGGCATGGCCGCCGCGTCGCCGAGCGCGCAAATCGTCCTGCCTTGGATGTTGTCGGCCACTGAGTTGAGCAGGTCCATGTCTTCCTTGCGGCCATGCCCGCTTTCGATGCGATCGACCATGCGCGACAGCCACCCCGTGCCTTCTCGGCATGGGGTGCACTGTCCGCAAGACTCATGCATGTAGAAGTACGACAGGCGCTGCAAACTCTTGACCATGCAGCGGCTGTCGTCAAGCACGATGACCGCGCCGGAGCCCAGCATGGACCCCGCCTTGGCAATCGAGTCGTAATCCATCGTGCAATCCATCATCACGGACGCCGGCAGCACGGGTGACGAGGAGCCCCCAGGGATCACGGCCTTGAGCTTGCGACCAGTGCGAACACCACCAGCGAGTTCTAGCAATTTGGCAAACGTCGTGCCCATCGGCACCTCATAGTTGCCGGGCAAGTTGACGTCCCCAGAGACCGAATAAATCTTGGTCCCCCCGTTGTTTGGCTTTCCACATTCCAGGTAGGCTTGCCCGCCGTTGCGAATGATCCAAGGGACAGCTGCAAAAGTCTCGGTGTTGTTGATTGTCGTGGGCCTGCCGTAAAGGCCAAAACTCGCGGGAAACGGTGGCTTGAAACGCGGCTGGCCCTTTTTACCTTCAAGCGATTCGAGCAGCGCGGTTTCCTCGCCGCAGATGTAGGCGCCAAAGCCATGCGCAGCGTGCAACTGAAAGTTGAAATTGGAGCCGAGGATCTGGTCGCCCAGATAACCCGCCGAACGGGCCTCTTCCAACGCTGCCTCAAAGCGCTCGTAAACCTGAAAAATCTCGCCATGGATATAGTTGTATCCCAGCGATATTCCCATTGCGTAGGCGGCGATGGCCATGCCTTCGATCACGATGTGCGGATTGAACATCAGGATGTCGCGATCCTTGCAGGTACCCGGCTCTCCTTCGTCGGAATTGCACACCAAGTGTTTCGCACCCGGAAACTGGCGCGGCATGAAACTCCATTTCAGACCCGTGGGAAAGCCCGCACCGCCACGGCCTCGCAGCCCGGATTCCTTTACGGTGGCGATCACCTGATCTTGCGTGAGTGCCGCCTCCGCGCCGACCCCGAGCACCTTGCGAAGCGCCTGATAGCCTCCGCGCGCCTCGTACGCTTGCAAGTTCCAGTTTTTTCCATCCAATCCCGCGTATATCTGCGGGTTCAGGTGGCGGTTGTGGAAACAGGTTTCGGCGCCGCTGGAGGCAAACCCGGCCAGTAGATCATTCAAATTCATGCACCGGCTCCCTTGGCTGCGGTGCGCAAAGTTTCCACGAGCGCGTCCAATCGTTCATTGCTCATGAAACTGCACATGGTGCGGTCGTTGACGAGCATGACCGGGGAGTCGGCACAGGCGCCGAGGCATTCCGACTGTTGCAGCGTAAAAAGGCCGTCCTTTGTCGTGTGGCCCATCTGGACGTCGAGCGTTTCCTCCAGATGCTTGAGCGCCCGGTAGCCATCCCGCAGCGCACACGGCAAGTTGGTGCAAACGTTGAGTTTGAACTTTCCCACCGGCTGTTGGTTGTACATGTTGTAGAAGGTCGTGACCTCGTGCACCGCCATGGGCGCCATACCGAGGTGGACGGCAATCTCACGCTCCGCTTCGGCGCTCACGTAGCCTTCTTCCTGTTGCACGATGGCAAGACAGGCCATGACGGCAGACTGCTGTTGATCGGCCGGGTACTTGGCGACTTCGCGATCAAAGCGCGCCTTGGTTGCGTCCGAAATCATCGGTCGATTTCTCCAAACACAATGTCGAGCGTGCCAATGATTGCCACTGCATCGGCAATCATGTGACCGCGCGTCAATTCATCCATGCCTGCCAGATGCACGAAGCCTGGCGGGCGGATTTTCATGCGATACGGCTTGTTGGCGCCGTCGCTTACGAAGTAGATACCGAATTCCCCTTTGGGATGCTCCACGGCCGCATAAGCTTCGCCCTCCGGGACTGAAAACCCTTCGGTGAAGAGCTTGAAGTGGTGAATCAACTCCTCCATGCTTGACTTCATGGCCGCACGTGAAGGTGGGGCCACCTTGTGGTTGTCGGTGATCACCGGGCCGGGATTGGCACGCAACCAGTCCACGCACTGGGCGATGATGCGGTTGGACTGGCGCATCTCAGCCACCCTGACAAGGTAACGGTCATAGCAGTCGCCATTTTTTCCCAGCGGTATGTCGAAGTCGACGCGGTCGTAGACATCGTATGGCTGGTGCTTGCGCAAATCCCACAGGATTCCCGAGCCCCGCAACATGGGCCCGGTAAAGCCCAGATTCATGGCCCGCTCAGGGCTGACCACGCCAATACCCACCGTGCGCTGCTTCCATATCCGGTTGTCGGTCAGCAGCGTTTCGTATTCGTCGACCAGCCCTGGGAATCGCTTGGTAAAGTCTTCGATAAAGTCCAGCAACGAGCCCTGGCGGTTTTCGTTGAGCAGTTCGATGGCCTTGGCATTCTTGATCTTGCTGACCTTGTACTGGGGCATGCTGTCCGGCAGGTCACGGTAAACGCCGCCCGGCCGGAAGTACGCAGCGTGCATGCGTGCGCCCGACACAGCTTCGTACATGTCGAACAGGTCTTCCCGTTCACGGAACGTGTAGATCAGAATGGTGGACGAACCACAATCGTTGCCGTGCGACCCCAGCCACATCAAGTGGTTCAGCAGGCGCGTGATCTCGGCAAACATCACTCGGATGTACTGCGCGCGCAGCGGCACTTCCAAGCCCAACATCTTTTCGATGGCCAGGCAATAGGCTTGCTCATTGACCATCATCGACACATAGTCGAGCCGGTCCATGTAAGGCAGTGATTGGATGAAAGTCTTGCTTTCGGCCAATTTCTCAGTGGCCCGGTGGAGCAAGCCGATGTGCGGGTCGGCACGCTGCACGACCTCGCCATCCAGCTCCAGCACCAGGCGCAACACACCATGCGCCGCCGGATGCTGCGGGCCGAAGTTGAGGGTGTAGTTCTTGATGTCCGCCATTGCTCTACTCGCGCTTAGCGCAGCCCGCCATAGTTGTCTTCGCGGATAACGCGCGGCGTGATCTCGCGCGGCTCAATGGTCACGGGCTGGTATATCACACGCTTCCTCTCGGCGTCGTAACGCATCTCGACGTAGCCGGACACTGGGAAATCCTTGCGCATCGGATGCCCGATAAAGCCGTAGTCGGTCAGAATTCGCCGTAGGTCGGCATGCCCTTCGAAAAGAATGCCGAAAAGGTCGAACGCCTCCCGTTCGAACCAGTTCGCGGCGTTCCAGATGCCTGTGATGGACGCAACCACTGGCATGCTGTCATCCGGCGCGAACACCCGCACCCGCACGCGCCAATTGAAGGTCAGCGAAAGCAGGTGAACCACCGCCGCGAAGCGTGGCTCTTGCGAAAAGCGCGACGCCGCGCCATCCTTGTATTGGGAATAATCAAGTCCGCACAAGTCAACGAGTAACTCGAACTTCAGGTTTGGATCATCCCGCAGGCGTAGGCAGACATCTTGATAGTCGGCCGCGCGCACCGTAATCGTGATTTCGCCCAGCCGCAGATCCAGCGCGGCCAACTGGTCGCCGAACGCGGTTCTGAGTGCGTCTTGCAGGTTTTGAATGGATTGCGTGATGAGGGCTGCCATGCTCTTCTTCCAGAGTCAGCGCGCGATCGTATGCTCGCGCCGCAACTTGTTCTGCAACTGCAAGATACCGTAGAGCAGCGCTTCGGCCGTCGGGGGGCAGCCGGGCACGTACACATCCACCGGCACGATGCGGTCGCAGCCACGGACCACGGAATAGCTGTAGTGGTAGTAGCCGCCGCCGTTGGCACAAGAGCCCATCGAAATCACCCAGCGCGGCTCTGCCATCTGGTCGTACACCTTGCGCAGCGCCGGCCCCATCTTGTTGCACAGCGTACCGGCGACAATCATCAGGTCGGATTGGCGAGGGCTGGCGCGAAACACTTCCGCGCCGAATCGACCGATATCGTACCGTGCGGCCGCAGCGTGCATCATCTCCACCGCGCAGCACGCCAAGCCAAACGTTACCGGCCACAGGGAGCCGGTCTTGGCCCAATTCACCACCGTGTCATAGGACGTGGTGATGAAGCCTTCTTTGAATACGCCTTCTAGTGACATGATGGATGAATTCCTTATGCGCCAGACTGTCTCATTCCCAGTTCAGCGCGCCTTTTTTCCACTCGTAGGCGAAACCCACGGTGAGAATGGCCAGGAACACCATGGCCGCGACGAACCCCGTCAAGCCAACTTCCTTGAGCACCACGGCCCAGGGAAACAGAAAGGCGATTTCCAGGTCAAACAGGATGAACAGGATCGCGACGAGGTAATAACGCACGTCAAACTTCATACGCGCGTCCTCGAACGCCTCAAAGCCGCACTCGTATGGTGAATTCTTGGCCTCGTCGGGCCGGTTGGGGCCCAGAACCTTGCCCAAGGCCAGCGGAAGAATACCTACCGCAACGCCGACCAGAATGAACATCAAAACGGGGAGGTATTGCTCTAGGTTCATTGGTCGTTGTCTTGTGCTCGCCCGGCCCTACAAGGGCCGCTGCGTTGTTGGTGCCGTCGGCGAGACTCGAACTCGCACAGCTTTCGCCACTACCCCCTCAAGATAGCGTGTCTACCAATTTCACCACGACGGCATCTCGAAATCCGAGTACGCGAAGCAAGAGGTTTTAGCCTCGCGAACAGCCTAGGAGTTTACCCGCAAATCCCGCTGTTTCCGGGTCTCTCCGAGGGCTTTTTTGTGCTCTGACGCGAGCCTTACTTAGCGGGAATCTGAGAGGCTGCGCCAGTAGGGGTCGCGGTACTTGCGGCGCTGGGCGCGGGCGCGGCGGCCGAGCCCGTCGCAGGTGCGCTGGCGGGGCCTGCCGCAGGTGGCTGTTGGGCAGCGGTGGATTCGAGAACACTGGCGCCGCTGGGT
>DAIOSZ010000007.1:0-19183 GCA_036752305.1 Burkholderiaceae bacterium
ACGGCACCCGGAACTCGCCCACGAAGCCGCCCAGCACCAGCACCAGCGTGAGCATGCCCATGCTCTTTTGCGCATCGTTGGCGCCGTGCGAGAACGCCAGGCCCGCGGCGGTCAGGAACTGCGCGCGGCGCAGATCGCGCGCCACCCGCGGGCGCGCGCCCGCCAGCAGCCGGGTCATGCCCTTGTGCACGAAGAAAGCCACCCAGAACCCGAGGATGGGCGAAAGCACCAGCGCCAGCAGCACCTTGGTCACGCCGGTGAGCCGGTGCTCGTGGACCAGTTGCGAGAAGCCCCAGACCACCTTGTCCACGCCCACCGCCAGCACCACCGCGCCGATCAGCCCGCCCACCAGCGCGTGCGACGACGAAGACGGAATGCCCCGCCACCAGGTCACCAGGTTCCAGGTGATGGCGCCGAGCAGCCCGCACAGCACGATCGTCAGCGCGGTGACCGGCCTCACATCGTCGAGCGTGACGAAGTTGCCGATGGTGTTGGCCACGGCGGTGCCGCCCAGCAGCGGCCCGAGAAACTCGAAGAACGCGACCACCAGCACGGCCTGTGCGGGCGTCATGGCGCGCGAGGCGATCACCGTGGCGACGATGTTGGCCGCGTCGTGAAAGCCGTTGGTGTAGTCAAAGATCAGCACCACCGCGATGGCGGCGATGGCCAGCAGCAAGATGGCGTTCACGGTCGGGCTCCGCGCGAACCTGCCGGCTTGACGCGACAGAAATGGGGCATGGCGATTGGCCTGTGGAAGTTGTGGCGTACGAGGTGCCGCCACATGACCGCCAGGGCGACATCACATGAACGTCACCACTAACTATGCGCGCACGCGCGCGAGAGACCTTGACTTGGCTCAAACCCCCGCGTCGCCCCCGCGCGGCTGGCCCCAGGCGCGCCGGGAGAGCCCGTCCACATCCGTTGAAAACTATTAAAAAGATAGCTGCCCGTGGTGATCGTATGGTCGATTCGTGGCATTTTGACGGTTGAAAATGCCCTCAAACCTCCCCTGATGCTTGGGGAATTCCGTATTTTTGTAGAGAGGTCTACAAATTTGTAGATGTTTCTACAAAATTATCGAACAGCCGCCTTCTGGAGCCTGGTTGGCGGGCATTTTCAAGCCTCGTTTTGGCCATTTGGGCTTAAAACACAACCACGGAGCGCTATGAAATTTGCAATCAAGGCCGACGAGGGTTTGGCCAGTGACACGCTCCCCGAACGGAGGGCACGTGGGGCCACGGGCGCTTCAGCGCTTTCCGGGCCGAAGCGGGGTCTTGCGCAGCCGTTTGGCGTTGGCCGTGGCGCGGCGGCTGACGGGCGCCAGGCCCCGGGCAGCCACGTCGGTGCCGGCGCTGGCAAGCGCCCGGGCAACGCGCGCCGGATTGCCGCTCAGCATGGCCAAGGCCACGCGCTGCTGCGCCGCCAGCGCGGCCACACCCATGTTCCACCACGACTGCTGGAAGGCTGCCACCTTCTCGGCGCCCATGCGCGTGAATTCGCGCCGGTCCCGCGCATTGGGCGCGGCGCCCGCCAGCGCCAGGCGGGTGAGGCGGTGCGCGACGACCTGGGGCACGGCAACGGCCATGCGGGTGGCATCGCGCGCGATGCGGGCGGTGGATACACGGCTGCGTGACATGGTTTCCTTTCGGGTTCAGGCCTTGCGCGCGCGGGCCAGCGGCGGGTTTTGCGCGAAGTAGCGCCCCACGCCGCGGATGAGCGCGTCGGCCAGATGTTCCTGATACGCCTCCGAGCGGAGCTTTTCCTCCTCCTCGGGGTTGCTGATGAAGGCGGTTTCCACCAGCACGCTGGGAATGTCCGGCGCCTTGAGCACGGCAAACCCCGCCTGTTCCACCCGCGGTTTGTGCAGGCGCCCGACCTGGCCGATTTCGCCCAGCAGATGGCCGCCCAGCGCCACGGAGTCCTTGATTTGGGCGCTGGTGCTCATGTCCAGCATCGCGCGCTGGACGGCCAGGTCCTTGGCTTGCACGTTCACGCCGCCGATCAGGTCGGCATCGTTTTCCTTCTGCGCCATCCAGCGCGCCGCCGCGCTCGACGCGCCGCTCTGGCTGAGCGCGAAAACGCTGGCACCGCGCGCCTGGGGCGTGAAGAAGGCGTCGGCATGCAGGCTCATGAACAAATCGCTCTGCACCCGCCGCGCCTTTTGCACCCGCACATGCAGCGGGACGAAGAAATCGGCGTCGCGCGTGAGAAAGGCGCGCAGCGTTTGATTGCCCTGCGGCGTGCGCAGCGTGGTGGCGTCGATGCGGCGGCGCAGCCGCTCGGCCACTTGCAGCACCACGTCCTTCTCGCGCGTTCCGCCCGGGCCGATGGCGCCGGGGTCCTCGCCGCCATGGCCGGGGTCGAGCGTGACGATGACCAAGCGGTCGGTGGGCGTGACGATGGCCGGGGCGGCCACCTCGGCGGGCCGCGAGGGGGTTTTGGGCGCCTCCGGTTGGGTTCCTTTAGGGGCTGAAGCTACCGGGGATCGGCCATGAGAAGCTATCAGATCCGGAGCAGATGGCGAGCCGCCCGGGCGCGGGTCGCGCGCGGCGATCAGGTCCTGGATCGGGTCCGCGCCCGACTTGGGCGCTGGGGGCGTGGATGGGGCGGGGCCGCCATGCCGCGCGACCAGTTCCTCCAGCGGATCGACCTCGCGCGCGGGGTACAGGTCGAACACCAGGCGGTGCTGGTAGGCGGCCACCGGCGGCAGCGTGAACACCTGGGGCCGGACGGGGGCCTTGAGGTCCAGCACCAGACGCACGACCCCCGGTGCGTACTGCCCGACGCGAATGCCCGCGATGTAGGGGTCGTCGGCGCGCAGCTTGCCCACCAGTCCACGCAGCGCGGGCGACAGTTCCAGCCCTTGAACGTCCACCGCCAGGCGCGGCGGGCTTTCGACGAACTGGTGGTGCACGCTCAGCAGCGCGTCCGACTCGATCGTCACGCGCGTGTAATCCTGTGCGGGCCACAGGCGCACCGCGACGATCTCCGCCCCCCAGGCGATGCGCGCATGCGTGAGCAGCAGCGCGAGCGTGCCGCCGCCCAGCAGCGGGCGGCGCTTCACGCCGCGCCCTCCTGCGCGGCGCGCAGCAGCCGGCCGCCGCGTCCGCCATGGGCCACGAGCCGCGCCTGCCGGGCGTCATCGGGGCCGCTGTCGACCGGGCTCAGGTGCAGTTCCAGATCGGCGCGCGGCAGCGCCGATGCGACGTTCTCCGGCCATTCGGCCAGTTTCAGGCCCGGCGCGGCGAAGATGTCGCGAAATCCTGCCTCTTCCCATTCGCGCGGATCGGCGAAGCGGTAAAAGTCGAAATGCCACACCGGCAGGCCCTCGGGCGGCTGGTGTGGCTCGACCACGGCGAACGTGGGGCTCTTGATGCGCCCGGTCACGCCGAGCGCGCGCAGCAGGTGGCGCACGAAGCTGGTCTTGCCCGCGCCCAGGTCGCCGTGCAGCGCGATGAAGGCATCGCGCACCAGGGGCTGGGCGGCCAGGCGCGCGGCCAGTTGCGCGGTGGCCGCTTCGTCGGCCAGCGTCAGGACAAGGGGTGCCGCCGTTCCTACAATCGACGGCTCATGCTCTCGGGTGATCACATCGTTTCGCAATTACGGGCCTGGGGTGGAGCGCTGGGATTGTCCCAAATCGGCGTTGCATCCGTCGATCTGGCATCGGCAGAACCCGGATGGCGCGCGTGGATCGACAACGGTTTTCACGGCGAGATGGCTTACATGGCCGCGCATGGCCTCAAGCGCTGCCGTCCGGCCGAACTGCTGCCGGGCACGCTCTCGGTGATCACCGCCCGATTGGACTACCTGCCGCAGGACATGGACGAGCGCTGGCGCGAGCAGGAATTGGAGCGCCTGACTCGGCCTGCGGAGGCCATCGTGTCGGTCTATGCCCGGGGGCGCGACTATCACAAGGTGCTGCGGACGCGGCTCAAGCAACTGGCCGAGCGGCTGGCGCAAGACGTTGGCCCCTTTGGGCATCGTGTGTTCACCGACTCGGCGCCCGTGCTGGAGGCCGAACTCGCCACCCGCAGCGGCATCGGCTGGCGCGGCAAGCACACGCTGGTGCTGGAGCGGCGAGGCGGCTCCATGTTCTTTCTGGGCGAGATCTTCACCACCCTGGCGCTGCCGCCCACCGACCCGGTGGACGGGCATTGCGGCTCGTGCTCAGCCTGTCTGGAGGCCTGCCCGACGCAGGCCATCGTCGCGCCGTACCGGCTGGACGCGCGGCGCTGCATCTCCTACCTGACCATCGAACACGCCGGGCCGATTCCCCTGGCCCTGCGGCCGCTGATCGGCAACCGCATCTACGGCTGCGACGATTGCCAACTGGTGTGTCCATGGAACAAGTTCGCGCAGCGCGCGCCGCTGGCCGACTTCGATCCGCGCGAGGGCTTGCAAGGCGCTCAGATCGCCACGCTGCTGACCTGGGACGAAGCGGAGTTTTTGCGCCGCACCGAAGGCAGTGCCATCCGCCGCATCGGCCACGCGCGCTGGCTGCGCAACCTGGCGGTGGCGGCCGGCAATGCGCTCAGGGCGCACGACGACGCCGTGCTGCGCGCGGCGCTGGCTCGCTGGCTGGCGCACCCGGACGAAACCGTGCGCGAGCACCTGACCTGGGCGCTCGCGCAAGCCCGCCAAGCGCCTACAGCGGGCCCTGGATCATGCGGAACTTCTGGTTGACGATCATGTCTGTCAGGTCCGAGCCATAGCCCAGCCAGACCGTGGCGTTCAGGCCTCGCAGGGGGATATCCCGCAGGAGATCCAGCGTGTAGCTTTCCATCGACTGCGTCGTCTGGATGTCGGCCACGTAGTAGTTGTTTGCGTCACCGTTGATGGCCCATTGGTTGCCGCCGCCGTATTTGATCAGGTACATGCCGTTGGGCAGCATGATGATGCACCACACCTTGAGTATCCTGCCCCGGTCGGCACTGGCGAACTGGATGCGGCCGGTGAGGCTTTGGCTGCCGTTGGCCGCGTTTTCGGTCAGTTGACCGGTGATCGACAAGGCGGTGGTGGTCGTGGTCGGTGTGGTTGGCGTCGTTGGTGTGGTGGGTGTGGTGGGTGTGGTGGGTGTGGTCGGCGTGGTGCCGCCCGACAACTTGGTGACCTTCACGGCGTCCAGTGCCCAGTTGGCGCCGCTGCCGGCACCGGCAGGTGTCTTGTCCTCGAACATCAGCGTGGACTGGGTCGATCGCGCGGTGAACCGCACCGTGCTTCCGGAAAACCAGCCCACCTGCGAGCTTGTGAACGGGTTGACGGTTCCGTCAATGAAGTTTTGGCTGATGGGTGACGTTGAATCGTAGACCCACAAGGCGGCCAACTGGGCGTTGTCGATTCCCTGCTGCTGCGCCAGGCGGTAGGTGACCTCGTACACGGCGCCGACTTCTGTGTCGAATGTCTGATAGAGACCGCCACCGGTGTTGTTGTTGTGCCCGAAACTGACGTAGAAGGTTCCATCGTCGGATGGAATGTCGTCCGTGTGGCCGCCCTGGTAGATCTGAAAACCCAGCCCGTTGGTCTGCCATCCGGTGGGCAGCACTCCCGTTGCGGCGATTGTGTCCCGTCGAGTCGGTTCGCCGCCAGGCTGCTCGAAACTGCCGTTGACAAACGGTGCGGCCTGCGCGGCGGCGATTGTGCCGAGCAGGCCGAAAGCGACAAGAAAGGCACGAATGCGCATGATGAGCCTCCACATGGGCGCGTTGAACACCAGGGCAGTGTGCGTGGCGCGGCGGTTGTGCTCAATACCGCAGCAGGGGTATTTGCAGGCGCGCCGCTTCTTGCTAGGGTTGCACCATGAGCATCGACGTGTTGATCGTGGAGGACGAGCCGGCGCATCTGGAGCGCTACCTGCGCAACCTCGCCCTGGATGCGGACATGCGCGTGGTGGGCCACTTCTCCCAGGGGAGGCCGGCGATGTCGGCCATTGCCGCGCTCGCGCCGCGTGTGGCCTTGGTTGACCTGGGGCTGCCGGACATCAGCGGCTTCGACGTGATTGCGGCGTTCCGCGCCGAAAGCCCGGCCACCGACGTGCTCGTGGTTTCGGTGTTTGGCTCGGAGTACCACTTGCTCACCGCCATCGAGCGTGGCGCCACGGGCTACCTGCTCAAGGATTCCGGGCCGATGGATTTCAACGCCGCCATCCGCGCCATCACCGCGGGCGAGTCGCCCATCAGCCCGTCGCTCGCGCGGCATCTGCTGCGTCGCTGCGTCGGCATGGTGGCCGTCAATCCGAGCCCCGCGCCGGAGGACCTGGATCTGCTGTCGCTGCGCGAGATCGCGATTCTCGAAGCGGTGGCCCGGGGCCACAGCATGGCCGAGATCGCCACGCAGCGCTACATCTCGCCCCACACCGTGAAGACGCACATCAAGAACATCTACCACAAGCTTCAGGTGCATTCTCGTGAGCAGGCGCTGCGCGCGGCGCGCCAGCGCGGGTTGATCCAGACGTGAAAGCCCGCCACCGGCTGAGTCTGGCCCCTTGGGTATGGGTTGCGCTGGCGTGGCTGGGCCTCCTGCCCTGGGCTCATGCGCAGGATCTTCAGCGCCTGGAGCAAGCCGAGTTTGTCAAGAGCGATGCCCGCGTGCCGCCGGCCACCGGCTGGCAGCCGCAGTCGCTGCCCGATGAGTGGCGACGCTCGCGCCCTGGGCAGCATGGCCATGGGTGGTATCGCATGCGCTTTTCGCTGTCGCAGGCGCCGCGCGGCAGCTGGGGCTTGTACCTGGGGCAGGTTTCCACCAGCTACGCGGTACTTCTCAACGGCGTGGATGTAGGCGATGGCGGAGGCATGGAAGGTCCCTTGGTTCGCAACGCAGGCGTGCCGCAGTTCGTGCTGCTGCCCCAACCCCTGTTGAGGGTGGGCGAGAACGAGGTTTCGCTGCGCCTTCGTGTCGCATCCAACCTGCGCGGCGGGTTGGGCGTTGCCGAGATCGGTCCGCGCGAGGCCGCCGAAGCCCGCTACGAGGGCATGTATTTCTGGCGCGTCACGGTGTCGCGCTCGGCCAACGTGGCGCTCATCGTCACGGGCGTGCTCGCCGGCTTGCTGTGGCTGCGCTCGCCCGCGCGCCAGGCGTATGGCGTGTTCGCGGCGCTGGCGATTTTGTGGTCGATGCGCAATTTTCACTACACCTGGGCGGCGCCGGGCGTGCCCTCGCGTGGCTACGAGGCTTTCATTCTGGGCAGTCTGGGCGTGGTGATGTGGCTGCTGTGGATTTTCGTGTCGCGCCTGACGGAACAGCGCTGGCCGCGCGTGGAGCGCGTGACGGCTTGGCTGGTGCTGCCGATGCCGCTGGTGTTGTACGCGATGGGTGAAGACGGCATGAGCCGCCTGCGCATGCCCTGGTACAGCGTGGTGGTGGTCATGGGCGTCGCGGCCATTGCCGTGGTCGTGCGGGCCATGTACCGGTGGCCTGGTCAGCGGCGCGCCTTGTGGCCCGTGGTCGCGGCCATGGTTATCACGCTGGCGCTGGGCTTGCACGACTATGCGGTTTCGGCGGGGCTGCTGCCCTACGGATCGGCCACGCTGATGAGCTTTGGCGCGCCGCTTCTGCTCACGTCGCTGGTCTTCGCGCTGGCCAGCAGCTACTTTGGCGCCTTCGTGGCCGCCGAGAAGCTCAACGAGACCCTGGAGCAGCGCGTGCGCGAGCGCGGCGAGGAGTTGGAGCGCAGCTACGCCGAGTTGGCCCGGCTGCGCGAACGCGCCGCCGTGTCGGCCGAGCGCGAGCGCCTGATGCGCGACATCCACGACGGCCTGGGCTCGCAGCTCATCACCGCCAAGAGCGCGCTGGAGCAGGGCCGTCTGTCGGCCGCTGGAGCCTCGGACCTGGTGGGCGCGTGCATCACCGATCTGCGGCTGGTGATCGACTCGCTGGACCCGGAGCAGCGCCACGTGGGCGATGCGCTGGCCTCGCTGCGCTATCGCGCCGAGCCCTTGCTGGCGGCGGCCGGCGTCGAGTCGAGCTGGGAGATCGATCCGACGCCACTGGAACTGCCAACCAGCCAGTTGCTCGACCTCATGCGCATTGCCCAGGAGGCGCTGACCAATGCGCTCAAGCATGCGCGGGCGAGCAAGGTGCGCGTTGGCTTCGAGAATCCGGCCGGGGGCCTGTGGCGGCTGGTCGTCGAGGACGATGGCATGGGTCTGGTCAACGACGGGGCGTCCGCCGGTTCCCGCGGCATGGCCAACATGCG
This sequence comes from Burkholderiaceae bacterium, assembly GCA_036752305.1. Taxonomy (GTDB): domain Bacteria; phylum Pseudomonadota; class Gammaproteobacteria; order Burkholderiales; family Burkholderiaceae_C; genus DAIOSZ01. The sequence continues at coordinate 8,192 of DAIOSZ010000007.1, forward strand.
CCATCGCGCAGTCCGCATGGGGGCCGTTCTCCAGCTTGGACCGGGCAGCGCGGGTGGGCTGCGGGTGGAGGTGCGGCAGGCGGCCTCGCCGGGGTGACGTCGCCCAGTGACGCTACAGCTTGCTCGGCTGGCACCCCGAGCTCTTGCATTCGCGCGTGCGCTCCAGGATGAATTCCAGCCGCTCGCGCGTGGTGCGGGTGGCGCAACTGAGGTTGACGAAGAATCCCGAATCGATCTTGCGCGAGCAGCTTCCGTTGCGCTGGTCGATCCAGGCGATCTGCGTCTGCTTGAGCCGGGCGCGCGCGTCGTTGGGCAGCTTGCCCATCAACTCCTTGTAGGCACGGTTCAGTTCAGCATCGGTTTCGACGTAGACCTTGTTGAGGCAGTACAGACCGTCGAAGTCGTCTCTCGGCTTGTCGCAGTTCTGCTGCGCAAGGGTCGGGGCGGCGGCCAGCGCGAGCGCGCCGAACAACAAGATGGGTTTCACGTTCAGACTCCAGACAGGGATGGCACGGACATTGTGGCATCCGGGATTTGGCGCGGAAAGCATTCCCATGACCACGGCACTCCTATCCCGGCATGCCGCCCAGCACGCCCAGCGCGAACGGCAGGCTCACCATGCCCAGCAGCGTGGACAGCGTCACCAGCGCGGCCACGTAGCCACCGTTGTAGCCCATGCGCGCGGCCAGCACGTAGGTGGTGGAGGCGGTTGGCAAGGCCGCGAACGCCAGCAGGATCAGTGTCTCGGCGCGGCCCAGCCCCATCACATGCGCCAGGCCGAAGGCCATCAGCGGCATCAGCAGATGCTTGATGAGCAGCAGCAACGCTGCCAGCAGCTTGCCGGACTTCAGGGCCGACAGTTGCATGCCGGCGCCTGCGGCCATCAGGCCCAGTGGCAGCGAGGACGCGCCGATGCGCGTGACCGTGGGCTCCAGCCAGGCCGGAATCGACAGGCCGAGCAGCGCGCAGGCCAGTCCGGCGCCGGTGCCAATGATCAACGGATTGCGCAGCAGCTCGCGGCCAAAGCTGTTGCCACCGTGGCGCGCCATCGGCCAGACCGCGCCCACGTTGAACAGCGGCACGCACACGCCGATGAGAACCGCGATCAGTTGCAAGCCCTGGGCGCCCATCAGGCGCTCGGCCAGCGCCAGCCCCATGAAGGAATTGAAGCGGAACGCCACCTGCGCGGCGCCGGCATGCTCGCGCCGGTCGATGTGCCGGCCAATGCCCGGCAGCCGCGGAATCGACAGCGCCAGCAAGATGCTGGCCACGCCCAGCAGCACGCCGGCCAGCATCAGGCCGGAGGCCGCCCCGACGTCCAGCGGCTTTTTCACGATGGAATGAAACAGCAGAACCGGGAACAGGAAGTAATAGACCAGATTCTCCAGCGGCTGCCAGACTCCCCGGCCCAGCGGGGTGAAGCGGCACAGCAGGTAGCCGCACAGCACCAGCGAAAAATCGGGAAACAGCAGTTGCGCGTAGCTCACCCGGCAAGCATACGCGGTGGCGCCACGCCGAATCCGGATTGATGGGCCACGCGCCCCGATCGGTGCCCGCCCGCGATGCGGCGCGGCGCCTGCGCACGGTTCAATGACGGCCGTTCGCCAAGGGCATTGGGGTTTCCACAGTTGCGCGCTCGGCGTCCCGGGCTAGCATCCCGGGCATTTCTCTAACCCGGAGATGGACACCGATGAAAACATCACACCCCGACCGCCGCCTGACCCTGCGCGCCTGCGCCGCCGCCGCCGCCTTGCTTGCCGCGGCGTTGCCCGCCGCGTGGGCGCAGGGCTATCCGAACAAGCCCATCCAGCTCGTGGTGCCCTTCGCGGCCGGCGGCACCACGGACATCATCGCCCGCGTCATTGCCGACCCGCTGGGCAAGGCGCTCGGACAGGCCGTGGTGGTGGTCAACAAGGCCGGTGGCGGTGGCGTCGTTGGCGCCACCGAAACGGCGCGCGCCGCGCCGGACGGCTATTCGCTGGGCATGGCGACGGTTTCCACCACGGCGGCCAATCCGGCCATCAATGCCAAGATCCCCTACAACCCGCTGACCGATTTCACCCCCATCATCAACGTGGCGGCCACGCCCAACGTGATTGCGGTGCATCCGAGCTTTCCGGCCAAGGACTACAAAACCTTTGTCGCCGAAATCAAGCGTTCACCGGGCAAGTACTCCTATGCCTCGTCGGGCACCGGCGGCATTGGCCACCTGCAGACCGAGCTGTACAAAAACCTCTCGGGCACCTTCATCACGCATATCCCGTACCGGGGCGCGGGACCGGCGCTCAACGACACGGTGGCCGGCCAGGTGCCCATCATCTTCGACAACCTGCCCTCGGCGCTGCCTTTCATCAAGGAAGGGCGTCTGGTGCCCGTGGTGGTCGCTGCCCCGCAGCGCTTGGCGCAGTTGCCCAGCGTGCCGACCTTCAAGGAGGTCGGGCTGGAACCCGTCAACCGCATGGCCTACTACGGCATCTATGGCCCCAAGGGCCTGCCCAAGGAGGTGGTGGACAAAGTCAACGCCGGAGTGAAGAAGGCGCTGGAGGATCCCGCCGTGCGCAAGCGCATCGAAGACACCGGCTCCATCATCCTGGCCAACACGCCCGAGCAGTTCGCCCAGCAGATCAAGGACGAATACGGCATCTACAAGCGCATCGTCGATCTGCAAAAACTCAAGCTTGACTGACCCCCGGATTGACGCCTTCATCGACGCGCTGTGGCTGGAAGACGGCCTGGCGCGTCTTACCCTTGAAGCCTACCGGCGCGATCTGGCGCTGCTGGATCGCTGGCTTGCCCAGGAGCAGGGCGTGGAGGGCCTGGCTCAGGCCAGGGGGGAACATCTGAACGCCTTTCTCGGTGCCGGACCGGGGCAGACGCGCGGGGGGCGGCGTCTTCACGTCAATTCGTCCAACCGGCGACTGTCGGTCATCCGGCGCTTTTACCGCTGGGCACTGCGGGAAGGCATCGTCCAGCAGGATCCCACGCTCAAGCTGCTGCCGGCCAAGCGCCCGCCGCGCTTGCCCAAGACGCTCAGCGAGGCGCAGGTCGATGCGCTGCTGGCCGCGCCCGACACGGAGCAGGCGCTGGGCCTCAGAGACCGCGCCATGCTCGAACTCATGTACGCCAGCGGCCTGCGCGTGTCGGAACTGGTCCAGCTCAAGACGCTGGACCTGTCGCTCAACGACGGCGTGTTGCGCGTGCTGGGCAAGGGCAGCAAGGAGCGGCTGGTGCCCTTTGGCGAGGAGGCGGCGCGCTGGCTGGAGCGCTACCTCGCGCTGTCGCGCCCGGAGCTCGCGGCGGGGCGGCAGTCCGAGGCGCTTTTCGTCACCGCCCATGGCGCCACACCGCACACCGCCATGAGCCGCGTCATGTTCTGGAAGCTCGTCAAGCGCTACGCGCTGCTGGCCGGCATCACGGCGCCGCTGTCGCCGCACACGCTGCGCCACGCGTTTGCCACGCACCTGCTCAACCACGGCGCCGACCTGCGCGCCGTGCAACTGCTGCTGGGCCATGCCGACATTTCCACCACCACCATCTACACCCATGTCGCCCGCGAGCGCCTGCAGCAGCTCCACGCGCGCCACCATCCGCGCGGCTGAAGCGGCCCGCTGCCCGCAGCGGCTATAAACCGGCCATGCGTACCCGACCGAATTTCTCCTCGTCCCGGCGCCGCGCGCTGCTGGCCCTGGCGGCGCTGGGCGCGCCCGCCGCGTCGACCTGGGCGCAGGCCGACCCTGCCGCGGCGGCGCCCGCGTACTGGCCGTCCAAGCCGGTGAAGCTGCTGGTGGCCTATCCGCCCGGCGGCGTATCCGACACCGTGGGCCGGGCGCTTGCCGAACGGCTGGCCACGCGGCTGGGCGTGCCGGTGGTGGTGGAGAACAAGGCCGGGGCCAGCGGCATGATCGGTGTGGACGCGGCGGCCAAGGCGCCACCCGACGGCTACACGCTGGTGCTGACCGCCACCAGCCCGCTGACCTTGAGTCCGCAGTTGGTCAAGGCTCCCTACGATCCTCTCAAGGATCTGGTGGCGGTCGCGCCGGTGATGACCTCGCCGGTGCTGCTGCTGGCGACCTCGGCCGCGCCCGAGGGCGACCTGAAAGCGCTGTTGGCGCGCGCGCGCGACGGCCGCCAGCCGCTGCGCTGGGCCACCTCCGGCTCGGGATCGGTGGGCCATGTGATGCTCGAATTGGTCAAGGCCGCTGCCAAGACCGAGATCGTTCACGTGCCCTACAAGGGCGGGGGCCAGCCGCTTCAGGATGCCGTCGCCGGGCACTTCGAGCTGCTGTCCACCAACGCGGCGAGCGCCGTGACGCAGCAGATCAAGGCCGGCAAGCTGCGCCCGCTGGCGGTGGGCGCGCCCGAGCGCCTGGCGCACTTTCCGCAGGTGCCCACGCTGGCGGAGCTGGGGTTTCCCGCGGCCAACCTGAGTTCCACGTTCGCGGTGTTCGGCCCGGCCGGGCTGTCGCCCTCGGCGCAGTCGCGGCTGGAGATGGAGATCCACTGGGTGCTGGCTGGCCCGCAGATGCGCGAGCGGCTGGCGGCAGCCGAGACCGTGATGCTGCGGCTGAGCGCCGCGCAGTTGCAGGCGCAGGTGGTTCAGGAGGCTGAATTGATGGCCCGCGTGGTGCGCGAGGCGCGCATCAAGGCCGACTGAGGACCCGATGAGCTGGGAGTCCCTGGCCGCCTCGCCGCTGGCGCAGACCGTGCTGCTCGCCGCCGCCGGAGCGCTGGCCTACGCGGCGCGCAACCTGCCGGGGTTGGCGTGGACCGGCCTGCAACGCTTTGTCATCTCCAGCCTGTCGGTCGATTCGCGCGACGAGTTTCTGTTCTCGGCGGTGGTCGAGTACATGGACGAGAACCCCGAGCTGCGCCGCGTCAACCAGTTCACCGCGCGCAGCGTGCGCCGCGGCACGAGTTACCAGAGCCTGGAGGAGGATCTGCGCGCGGGCCAGCCGCCGCGCGCCTATCTCTCGCCTGGCGAGGGCCTGCACATCCTGCGGCTCGACGGCCGATGGGTCTGGCTGCGGCGCGAGCTGCAGGTGGGGCAGTCGGTCTTCGAGCGCGTCACGCTGGCGCAGTTCGGCCGTTCGCCCGAGCGGCTGGAGGCATTTTTGCAAGCCGCCATCGAGGCGCGCGCCGCGCGTGAAACCGACACGCTGTCGGTCTACATTCCCAATCCGTTTCACGGCGGCGACTGGATGCGCGCGCGCCTGGGCTCGCGCCGCCCGCTCGCGTCGGTGGTGCTCAAGGCCGGGCAGGCCGAGGCGCTGCTGGCCGATCTGGAGCGGTTTTTCGCCAGCCGCGCCCGCTATGCGGCGCTGGGCATTCCCTGGCGGCGCGGCTACCTGCTGTACGGCCCGCCCGGCACGGGCAAGACCTCGTTGGTCACGGCGCTGGCCAGCGAGCTGCACCTGAACGTGTGCACGCTGAGCCTGGCCTCGCCCATCGTGACCGACGAGAAGATCCACACACTCTTGGCCGCCGTGCCGCAGCGTTCGCTGCTGCTCATCGAGGATGTGGACGCCTTTTTCCGCGAGCGCGACGCCGCGCATGCGCAGGTCAGGCTGTCGTTTTCGGGCTTTCTCAACGCGCTGGATGGCGTGGCCACGCAGGAAGGCACCGTGCTGTTCATGACCACCAACCACGCCGAGCGGCTCGATCCCGCGCTGATTCGCGCCGGCCGCATCGACGAGCGCGTGGAACTGGGCCTGGTGGACGCCGAGCAGTTGCGCCGCCTGTACCTCAAGTTCGATCCCGATCCGGCGGCGGCGCAGGCCTTTGTGGCCCAGAAGGCCGGCCAGGCGCTGTCGCCCGCGCAGGTGCAGGGCGAACTGATGAAGCGCTTTGGCATGGCGGCGTAGGGATCGTCTGTCGCGACCGGTCATTTGCTACCGAAAGTGTAGTAAAAAATGATAGCTGCTCGTGGATGTTTTCATTGATATTTTTCGCCTTTTTATCATTGAAGACTTGACCAAAAGTCAAAAATGAGCCGCTAAGCTGCCCGACGGCTCTTCTGCATCAGGTTTTGAGCGTCTTTTTGAGCATCAAATTGGATGAAAAGCCAATAAACATGTCCACGGATAGCTACAATTTTGGTAGCTTTCGTGAAGCGCCCGGCAGCGCGCCGGCGGGCCCAAAACGCAGCACGCCGTCGTCCACCGGGCCGTGGCGCAGCGCCCGGCGGTCGGCCCAGTAGTCCTGGTTCACGCGCCAGGGTGCGCGGTCGCCCTGGCGCGGCAGACGGCCGAGTGCGCGCTGCACGTAGCCGGAGGTGAAGTCGAGAAAAGGGCGCTCCTGCACGTCCGCCTGTCGCCGGGGGACGGCGATGGCGTGGCCGCGAGCGTCCATGTGGCGCAGCAGGCGGCAGACATAACGCGCGGTCAGGTCGGCCTTGAGCGTCCACGAGGCGTTGGTGTAGCCAAAGGTCAGCGCGAGATTGGGCAGGTCCGACAGCATCATGCCCTTGTAGGCCATCTGCCGCGCCGGATCGATGGCCTGGCCATCGACGCTCAGGCGCAGGTCGCCCGGCGCGTCCAGTTCCAGACCGGTGGCGAGCACCACCAGATCGGCGGGCAGTTCCTCGCCGGTGCGCAGCCGGATTCCGCCGGGCGTGAAGCGCTCGATCTCGCCGGTGACGATGTCGGCGCGGCCCAGGCGGATGGCCTTGAACAGGTCGCCATCGGGGACCAGGCACAGCCGCTGATCCCAAGGCTGGTAGCGCGGCGTGAAATGCGTGTGCAGGTCGTAGCCCTTGGGCAACTGGCGCGCGGCCTGGCGCAGCAGGCCGGCCTTGAACCATTCGGGACGGGTACGCGCGAGGTGAAAGAACCAGCGTCCCAGCGCAATGTTTTTCCAGCGGATGACGCGGTAGGCCAGTTGTTGGGGCAGCCAGCGGCGCAGACGGTCGGCGACGGGATCGCGCGAGGGCATCGCAACCATGTAGGTGGGCGAGCGGTGCAGCATCGTGACGTGCGCGGCCCCGGCGTCGCCGCGCGCCATCGCCGGCACCAGCGTGACGGCGGTGGCGCCGCTGCCGACGATGACAACCCGCCGGCCTGCCCAGTTCAGGCTTTCCGGCCAAAACTGGGGGTGCACGATCGAGCCGCGAAAGTCCGCTTCGCCCTCGAAGCTCGGGCGGTGGCCGCGGTCGTAGCGGAAATAGCCGCTGCACAGGTAGAGAAAGCGCGCCTCCACGGTGTGCTCCTCGCCGCTGGCAGCGGCCTTGAGGCGGACCCGCCAGAGCGCCGCGCGGCTGTCCCAGTCGGCGGCGGCGACGCGCTGGCCAAAGCGGATGTGGGGCGTCACACCGTGTTCATCGGCTGTCTCGCGGATGTAGCGCAGGATCGCCGGGCCGTCGGCGATGGCCTTGGCGTCCTTCCAGGACTTGAAGTCGTAGCCCAGCGTATACATGTCGGAGTCGGAGCGCACGCCGGGGTAGCGAAACAGGTCCCAGGTGCCGCCGATGGTCTCGCGCGCCTCGACGATGGCGTAGCGCTTGTCCGGACATTCCCGTTGCAGGTGACAGGCCGCGCCAATGCCCGACAGCCCGGCGCCGACGATCAGCAGGTCGAGCAGCTCGCCGCCGCGCGCCGCCTCCATCACCAGTGCCGCATGGCGCCCAGGCGCAGGATGAAGGCCGAGACTTCGGTGGCGGCCAGCGGCAGGCTGAGAAAGTTGCCCTGGATGTCGTGGCAGCCCATCTGGCGCAGTATGTCGAGTTGCGCGGCGTTTTCCACGCCTTCGACGGTGATGCGCTTGCCCAGGCCTTGCCCGAGCGCGGCAATGGCGCCGACGATGGCGCGATCGGCATCGTCGTGCTCGATGTTGTGAATGAAGGTCTTGTCGATCTTGAGGCGGTCGATCGGCATCTTCAGGTGCGTGAGCGAGGCGTAGCCGGTGCCGAAATCGTCGAACGCGGTTTCAACGCCCAGCGCGTGCAGGTCGGCGATGCCTTCCATCACGGTTTCGGCGCTGCGGCCGAGGAACATGTCTTCGGTGACCTCGATGCAGACCATCGCGGGCGGGAGCGCCAGTTGGGCGATCAGCCGAGCGAGTTCGCGCGGGAACTGGCCGAGCACGAAGTCCGGCGTGGTGACGTTGATGCAGACCTTGCCAAACGGCAGGCCGGCGGCGCGCCAGGAGGCGGCCTGCTCCAGCGCGGTTTCCATCACATAGCGGCCCAGGCGGGCGGACACGTCGCTGTTGCTGAAGATCTGCGGAAAGCGCCCGGCGCTGACCAGGCCGTCGCGCGGGTGCTGCCAGCGCAGCAGCGCCTCCAGGCCGACCAGCCGGTGGCGCTCGACGTCAACCACCGGCTGGTAGTGCAGCAGCAGCGCCCCCGCGCGCAGCGCGGCCTCGATTTCCTGGCGCAGCGTGGCGTGCTGCTCGGCGGCATCGCGCAGTTCGGGGCGGAACAGCGCGTACTGGCTGCGCCCGCCGGCCTTGGCGCGGTGCAGCGCAATGCCGGCGTTCTTCAGCAGCGTCGGGCCGTCGTCGGCGTCGGCGGGAAAAAACGCCACGCCCATCGACAGCGTGATGCCCAGGGTACGCCCAGCCGTCACCACCGGTTCACGCATGGCGCGCATCAGCGCCTCCAGCGCCAGCCCGGCGCTGGAGGCGTCGGGCGCGGAGCGCAGCACGGCGACGAACTCATCGCCGCCCACCCGCGCCAGCACGTCGCGCGGCTGGAGCACGCGCGACAGCCGGCTGGCAATCAGCGTGAGCACCGCGTCGCCGGTGTCGTGGCCATGCGCGTCGTTGATTTCCTTGAAGTGATCGACGTCGATGCAAACCAGCGTGAACGTGGCCTGTTCCGCGCGAGACTGAGCGACGATGTCGTCGAGCGCGCTGGTCAGGCGGTTGCGGTTGGGCAGGCCGGTGGCGGCGTCGATGTTGGCGAGCTTCCACAGCGCATCCTGCGCGTTGCGCCGCTCGCTCACGTCGCGCGCGACTCCCCGGTAGCCCTGGAAAATGCCGCCTTCGGAGTCGGTGAGCGGCTGCGCCGACAGCAGCAGCCAGATCCAGCGCCCCGCCTCGCGCGGATGCGCCAGCCGCAGTTCCAGGTTCCGGTAGGCCTGGCGCGCCTGCAGGGTCTCGCGCAAGGTGGCGGCGTCCTCGCCGCCGCCAGCGGCGCCTTCCAGGTCCCACAGGCGCTTGCCGACCATGGCCATGCGGTCCAGGCCGGAGTGCGCCACGCCCTCGGAGATGAAGGTGAAGCGCAGCTGCGCGTCCTGCTCGAAATACCAGTCCGAGGACATGGCCAGCAGGCCGCGAAAGCGCGCGCGGCTGTCGCGCAACTGGCGCAGCGTCTGCTTGGAGGAACTGATGTCGGAGCTGATGCTCACGTAGCGCGCGATCTCGCCGGCGGCATCGCGGATCGGCACCACGGTCACCTCGACCCAATACAGGTTGCCGTCCTTGGCGCGGTTGCATATCTCGCCCGACCAGGGTTCCCCCGAGGCGATGGTGTTCCACAAGTCGGTGAAGTAGCCCGGAGGATTGAGTTCCGAACGCAGCAGGCTCGGGTTCTGTCCCAGCAGCTCATGCTCCGCGTAGCCGCATTGCTCGCAAAACCGGGCGTTGGCGGACCCGATGCGGCCCTGGGCGTCGGTGACGATCACCCCGGCATGCGTGTCCAGCGCCTGTTGGTAGCCGTGGACCTGGGCCAGCGCGGCGCGCGCCTCGTCGCGGGCGATGCGCAGGGTCTGTTCGTGCTCGCGGCGCTGCGTGATGTCGATGAGGCTGACGATCACGCCAGGCTGAGACAGGTCGTCCGGCGCATAGCGCTGCGTGTGCATGAGCAGCCAGCGCACCGCGCCGTCAGCGCCCGTGTGCCCGACCACCAGGTCGCGCAGCCCTCGGCCTTCGCGCACGGTGCGCATGACCGGGTGGCGCTCGGGCGGCAGCGCCTGGCCATGCTCGTCGAGCAGCTGCACGCCGGGATGGTCCAGCCACATGTCCAGCAGGCGTTCGCGTGGCTGGCCGAGCAACTGCTGTGCCTCGGGGTTGCCGTCAATGATGTAGCCCGAGCTGTCGTAGATCAGCAGGCCGCAGGCCACGTTGTCGAACACGGTGCGCAGCCGCGCGCGCAGGTTGACCTGGTCGGTGATGTCGGTGGCGATGGTGACGTGGCCCAGGCGCTTTCGGCGTGCGTCGAACAGCGGGTGCGCATCGATCTCGACCCAAAAGCGCCGGCCATCGCGCGTCTGGTTGAGCAGCTCGGCACGCACCGGCCGGCCTTCGGCAATGGCCTGCTCCATGTGCCGCGCGGTTTCGGGATCGGAGTCGGGGCTGCGCAGGAATTCGCGCGGGTGCTGGCCCACCACATCGGCCAGCAGATGCCCGGTGATTTCCTCGAATGCCGGATTGGCCCACTCAAGGCGGCCTTCGGCGTCGTAGAAGAGGAACATGTGGCGCGTCTGCTGCGCCACCATCGTCAGCTCCGACAACGCTTTTTCTGGCGAAACCACGGCCGGTTTGGCACTGGAGCGGGCGCGCCACCACCCCGCCAGCGAGGGCGGCGACTTGCGTTGCGAGGGAGGGGGCGTCATGCGAGGGGCTTGTCCGGCATCGCCTGAATCCTAACGCCGCTCGCGCGCTTGCGCGACCGCGCGGCCAAGCTCGATGACGGCCAGCGCGTAGTAGCTGCTCCAGTTGTAGCGCGTGACGGCGTAGAAGTTCTCGGTGCCGATGACGTAACTCGGCTCGGCATCGCCATTGAACAGTTCCACCAGCGCCAGCGGACCCTCGTGCCGGCGCGCGTCGTCTCCGAGGATCACCCCCTTGGCCTCAAGCGCATCGGCTGAAAACGTGGGCAGGATATCGGGCGCGAGCAAGGTGGGCAGATCCAGGCGCGCCGCGTCGAAGCGCGCGGGGTAGTGCGTGGGCATGCCGGGCTTCCATTGGTGGGCGCGCAGATAGTTGGCCACCGAGCCGATGGCGTCGACCGGGCTGTCGAACAGGTCCACGCGGCCATCGCCGTCGAAGTCGATC
>DAIOSZ010000007.1:19193-44119 GCA_036752305.1 Burkholderiaceae bacterium
TGCGTATTTCACGCGGCTGCTCGGCATGAACTGCGGCATGCCCATGGCGCCGGCAAAGCTGCCGCGCGGCGCAAGGGGATCGCTGCCCGCGCGGTGGTGCAGGCTGAGGAACTGCTCCAGCTCGCTGGCGAAGAAAGCCTGGCGCTCGGCGGCGCGGGGGTGCGCGGCGGGAAAGTCGAACGCCAGCGTGGCCAATGCGTCGATCACGCGGTAGTTCCCCATCTGCTGGCCATAGATCGTCTCGACGCCGATGATGCCGACGATGACCTCGGCGGGTACGCCGAATTCTTCCTCGGCGCGTTCCAGCGCCTGGGCGTGCTGGCTCCAAAAACGCTGGCCCGCGCGCAGGCGCACCGGCTCGACGAAGCGCGAGCGGTAGGCTGCCCAGTTCTTGGCCGTCGCGCGCGCGGGCGGCAGCACCAGGCGCGGCACGTCGCGCAGGCGGCGCGCCTGGGCGATTGCGCGGCGCGTCCACTCGGGATCCAGATCGCGGCGCGTGGCCACGTCCTCGGCCCAACGCATGGCGTCCGCGCGCGCGCCGTAGCGCGAGGCCGACGCTTCGCCTTGTTCACCGTCCGGGGTCGATTTTGAGAGTGCCTTTTTGCTGTTTTTGGCCATGGAGTATCCATGGGAAGCTATCAAAAAGATAGCAGCGAAGATGGGTAAAAGGAGGCGAGGCAGCATCAGGTGGCAGGCCAGGCGAGGCTGGCGAATTGGCGTTCAAGGGCGGCCAGCGGCGGACGCGCGGTGTCGGCATCGGCGTAGCGCCAGCGTTCCAGCGCGAGCAGCCAGGCGGCCAGCGGTGCGGCGGCATCGCCCCAGCGCGCGCGCGCGGCGGCGGCGATCTGGCGTGGCGTGGCGCTTGGGGCCAGCGTGTCCAGCCCGGCGCCCGTCAAACGTCGGCGCGCGCGGGCCAGCAGCGCGAGCCAGGGGTCGCGGCGGCGGCGCTCCAGAAGCGTCCACAGCGCGCCGCGCAGGCCTGCGGCGACGATGGCGTAGGCGATCAGACGCACCAGGTCCTCCCAACTGGGGGTCTCGAAGCCGATGTTCTTGAGCAATTCGAACTGGCGGCCCTGGTTGTAGGTGAGGATCCACTGGTTCCAGCGGTTGTTGAGCGCCTCCCAGCCCGCGCGCAACTGCGCCAGCACGGTGGGGCTGAGGGCAGCCGTGAACGCGCCCGCCACCACGCCCTGGGGTGCCGCCAGGCGCCGTGGCGTGCCGATGCGCGCCGGGGCCACGGCTTCGGTGGGATCGACCCGCCGCCAGCCTTGACCTGGCTCCCAGATCTCCGCCCAGGCGTGCGCGTCGCTCTGGCGCACCGTCCAGAAGCCATCCATGGTGTTGAGGCTGCCTCCCTGGTAGCCCGTGACAACGCGAGCGGGAACGCCGAGCGCGCGCATCAGAATCACGTAGGCCGAGGCGATGTGCTCGCAGAAGCCGAGCTTGCGGTCGAACCAGAACTCGTCGGCGCTGTTCTCGCCGTACAAGCCCGGCTCCAGTGTGTAGCCGTAGCCGCCGGTGCGCAGCCGCTCCAGCACCGCGGCGCTCAAGCGGGCGGCGCCTGCCTCGGCCAGTTGCGGGTCGGCGCGCATCTGGCGCGCCAGTTCGAGCGTGCGTGGATTGAATCCGGGCGGCAACTGCGTGTAGGTGGCGACCTGGCGATTCGCCTCCAGCGCGCCGTAGCCGAAATCCAGGTAACTCACGGCGCGGTAGCGGGTGAGGTCGCCGAGGGGGCGGCTGGCGATCCATTGCAGGTCGGGCGTCATCGCCACGCTCATGCCGGGGAGCTGGGGTGCGTCAGGCGTGGCGTCGAGCACCAGAACCCAGGGGCGGAACGCGGGCTCCAGCGTCACCTCATAACTTAAGGGAGCGCCTTGCACGCGCAAGTCGCCGCCGGCGCCGCGCGCGAAGCCGGGAGACGCGACGGTCCACTCCTGTCCGTCAAAGCGCCCAAGCACGGGGCCGCGCAGGTAGATGCGGTGCTGGGGCGGCGGCGGGGCACTGAACTGGATGCGCAGCGCGATGCTGTCGTCCAGCGCCAGCTGCGCGACGCTGCCCACGCGCATCTCGGCCGAAAGCCCGCTGCGGCCGGTGTTGGGGTCGGACGGCATGCCCCACAGCGGCGCCAGGCGTGGAAACAGCGCGAACAGCAGCACCATCACGGGCGTTCCCCAAAGCGCCAGCCGCCCGGCGATGCGCGCCGAGTCCCACAGCGCCGGGCGACCCACGGGCCGGTGCGCATTGACCAACGCCGTCAGGAGCGCCCACAGCGCGGCGATCATCGCGACGGCGACCAACATCGACTGCGAGCGGAAGAACTGTGTGAGCAGCGTGAAAAAGGCCAGGAAGAACACCACGAAGGCGTCGCGCCGCGCGCGCAGCTCCAGCATCTTGAGCGACAGCAGCAGCACGATCAGCGTCACGCCCGCTTCGCGTCCCACGATGGTGCGGTAGCTCAACCAGGTGGCGCCGATGCCCAGCACCAGCAGCGCCAGTACCCAGGCGCGCGAAGGCAGCGGGCGGGACCGCCAGGCCAGCACACCCCGCCACAACAGGATGGCGCCCGACAGCAGCGTGCACCAGACCGGCAGATACGGCACGTGCGGTGCAATGACCAACGCCACCACGCCGAGCAGGAACAGCGTGTCGCGGTCCTCGCGCGGCAGATGCGTGAGGCGCTGACGCAGCGTGGCCGCACTCAACACAGTGCCAGAGCCTCCAGGCAGGCGCGGCGGTGGGCGTCGCCGCTGGATGGGGCGACTTCTCGGCCCGGCACGCGCAGGCCATAGCGCAAGTCCAGCTTGTGTGCCGTGATCACCCAGGCGCACAGGCGCGCGGCGCGGTCACCACCGGGCGCTCCGTGGGCGTCGGCCCAGTCCAGCCACAGCGTGCCTTGGCGCGCCTCGTCGCGGTGCCGGCTGGTCAACTCACCCACGCCTGCCGCCAATGCGCTGGCCGATTTGCGCCAGGCGATCTGGCGCAGGCCGTCGCCACGCTCGTAGGGGCGAACGCCGTCGATTTCCCCTCTCTCGCGGGAGGCCTGGGGCGCGGCCGGCTCGGAGCCCTGTGTTGCCTGCGCGGACGGCAGGGCCGGCGCCGGGCTTTCGGGCGCTGGATAGACCAGCACGCGCGTGGCGGGGCGCCAGTAGGTCCAGACGCGGAAGGTGCCCAGGGGAAAGCGGGTCTCGGCGGTGACCATCGGCAGGTCGTGCCAACCGCGCGTGGGCGGCGTCCAGCCGACCGGCATCTCCTGCGTGCTGCCGGCCGGCAGGTCGCAATAGGCATAGGCGGCGGGCGGGCCATCGCCACTTTGTGCCGCGACACCGATGGCCAGGCGCGGCGAGCCGCGTGCATTGACCAGCTTGATGCCAAATTCGCTGAATGTGCGCGCGAAGTGCTCCTGCGGGGTGGTCAGGTGCAGGCCGAGCCCACGCAGCGTGCCATGGCACACGTGCATGCCTGCCACGGCGCTGCCAGCCAGCAGGAACGTGAGTGCGTACCCGAGGTTGAGCTGATAGTTGATGCTGGCCACCAGCAGCACCATCAGGGTGAGCGCCAGCATCCAGCCGGCACGCGTGGGGAGGATGTAGACGTTGCGCTGCGTGAGCGTGAGCGAGTCGGTGCGTGTCAGGCGCTGCCACCACCAGCGGCGCCAGCGCGCACGCCAGGCGGCACCAGGGGAGGGGAGGGCGGGCCACGCGAATGCCATGCGCCGATGTCCTCAGCGAAGGCCCACGGCCTCGGCCATGGCTCGCACCTGGGCGGCCGCCGCGCGGCCCGCGCCCGCGACCGGCCGCAGGCGGTGCGCCACGGTTTGCGCCAGGATGGCTTGCACATCATCGGGCGCCACATAGTCGCGCCCGTCGATGAAGGCGTTGGCCCGCGCGGCCCGCAACACCGCCATGCCCGCGCGCGGACTCAGTCCTTGCTGGAACCACTGGCCTGAACGGGTGGCGGCCAGCAGGTCTTGAAGGTAGTCCAAAAAAGCCTCTGAAGCATGCACGCTGTTCACCGATCGCTGCAAAAAGAATAGCTCATCGCCCGTCAGCACGGCGGGCAAGGTGGCGAGTTGCTCGCGCCGGTCGCGACCGGTGAGCAACTCGCGCTCGGCGGCGCGGTCGGGGTAGCCCAGCGAGATGCACATCAGAAAGCGGTCGAGCTGCGACTCCGGCAACGGATAGGTGCCCAGTTGCTCCAGGGGATTTTGCGTGGCGATCACGAAAAACGGCTTGGGCAGCGGGCGCGTCTCGCCTTCGACGGACACCTGCTTTTCCTCCATGGCTTCCAGCAACGCGCTCTGGGTCTTGGGGCTGGCCCGGTTGATCTCATCGGCCAGCAGCACCTGGGTGAACACGGGACCCGGATGGAACACAAAGCCCTGGCTGCCGCGCTCATAGACCGAAACGCCGGTGAGATCGCTGGGCAGCAGGTCCGACGTGAACTGCACGCGCGCGAATTCCAGCCCGAAACTCGCCGCCAGCGCATGGGCCAGCGTGGTCTTGCCGACACCCGGCACGTCTTCGATGAGCAGGTGTCCGCCGCAGAGCAGGCAGACCACGCAGTCGCGCACGACGGAGCTCTTGCCGACGATGACGCTGTCCAGCTGCGTCAGCAATGTGTTGATTTTTTGCGGTATGTTCATAGTGATCAGGGCTAACTGTACCGATAAGCCAAATGCGTTGAGCGGAGACAAGATGGGCAAAACCGGCTATTACTTTCACGACGACTGCCGCAAGCACGACATGGGCGCGGGCCACCCCGAATGCCCTGCCCGGCTGGACGCGATTGAAGATCGCTTGCTGATCACCGGCGTGGCCGACGCGCTGGAGCGCCTGGAGCCCACCCCCGCGGCCATGGGCGAGTTGCTGCTCGCGCACGGCCGTCGGCATGTCGCGGCACTGCGCGGGCTGAGCGACATTCTGGTCGAGGAAGTGGAGGCGGGCGGGCCGGATCACTATTCGCTTGATCCCGATACGGTCATGACCTCGGCCACCTACCGGGCGGCGCTGTTGTCGGCGGGCGCGGCCATTGACGCGGTGGACGCGGTGCTGACCGGCGAGCTGGAAAACGCCTTCTGCTGCACGCGGCCGCCGGGGCACCACGCCACGCGCAACCAGGCGATGGGGTTTTGTTTCTTCAGCAACGTCGCGGTGGCGGCCAAGTACGCCTGCGAGCGCCATGGCCTGCAGCGCGTGGCGATCATCGACTTCGACGTGCATCACGGCAATGGCACCGAGGACATCGTCGCGGGTGACTCGCGCATCCTGATGTGCAGTTTCTACCAGCATCCGTTCTATCCGGAAGGCGGCTCGACGCGCAGCGACGCCAACCTCGTCAACTGCCCCGTGCCCGCCTACACCCGGGGGATGCAGGTGCGGGAACTTGCCGAGACCCTGTGGCTGCCCCGGCTGGAGGCGCACCGGCCCGAGCTCGTGTTGTTCAGCGCCGGCTTCGACGCGCACCGCGAGGACGACATGGGTCAACTCGGGCTGGTCGAGGCGGACTACGCCTGGCTCACGCAGCGCATCCGCGAGGTCGCGCTGCGCCATTGCCAGGGGCGCATCGTCAGTTGCCTGGAGGGTGGCTACAACCTGTCGGCGCTGGCGCGCAGCGTCGAGGCGCATGTGCGGGTATTGGCGGACTTGTAGCATTGAGGCTTGACGACGACAGCTTCCCATGACGCCCACTAGCCCCACCGACCCACCGCTGCGCCACGAGCGCGATGCGCGCGGCGTGCACCGCATCACGCTGGCCGAGCCCCGCAGCTACAACGTGCTGTCGGATGCGATGCTCGACGCGCTGCTCGCCGCTACGGGTCGGGTGGCGGACGATGCCGAGGCTCGGGCCGTGGTGATCGCCGCCGAGGGCAAGGCGTTCTGTGCCGGCCACAACCTGCGCGAGATGCTGGCGCACCCGGATTTGTCGTATTACCAAGCCTTGTTCGGCAAATGCTCTCGCATGATGCTCGGCCTGCTCAAGTTGCCGGTGCCGGTGCTGGCGCGTGTGCAGGGCATTGCCACGGCGGCAGGCTGCCAACTGGTGGCGCAATGCGATCTGGCGGTGGCTGCGCAAGGAGTGAAGTTCGGCGTCAACGGCATCGACGTGGGCTTGTTTTGCGCCACGCCGAGCGTGCCCCTGGTCCGCAACCTGGGGCCCAAGCTGGCCATGGAGATGCTGGTGACGGGTGAATTCATCACGGCCGAGCAAGCGTGCGCGCAAGGGCTGGTCAACCGGGTGGTGGCCCCCGAGGCGCTGGACGGCGCGGTGGAGTCGCTGGTGGAGGCCATTTTGTCCAAGCCGCGTGAAGCGTTGGCGCTGGGCAAGCAGTGTTTCCACGCGCAACGCGAGATGGGCATCGAGGCCGCCTACCAGTTGGCTGGGCAAACCATGGCGCACAACATGATGCAGCCGTGCGCGCAGGAGGGCGTGCTGGCGTTCACCGAGAAGCGTGCCCCGGCATGGAAGCCCTAGGCCAGGAACTGGCGCGCGACTGGAGCCACCTGGTCTCCACCCACGGAGTGGCCCAACTGGCCGTCCTGCTGCTGTGCGTGGGCGCGGCCTATCTGGTCGCGCGCCTGCTGCGGCCGCGCGAGGTGGTGGATGCGCAACCGGGGCCTGGCGCCGCGCGGTCGATCTGGTTTGGCGACCACATCGTGGACGGCCTGGCGTTTCCGCTGATTGCGCTGGGCCTGGTGTGGGCCGCGCGCCACTGGATGCAGACGCTGCAGCCAGTGCCGATATTGCGACTGGCCGTGCCCTTGTTCACGTCGCTGGTGGTCATCCGCCTGTGTGCGCTGGTGCTGCGCGCTGCCTTTCCCGTGTCCACGCTGGCCAAGATCGGGGAGCGTTTCATCTCGTGGCTCGTGTGGCTGGGCGCGGTGCTCTGGGTGATGGGCTGGTGGACGCCTCTCCTGCAGGAGCTCGACGGCATCCAGCTGGCCTTCGGCAAAACGCACATCAGTCTTCGCAACGTGCTGGAGGGACTGTTTTCGTCCGTGCTGGTGATGATGCTGGCGCTGTGGCTCTCGGCGACCATCGAGCAGAAGCTGCTGAGCAAGGAAGTAACGGACCTGTCGCTGCGCAAGATTCTCTCGAACTTGGTGCGCGCGCTGTTGCTGTTCATCGGCTTGCTGTTCGCGTTGTCGGCGGTGGGCGTCGATCTCACGGCCCTGTCGGTGTTGGGCGGCGCGTTGGGCGTGGGCCTGGGTTTCGGGCTGCAGAAGCTCGCCGCCAACTACGTGAGCGGTTTCGTGCTGTTGTTCGAGCGCTCGGTGCGCATCGGCGACATGGTCCGCGTGGACAACTTCGAAGGCCGCATCACCGACATCAAGACGCGCTACACGCTGATCCTCGCGCCCAATGGGCGCGAATCCATCGTGCCCAACGAAAAGCTGATATCCGAGCGCGTCGAGAACCTGACCTTGGCCAGCACGCAGGTGTTGCTCTCCACGGTCGTGTCGGTGGACTATGACTGCGACGTGGCGCGGGTTCAAGCCCTGCTCGCGCAGGCGGCGCTCACGCCCGAGCGCGTGCTTCGCGAGCCCGTGCCGAACGCGCATCTGACCGCGTTTGGCGCCGATGGGCTGGAATTCACCCTCAACTACTGGATCGACGATCCGCACAACGGTCAGATGAACGTGCGCTCGGAGGTCAACATGCACGCGCTGGCGGCGCTGCGCGCGGCGGGCGTGGGCATCCCGTATCCGCAGCGCGTGGTGCACCTGCAGCAGGATCCACCCGCGGCGCAAGCCCGGGCGCCCGCCCAACCGGCGTCGGGCGCTGCCGATGGCGCTTGAAGAGGTGTTTCCTTCCGAACTGCTGGCCCAGGTGGCGGCGTTGCCGCTCTTGCCGGGCGTCTATCGCTACTACGACGCGGAGGGGGAAGTGCTGTACGTCGGCAAGGCCCGCAGTCTGCGCAAGCGCGTTTCGAGCTACTTCCACAAGAACCACGGCGGCACGCGCATCGGCCAGATGGTCGCGCGCATCGCGCGACTGGAAACCACGGTCGTGCGCTCCGAGGCCGAGGCGCTGCTGCTGGAAAACAACCTCATCAAGACGCTGGCGCCGCGCTTCAACATTCTGTTTCGCGACGACAAGAGCTACCCGTACCTGAAGATCACGCGCGCCATGCCGGTGGCCGAGGTGCCCGCGCAGCGCTACCCGCGCATGGCCTATTACCGGGGTGCCGTGGACAAGAAGGATCATTTCTTCGGTCCCTATCCCAGCGCGTGGGCCGTCAAGGAAAGCATTGTGCTGATGCAAAAGGTGTTTCGCATCCGCACCTGCGAGGACTCGGTGTTTGCCAACCGCACGCGCCCCTGTCTGCTGCACCAGATCAAGCGCTGCACGGCACCTTGCGTGGGCCTGGTCAGCGCGCAGGACTACGACGCCGCCGTGCGCGACGCCGAGTCCTTTCTGCAGGGCGAGACGCAGGACGTGCTGGCCTCGCTGGAGCAGCGCATGCAGGCGCATTCCGAGCGCTTGGAGTTCGAGCAGGCGGCCGAGGCGCGCAACCAGATCACGGCCCTCTCCCGCGTGTTGCACCAACAGGCCATGGAAACCGGCAGCGACCGCGACGTGGACATCCTGGCCGTGCGCATCCAGGGCGGCCGTGCGTGCGTCAATCTGGCCATGGTGCGCGGGGGGCGTCATCTGGGTGACCGGGCCTACTTTCCGTCGCATGTGGAGGCGGGGCTGGCTGCATCGGTGGACGACGATGCCGCGCAGGAAGCCGAGTCGGCCGAGGCCGAGGTGCTGGAAGCCTTTGTTTCGCAACACTATGTGGACGTGCCCATGCCGTCCTCGCTGATCCTGAGCCACCCCCTGCGACCGGCTCTCATCGAGGCGCTGCAGGCCCAGGCTGGCCAGCGCCTGTCGGCCGTGCATGCGCCACGCGGCGAGCGGCGCGTCTGGCTGGAGCTGGCGCAGAAAAACGCCGATTTGCAACTGGCGCGCCTGCTCACCGAGGAGGGCTCGCAGTTGGCCCGCACGCGCGCGCTCGCCGAGGTGCTGGACCTGGCGCCCGACGATCTGGCGCGGCTGCGCGTCGAATGCTTTGACATCTCGCACACTGCGGGCGAGGCCACGCAAGCCAGTTGCGTGGTGTTCGAGGACCACAAGATGCAAAGCCGCGACTATCGCCGCTACAACATCGACGGCATCACGCCGGGTGACGATTACGCGGCCATGCGACAGGTGCTCACGCGCCGCTACGGCAAGCTGGCCGAGGCCCTGCAGTCGGGTGAATCGGGCGCGCGCCTGCCCGACGTGGTGCTGATCGACGGCGGACGTGGCCAGGTGGGTGTGGCACGCGAGGTGTTTGCGGAACTGGGGCTGGACATCGGGCGCATCGCAGGGGTGGAAAAGGGCGAGGGCCGCAAGGTGGGCCTGGAGGAACTGGTGTTTGCCGACGGGCGCGAGAAGATCACGTTGCCGCCCGATTCCGCGGCCCTGATGCTGGTGGCGCATATCCGCGACGAGGCGCACCGCTTCGCCATCACCGGGATGCGCGCCCGTCGCGCCAAGGTGCGCGTCGGCGGCAGCCGGTTGGAGGACGTGCCTGGCGTCGGCCCGCGCAAGCGCGCCGCCTTGCTCAAGCGCTTTGGTGGCGTGCGCGGGGTGGCGCAAGCCAGCGTCGAGGACCTGACAACCGTGGACGGCATTTCGGCGCAGTTGGCCGAGCAGATCTACCAGGCCTTGCGCTGATTGCCTCGCGCGTCGGGGCAGCGTGCCACAATCGGTCGCATGTTTCTCACCATACCCACGATCATGACTTGGACGCGCATCGTCGCGATCCCCTTGATCCTGGGGGTGTTCTACCTCCCGCTGCCGGTCGCCACGCAGAACATGGTCGCCACCATCATGTTCGTGGTGTTTGCCGTGACCGACTGGCTGGACGGCTATCTGGCCCGCAAACTCAACCAGACCTCGGCCTTTGGCGCCTTTCTCGATCCGGTGGCGGACAAGTTCCTGGTCTGCGCATCGCTGCTCGTGCTCGTGCACCTGCAGCGCGCGGATGTGTTCGTCGCATTGATCATCATCGGCCGCGAGATCGCCATCTCGGCATTGCGCGAGTGGATGGCGCAGATCGGCGCGAGCCGCTCCGTGGCCGTGCACATGATCGGCAAGGTCAAGACCACGGTGCAGATGGTCGCGATTCCCTTTCTGCTGTATGACGGGCGGCTGTTCGGCCTGATCGACACGCGGCTGTGGGGCCAGGTGCTGATCTGGGCGGCGGCGGTTCTGACGGTCTGGTCCATGGTGTATTACCTGCGCAAAGCGATTCCCGAAATCCGGGCGCGGGTGGGATGAGCTCGCAAGGCGCCACTGCGGAGGCTGGTGCCAATCAATGGGTGCGCGCCATGCCCGCGGTGTTCGTGCTCATCTGGAGCACCGGCTTCGTGGTCGCGCGCTTTGGCATGCCGTATGCGCCGCCGCTGACCTTCCTGGCAATCCGCTTTGCGTTGTCGATCCTGCTGTTCCTGCCCTGGATCGGGTGGGCGCGCGTGGCTTGGCCCGGCTCGCGAGTGCAGTGGGGGCACCTGGCGGTGACCGGCGTGCTGATGCACGCGGGCTATCTGGGGCCGCTGTGGGCCGCCATCAAGGCAGGCATGGGCGCCGGGCTGTCGGCGCTCATCGTCGGCTTGCAGCCGCTGCTGACGGCGGTGTGGTTGTCGGCGTTCGGTGGGCCAGGGCATGTGGGGACTCGTCGCCAATGGGCTGGGCTGCTGCTGGGCTTTGGTGGCCTGGTGCTGGTGCTGTACCACCGGTTTGGACAGGGCGGCGAGGTTACCTGGTTCACGTTGGGCTTATGTGTGGTGTCGCTCGTGTCCATCACCGCGGGCACGCTCTACCAGAAGCGCTTCGTCAAGCCTTGCGACGTGCGGAGCGCCGACGCCGACGAGGTGCTGGCCGCGCTGGCCGTGGCCGCGCCCATCGCCATGTTCGAGACGGCGCCGCTGGAAGTCAACGCGTCGTTTCTGGGCGCGCTGCTGTGGTCATCGGCCGTGCTGACCTTGGGTGGCAGTTCGCTGTTGTACCTGCTGATCCAGCGTGGCGCGGCGGCCTCGGTGACGAGCCTGATGTACCTGGTGCCTCCGTGCACCGCCTTCATCGCCTGGCTGCTGTTTGGCGAATCCATCACACCATCGACCGTGGCGGGCACCTTGCTCCCCGCATTCGGCGTGAGTCTGGGGGTGCGTGTACGCAGGACATAGCGCTTTCCAGCTGCGCCTGCGCAAAAAGTAACAAAAAAAAGCGCGATGTACCCAAAAGCAGTCGGAAAAAATCAGTCTACAATTTTCACTTTTGCGGGATTGCCACCGCCACGAGACTCCTGACACCAAGACGAGAGGTGCTGCACTGTGAACAAAACGGAACTGATTGAACACATCGCCAAGCATGCCGACATTTCGAAGGCTGCCGCCACGCGGGCGCTGGATGCGGCACTGGGCGCCGTGAAAACCACGCTCAAGAAAGGCGGCTCCGTGTCGCTGGTGGGTTTCGGTACGTTCGATGTGGGCAAGCGCGCCGCGCGCACCGGGCGCAACCCGCGCACCGGCGCCTCCATCAAGATCAAGGCCGCCAAGGTGCCCAAGTTCCGCCCAGGCAAAGCGCTCAAGGATGCGCTGAACTGATTTCCGGCGGGTGCTTAGCTCAGTTGGTAGAGCGGCGCCCTTACAAGGCGTAGGTCGGCGGTTCGAGACCGTCAGCACCCACCAAAGGACATACCGATTTTCGGTAATCTACAGGCGAACCTCGGTTCGCCTGTATTGCTTTCAACTCCGCGCAAGCCCCTTCACTGACTGACATGTTCGACTTCGTTCGCAAGCACAACCGGCTGATGCAGTTCCTGTTGCTGCTGCTCATTTTTCCGTCGTTCGTGCTGTTCGGCATCGAGGGCTACAGCCGCTTCCGCGACCAAGGTCAGACCGTGGCCGAAGTGGACGGTCAAAAGATCACCCAGGACGAGTGGGAAGCCGCGCACAAGGCCGAGGTGGAGCGCCTGCGCGCGAACAACCCCAAGATCGACACCAAGCTGCTCGATTCCCCGCAGCTGCGCTATGCCTCGCTGGAGCGTTTGATCCAGCAGCGCGTGCTGGCGGCGGTGGCGACCTCGCAGCGCCTGTCGGTGGGCGACGCCCGGCTGGCCCGCGAGTTGCGCGAATCCCCCGCCATTGCCGGCCTGCGCAAGCCGGATGGCTCGCTGGACATGGAACGCTACCGTCAACTCGCGGCGGCGCAAGGCCTGACGCCCGAGGGCTTTGAATCGCGCGTGCGCGCCGATCTCACCACGCGGCAGGTCGTCTCTGGCGTGTCTTCGTCCGCGCTCGACGCCAAGGCCCTGGCCGACCTGGCGATGAAGCTCTACCTGGAGCGCCGCGAGGTGCAGCTCACGCGCTATGCCGCGCGGGATTGGGCTGCCCAGGTCAAGCCGACCGAAGCCGAAATCGAGGCCTACTACAAGGAGCATCCGCGCGAATTCCAGTCGTCTGAATCGGCTGACGTGGAATACCTCGTGCTGGATGTCGATGCGCTGCGCAAAGGCGTGACCGTGAGCGAGGCCGACCTCAAGACCTACTACGAGCAGAATCAGGCCCGCTTGGCGGGACAGGAGCAACGGCGGGCCAGCCATATCCTCCTCACCGTGGCAAAAGGGGCTCCGGCCGAGGAAAAGGCCAAGGTTCTGGCCAAGGCCCAGGAGCTGCGGACGCAGGCGGTGAAGAACCCTGGCGCCTTCGAGGAACTCGCGCGCAAGAACTCGCAAGACCCGGGTTCCGCCGAGCGCGGTGGCGACCTCGATTTCTTCGCCAGGGGTGCGATGGTCAAGCCTTTCGAGGAAAAGGTGTTCGTCATGGCCAAGGGCGACATCAGCGAGCCCGTCGAATCCGAGTTCGGCTATCACATCATCAAGCTCACCGACATCAAGGCCGTCAAGCAGCGCAGCTTCGACGATATGCGCCCCGAGATCGAGCAGGATGTGCGCAAGCAACTGGCGCAAAAGAAGTTCGCCGAATCGGCGGAAACCTTCGCGAACCTGGTCTACGAGCAATCTGACAGCCTCAAGCCGGCGGCGGAAAAACTTGGTCTGACCATCCGCCAGGCCAAGGACCTGCATCGTCAGGCCGCTCCCGATCAGCGTGGGCCCCTGGCCAACCCGCGCCTACTGGCGGCGCTGTTTTCCACCGACTCCATCGAGAAGAAGCGCAACACCGAAGCCGTGGAGGTCGGGCCCAATCAGCTCGCCTCCGGGCGTGTGACGCGCTATACGCCCGCCGCCACGCGGGCGCTGGCGGATGTGCGCGACGAGGTGCGCGAGCGGCTCATCGGCCAGCGCGCCGCTGAGCTCGCGCGCAAAGCCGGGCAAGCCCAGCTTGATGCCTGGAAAAAGGCCGGCTTCAAGGGCGATTTGAAGGAGAAGCTGGTGGTCTCGCGCCAGGACGTCGCGCGCCTGGGCGCGCCGCTGGTCGAAGGCGTGCTGCGCGCCGACGCCTCCGCGCTGCCGGCTTGGCAGGGCATTGACCTGGGTCCCGTGGGCTACGCGGTCGCGCGCATCGACAAGCTGCTCCCACCCGATCTCGCCGGGGCCAACACGCAAGGCTTCGAGCGCCAATACGGCCAAGCCTGGGCCTCGGCCGAGAGCCTGGCCTACTACGAATTTCTGAAAACCCAGCTCAAGGTCAAGATCCTCGTTCCCAAGCCGGCGCCGCCAGAGTCGGGCCCTGCGGGCGCCGGCCCATCCGAGCTACCAGCCAGCTGAGCCTTTGCTACAATGGCCGGCTTTCGGTGGCTGTAGCTCAGTTGGTAGAGTCCAGGATTGTGATTCCTGTCGTCGTGGGTTCGAGTCCCATCAGCCACCCCAAAAATCCCAGCAAAAACAAGGACCTTCGGGTCCTTGTTTCGTTTCAGGGTTGACCCGGCGGCAAACGTGGGCTGTGTGCTGAACGTTGCCCTCCGCGCGTGATTGCCGGTCTGGCCGGGCTGTTGCCGGGTGTCTTTTGACGCGATGCCACCTACGCGACACCGAGAAGCCCTCGTCTTGTTGCCCTCCGGCTCGCGCAACTCGAAGTCGTGCGAGCCGTCGATCACCTGATCGCGGGGCTCGGCATTCGTGCGGACGTCTTCAGCGTTGTCTTACGCTGGTTCGCGGGCAACGTGCCCTTGAGCGGTGAGGCTGCGGATTTGGGCGATGCGCTGAGCCGCTGCCCCAAAGAAGGCCAGATCGAACCGACGAAGCCGACGATATGACTTCAAAAACTGTAGCTGTTTGTGGTGATATTTGTTGGATATCAGACCATTTGAGTTGTGAAAACGGCTACAAAATCTCATTAATTTTGTAGATTCATCTACAAAATGTCACAATATCTACAAAATTTAGTCCAATCTCGCGATTTGAGGAACATTTGCGCTCGGTTTTAAGTGCCAAATGAACCAAATTTTCATGTGAATCGACCACGGGCAGCTATTGTTTTTGAAGTTCCAGACTCACGGAAAACCCGACCCGCCCCGCCCGCGTCAGCGCCCGTGCGCGCTGGCTTGCGTGGCGCGCTGCGGCGCGGGGGCGTCGGCCGCTGGCGCGGGAAGACGGCCGAACATGCGCTGGAGCACCGGGTGGCCCAGCGACTGATGCAGCAATGCCAGCCCGGCGTGCCCCACGACGTAGGCCCACATGAACGTGGCCATGAATTTGTGGAACTGCATCACGGTGCCACCAGGGATGGCCATGGTGAACAGCCAAGCCCCGCTGGAGCCCATCGCCAGCGCGGCCAGCAGGCCCAGCCCATGCGTGGCGCTGGCCAGCGGCGTGTTGTCGCCTTCATCGGGCAGACTCAGGTGCCGTGCCGCGCGCAGGTAGCGCACGGCATCGTCCTTCACGGCTTTTAGGCGTTGCGCCGAAAACCATGGAAACAGCGCGCCGACGGGGGTTTCGCCTCGGCGCACCAGGGCCCAGATCCAGAAAGCCACCACCAGGCCCAGCGTGGCGAGACCGACGACCTCGTGGGCCTCGTACATGCCGTTGGCTACCCGCCCCACCTTTGGTCGCTGAATGAAGTTGGAGCCGATGAGCTGCCACAAAACGGCCAACATGAGCAGGCCGTGCAGGATTCGGGTGACGCCCGAGTGGCGGGTGGGAGCGGTTGACATGTGGACCTCCTGGAATTGGATGGCTGAAAGCCGATGTCACGATCCTAGGAGACGGGGCGCTTGCCGTCAGGGCCCATTCGTCATGCAAACGTCACGATTCGCGGGAGGTCGCCCGTGACGATAGTCCCGGTCGTCAGCCGCGCCGACCGATGGCGCGCACGGCCAGCTCTGTGCGGCTGCGCGCATGCAGCTTTTCCATGATGCGGCTGACGTAGTTCTTGACCGTGCCTTCCGCGAGGAACACGGCGGTGCCGATCTGCTTGTTGCTCAGGCCCTCGGCAATGAGCTGCAGGATGCGCTCTTCCTTGTCGGTCAGCGGCTCTTCCAGGCCGGCGGCGGGGCTTGGCGTGGGTGCGGTCGCGGGCTGAGCCTGTGGCCCGGGGGCCGGGGCGGGCGCTGCGCCAGGGACTCCGAGGAGCCGGAACTGTTCCATCACCTTGCGCGCGATCGACGGCGACAGCCGCGATTCGCCGCGGTGGACGGCGCGGATCGTCTCCAGGACCTCTTCCTCCGCCGCATCCTTGAGCAGATAGGCGCGCGCGCCGGCGCGGATTGCTTCGAACACCAGGTCGTCGTGGTCGAAGGTGGTCAGCACCACCACGCCCACGGCGGGCAGCTTGGCCGTGATCTCGCGCGTGGCCACCACGCCGCTGGCGCGTGGCATCTGCAAGTCCATCACGATCACGTCGGGGGGAGGGTCCAGCGCCAGCGCCTGTTCGATGGCATCGACGCCATCGACGGCCTGGCCGACCACTGCGATGTCACGTTCCACGCCCAGCGTCATGGCCAGCGCGCGCCGTATCAGCGGCTGGTCGTCGGCGATCAGCAGCCTCAGCGGCGCAGCGTCTGCCGCAGCGGGGCCGCTCATGCCGCGTCTCCCGCATTGCGGGCGCTGCTAGGCTGGCGTGTACCCAGCCTGGCATGCAGCTCACCGACCAGTGCCGAAGGCAGCCGCGCCGTGAAAAAGCGCAGCACCGCCGCGACGGCCTGCCTGGCCTGATCCAGCGACAAACCGGCGCCTCTGGACACCGCGAGGATGAGTTCGTCCATCATGGCAACATGGCGCCGCCGCCCTGGGGGGGCGCTCCGTGACAGGAGTAAAAACTGCACATGTTGGACACTGTATGCGACGGCTGGCCGGGCGGCCAGTGACGATGGGCACGATGAAGTCACTTTCCGTACCTCCCGAGGCTACGCCTGCCGGCGAGGCCGAGACCACGACCGGCTGGCTGTCCAAGCTCGATCCGCGCCGCCACCTCGCGGCGGCGATCGGCTGGTCGATGCTGGTCGTGCTGGTGCTTGCCTCGCTGGTGGCGGGCAATCTGACCGCGCTGGAGGTGGAACGCGCCGCGCGCGCAAGCACCGAGCGGCAGATGACGCAGTTTGCCCATCACCTGGATCATGGGCTGTGGATTCACCTTCGCAACCGCATGAGCGTCATCCAGGTGACGGCAGCGCAGATCGCCGCCTCGGGCGACAAGGAGGCGGGGCCGCTGCGCCACCACTTGAAGGCCGTGCGCGCGCAGTTCCCGGAATTCACCTGGCTGGGGGTGATCGACACGCGCGGCCGGGTGGTGGCTGCCGCCGACCGCGACCTGGAGGGCGAAAGCGTGGCGGCGCTGCCGTGGTTTGCCTCGGCGCTCAACGCGCCTTACCTGGGTGGGTTGCGCCGGGCCGTGCTGTTGGAAAAGCATGTACCGCCAGCGCCGGACGGCCAGCCCTTGCACGTGATCGACGTGGCGGCGCCTATCCGTTTGGACAACGGTGCCGTGGTGGGCGTCGTCGTCGGCTATCTGGCCTCGGCCTGGTTGGAACGGCTGAAAGGTGAACTGCTGGGTGCGCTGGGCACTTCGCGGGAACTGGAGTTGATATTGGCCGATGGCCAAGGCCTGGTGATGGTCGGGCCGGCGGACTGGCTCGGCCGCACGCTGCAAGCCGGTGACGACTTGAGCGAGGGGGGGCGCTACATCGTCGGACGGTCTACTCCCAATCAGGGCGAGCGCGGCTTCGGCTGGCGGGTGGCGGTCCGGCAGTCGGCCGAGCCGGCGATGGTGCTGGGCCATGAACTGCGGCGCACGATCTACGCCACGGTGTGGCTGGCTGGCGTGCTGGCCGCGCTGGCCGCCTTGACCGCGACTCATTGGTTGACCCGGCGCTTGGCCGCGCTGGCGGACGATGCCGCCGCCGTGCGCCGGGGCCAGCGCGACGCCATCGCGGTGCCGGCCGGGCATGACGAGGTCAGTCGCATCGGAGCGGCGCTGTCCGCGCTGGTTGAACACCTGCAGCGCGAAAAAGCGGCGTTGGCCCGGCTCAACGCCGATCTTGATGCCCGCGTGGCCGAGCGCACCGCCCGCCTGGAGCGTCTGGCCGACGAATCGCGGCACGCTGCCGTCACGCGCGAGCGGCTGCGCATGGCCCGAGACCTGCACGACACGCTGGCTCATTCGCTGATGGCGTTGCTGACACAGTTGCGTCTGGTGCGCAAGCTCGGCGAACGCATGCCGCCAGAGGAATTGCGCGCCGAACTGGCACGCGCCGAGGAGGTGGCCGCCAGCGGACTGTCAGACGCGCGCGCGGTGATCACGCAGATGCGGCATGGCACGGTGCGCGAAAATGGTCTGGCCGCCGGCCTGCGCGACCTGCTGACCCGCATGAGCGAGCGCTGCGGCGTGGCCGCCGACCTGGCCGACGAGCGAGCCGAAACGCTGTATCGCATCGTCGAGGAAGCGCTGCGCAACGTGGAGCGGCACGCTGCGGCACGGTCGGTGGTGGTGGAGATCGACGATGCGCCGGCCGCGACGTCCGAACGCCAGGCCGAGGCCGTGCCGTACGCGATCTTGACGATCCGCGACGATGGGATAGGCTTCGACGCCACCGCTGCCCGCCCGGGGCATTACGGCATGCTGGGCATGCGCGAACAGGCGGAGTTGGTGGGCGCTGAACTCACCGTGCACAGCACGGCGGGGCGCGGCACGACGCTGCATTTGAGGTTTGCCATATGAGCGATCAACCGCAAGGGGTGAGCCTGTCCGCCGTGGTGCTGGCTTTGGCGGGCGTGGCGTTGCTGTGGGTGGCGGTGCTTGCCCTGCACCTGACGCCAGCGCTGTTCGCGGCCCTGATCACCTACGGTGGCACGCGGGCGATCGCGGCGCCGTTGGCGCGCTGGGCGCCGCGCCTGCCGCATGCGCAGGCCTGGGCGTTGGGGTTGTGCGTTGCGCTGGTCGCGCTGGTGATGTTGGTGGTCATCGAGCGCGCCGCCGTGTCGGCGACTTCGGGCGGCGGCTACGCGGCCCTGTTGCAGCAGATGGCGGCGGCGGTGGAGAAACTGCGCGACTCCATCCCGGCCTGGCTGGCGCCGTATCTGCCGACCTCGCTCGACGCCTTGCGCGAGGAGGTGGTCAAGTGGCTGCGTGGTCATGCGGCGGAGTTGCAGCTTTGGGGCGGGCACACGGTGCGCGGCCTGGGCTACGGCGTGGCCGGCGTGGTGATTGGCGCCATGCTGGTGCTACAGGTTCAACCGCTGGCGGAGGCTTCGCCCGGCCAGCCTCCCGTGGCTGGCGCGCTGCGCCGAGGCTTTGACGAACTGGTCGCCCAGTTCACTGCGGTGGTATTTGCCCAGGCGCGCATCGCGGTGGTGAATACCGTGCTGTCCGCCTGCTATTTGCTGGTGGTGCTGCCGCTGCTGGGCTCGCCCTTGCCGTTGGCCGGCACGCTGGTGGCCGCCACCTTCGTCTGCAGCCTGATACCGGTGGTGGGCAATCTGGTTTCCAACACGATGATCGTCGCGCTGAGCCTGACGCATTCGGTGGCCATCGCCGCGCTGTCACTGGCGTGGCTGGTCTTCATCCACAAGCTGGAATACGTGCTCAACGCGCTGATCATCGGTGGCCGCATCCGCGCGCAAGCCTGGGAACTGCTGATAGCCATGCTGGTGATGGAGGCGCTGTTTGGCCTGGCCGGCCTGGTGAGCGCCCCGGTCATCTACGCGCAGGGCAAGGCCGAGTTGATTCGGCGCGGGTGGTTATAGACAGGCGCGGGTGAACTTGCATGGCGCTTGATCCGCTGCTTCTGTCGCGTATCCAGTTCGCGTTCGTCATCTTCACGCTGTGCTATGCGGGACTGGGGGTGAGCCGGTTTTCCTATGCGGCGCCACATGTGCTGACCCTGCAGCAGGCGGCGGCCGCGCCGCGTGCGCAGGCCTTTTTGCTCATTGGCTCGTTGCTCCTGCTGCCCGTGATCCTCGGCTACACCGTTTGGTCGTACTGGGTTTTCGGCGGCAAGGTGCGCGCCGGCACTGGCTACGCATGACGGGCGCCATGACCCGCGTGTGACGATTGGCACGCCCATTCGATGACGAGCCGCACTGTGTGTCCTAGGCGGTGCATCCTACAGTTCATTCATCGACAGCAGGTGCTGCCGAGCAACCCAACCCGCAGGATTCCCCATGAGCAAGAGCGACATCACCGTAGCCGTATACGACACGCATACCCAGGCCGAACAGGCGGTCCACAAGCTGGCGGCTGCCGGCTTCGACATGAAGACGATCTCGATCCTGGGCAAGGACTATCACAGCGAGGAGCATGTGGTGGGCTACTTCAATGCCGGCGACCGCGCCAAGTTCTTCGGCAAGTACGGCGCCTTCTGGGGCGGCCTGGCCGGCATTCTGTTCAGCTCCGCCATGATGTTCGTGCCGGTCGTGGGCCATGTCGTGGTGCTCGGCCCGCTG
Source organism: Burkholderiaceae bacterium (assembly GCA_036752305.1). Classification (GTDB taxonomy): domain Bacteria; phylum Pseudomonadota; class Gammaproteobacteria; order Burkholderiales; family Burkholderiaceae_C; genus DAIOSZ01. Next base: position 39,064 of record DAIOSZ010000007.1, read on the forward strand.
GCCGCCGCGCTCGTCGGCGGAGCCGAGGGCGCGGTGCTCGGCGGAGGCATGAGCGCCCTGGTGGGCGCGCTCACGGCGATCGGCGTTCCCAAGGATTCCGTCTTGCGTTACGAGACGGCGGTCAAGGCCAGCAAGTTCCTGGTGATCGTCAATGGAGACGAAGATCAGGGCGTTCGGGCTCGCGAAGTGCTCTCCGCAGCCGGCAGCAGTGACGTGCAGACGCACGTTCCCCAGGCCTGACCAGACGTGAGCCGCGCCTGGACTTCCTCGCACACTCCCCAACAGGGCCGATGACATGAAACGCCATCAGACTATCCTGGCCGCCGCCGCGGTGGCCGTGTTCACTCAACTTCCGTTTGCCGCGCTTGCGCAGACCGGCAAACCGGTTGCGGCAGCCGTTCCGGCGCCAGCGGCCAACACCAGTGCGACACCTATCGCCGCGAAGGCGCCGACTGATTGGATCGAGTACGAAGACCTGACGGTGACGCCGGTTCTCGACGACGTGAGCAGTCATCTGGCGGCAGCACGCGCTGCGCTGGCCCAGAAGGACAACGCCAAGGCGGCCGAGTCCCTGCAGGCCGCCTCGCGGGCGCTCCAGGCGCAGGGCGAGCGCGCGGCCAAGCTCGCTCGCCAGCGTGCCGCGGCGGACATGAAGGCCGCCAAGGACGCGCAGGCCAGGATGGCGGTGGTGACCAAACAGATCGACGCGGCGGCGTTGCAGGTCAAGGCCGGAAAACTCAACAGCACCGCCGAACTGGATAGGACCCTGGGCAAGGCTCAGCGCGCCGACCTGGAGCGCCGCTGGTTGCTGAGCGATGCAACGACCTGGTATCCGGTGAGCGAGGAGCCGCAGCGCCACTTTGGCGCCGCCGCGGAGGCCTATGCCAAGAAGGACTACAAGGCGGCGGCCGCGGAAGTGCGCAAGGCAGCGTCGTATGTGCGCCTGGAGGCGGCGCGCGCCACGGGCGACGTGAAGAAGGGTCTGGATGGGGCCGCGGCCGATCTGGCCAGGGTTGCGACGGCATTGGACAAGGGCACGCTGAAGGCCGAGAAAGATCTGGTCACGGCGTTTGCCAAGGCCGACCACGCGCTCGCCCTGGGACACCGTGCCCGGGCGGCGGAATCCTGGGCGCGCAAGGCCTATGACCAGATGGGCTACGAACTGAAGGCTGCCGCGCACGGACTCGAAAGCGGCGCGGCATGGGCGGGCAAGGAAGCCAAGGCGGCCGCCTCCGCCACGGCGGCTGACGCGCGCGCGGTGGGCGACAAGCTGGTCAGCGGGGGCGTCTGGGCCAAGGACGAGGTGGCCAAGGGCTTTGAAGCCTTGGGCAGCGGCCTCAACAAGCTGGGTCAGGTGATCGGCGCCAAGACCAAGGCGGCGCCGGTCCAGGTCGGAGCCTGAGTCTGGGAAAGGCGCGGTTGCGCCTTCACGAGCCGCCTGCGGGCGGTTTTTTTGCGGGTACGATTTTGCACACCGCCGAGGCCATGGCCACGCATTGGCCGTCTTGCGAAAGGCTGGCGTTCACGTGGCAGATGTCGCGCCCCCGGCGGGCGAAACGCGCTTCGCCGTGCAGCGGCGTGCCGATGCGGGCGGGGCGCAGGAACGACAGGTTCAAGCTCAGCGTCGCCACTCCTTGACCGGGTTCGACGGTAGCGTCGGTCAGGCTGGCGCACAGGTCGTCGAGCATGGCGCCGAGCATGCCGCCCTGCACGCCTCCCGCCGGGTTGGCGAAGCTGGGCTGCGCCAGGTAGCGGGTGCGCAGCACGCCGTTCGGGGCATCGACCTGTTCGACCACGCCGCCGAGCAGCGTGAGCACGGGCGGCGGCGGGACTTCGCCGCGCACCATGCGGTGAAAATGGTTGGGCATGTTCACTCGGGCTCGATCTTGCGCGCCACCGCGACGCGGCGGAGGTTCTCGATGTCGCGTTCCACTCGGGTGCGAAACTCCTGCGGACTGCTCGCGCCCGGGCTGCCGCCGAGTTCGATCAGCCGTTGTCGCAGCGGCGCCTCGGCCAGGACGGCGCGCAGTTCGCGGTTGAGTTTCTGGGTGATCGCCGGTGGAGTCGCCGCGGGGGCCGCGATGCCCAGCCAGGACTCAAACACCACCCCGGGCAACTCGTCGGCCACGGTGGGCACGCCGGGTACCGGACTCGCGCCCTTCGGCGCCGTGTTGGCGAGTGCGCGCACACGGTTCTCGCGCAGCATCGCGGCGGTGAGCGTCATTGTGTCGATCATCACGTCCACCCGGCCTGCCAGCAGTTCCGTGAGCGGCGCGCTGCCGCCCTTGAAGGGCACGTGCACGATGTCCACACCCGCCTCGGCGGCGATCCATTCACCCACCAGGTGCGGAGCCGTGCCTACGCCGACGGAGGAATAGGTCAGCTTGCCCGGCTCGGCCCGGGCGCGGCGCAGCAGGTCGGCAAACGAGGCGATCGGCGACTGCGGCGCCACCGTGAGTGCGAGCGGGTAGGTGGTGATGGTCGAAATCCAGGCGAAATCGTCCACCGGCTTGAACGGCAGGCTTTTCTTGAGCGCGGCATTGCTGGCGTGGCCGCTGGGCAGCAGGATGAGGGTGTAGCCGTCCGGCGCGGCGCGCGTCAGCATCTCGGCGGCCAGATTTCCGCCCGCGCCTGGCTTGTTGTCCACCACCACGCCCTGTCCCAGGCGATCGCCCAGCGGTTTGGCGATCAGCCGCGCCACGATGTCCGAGCCGCCGCCAGGCGGAAAGCCCAGGAGCAGTCGGATCGGGCGGGTTGGCCAGGTGGCTTCCTGCGCCAGGGCTGAAGGGATGCGCGCGAGGGCCGCCACCGCGGCGGCCAGGCCCAGCGCCACATGGCGACGGCGTGCGCGGCTCTTCACGCGTCGTCCCGGATGCTGTTGCGCAGCACGCCCACGGCATCCACCTCGATTTCCACCGTGTCGCCCGGCTTCATGTAGACCGGCGGGGTGCGCTTGTTGCCCACGCCGCCCGGGGTGCCGGTGACGATCACGTCGCCTGGCTCCAGCGGCGTGAAGGTGGAGATGTAGGCAATCTGGCGCGGGATGCTGTGGATCATCATGTTGGTGGTGGCGCGTTGCATCTCCTGGCCGTTCAGGCGCGTGACGAGCGACATGTTCTGGTTGGGGGCGATCTCGTCGGCGGTTACCAACCAGGGGCCGAAGCCGCCGGTGCGCCCGAAGTTTTTGCCCCGTGTCCACTGCGAAGTGGCCACCTGCCAGTCGCGCACGCTGCCGTCGTTGTAGCAGCTGTAGCCGGCGATGTGGCTCCAGGCGTCGACCTCGGAAATCCGCCGCCCGCCCTTGCCGATGACGATGGCGATCTCGCCTTCATAGTCCAGCCGGATCGACTCGGGCGGGCGCACGATGCTCTGCCCATGAGCGACTTGCGATGCGGGCACGCGCATGAAGATCGCAGGCGACTCGGTGACTTCCCGACCCGTCTCGCGCACGTGTTCGCCGTAGTTCAGGCCCACGCAGAAAATCTGGCCGGGATTGGGAATGACCGGCAGCAGCGTCAGCGAGTTCAGCTCCAGCGTGGCCGGATGCGCCTTCGCGGCTTCGGCGGCCTTGGCCTGCAGGCCCTTGGCGATCAAGGTTTTGAGATCCGGTGCCTCGGCGCCAAGCAACGGCTTGAGGTCGAGCACGCGGCCATCGATGGCCGCGCCGTAGCTGGCTTGTCCAGCGTTGTTCAAAAAGCTCAGGAGTTTCATGAGGGTCCTTGGGTGAGGTGGGTAAAACGGAAGCACTTCACGCTAGCCGGCGCGGGCCGCGATGTCGTCGGCGGCGCGCATGACCCGGGTGGCGAGCTTGTCGAGATCGATCATCGCCATGCGGTCGACGCTGGTGACCACCGAGATCGCGCCGAGAATATCGCCGTTGCCGCTCAGCATCGGTGCCGCCAATGCGGCCAACTGCGGTTCGAGTTCGCCGCTGGACAGGTAGTACCCTGCCTTGCGGACCTGCGCGAAGTAGCGACGAAACGCTGACCATTCAGCGGGCAGGCCGGCCGCCGCGATTTCTTCGGTGCTGCGATCGAACAGCTTGCGCAGGCGGGCAGGCGAAAAGCGCGACAGGATTGCCTTGGGCGCGGCGCCCAGGAACAAGGGCCTGGGCCGGCCGCGCCCGTAGCTGAGCGTGGCGGGTACCTGTGAATACTCCCGATGGGTATCGAGCAACTGATCACCGTAGAGCGCCGAAATCACGCAGTCGAACCCCGTGGCCGTCACGAGCTCGGCCATGAAGGGCGCGCCGTGGCGCAGCACTGGGTCCGCCTGGCGGATATGGTGGTCCAGCACGATGATGCGGGGCCCCAGCGCGACGCGCGATTCGGCCACGCGCTGCAGCAGGCCCGCGTCCACGAGCAGACGTACATAGCGGTAGATCGTCGGCAGCGAGACATTCAGGACTTCGGCCAGGCTCTCGGCGCTGTGGCTGGGGTGCGCGTCGTCAAAGAATTCAAGCACGCTGAGCATGCGTGCGAGGCCCGACGAGTCACCCGATGTTGCCGACACGGCCAACGTCAACGGGTAGCCGCCGTCGGCAGGGCACCCAGCAGCGCGGGCAGTTCGATTGCCGCATGCGCCACGCCGAGCACGTAGCGGTCTGGTCGGATCAGCGCCGCCTGAACGCCTCGCTCAGACAGCCATTGGCCGAGCGCGGGCTCATCGTCGCTGGCTACGAGGGCAAGGTTGGCTGGCGGCGAGACGATGCGCAGGAGTGCGCGCGGGCCCACCAGGCCGAATCGGGTCCCCACGCGCTCGTCAAGCAGAGCGCCATCGCGCAAGCGTGGCTGGATGAAGGGCAGGCCGACGCCTTCGCCACGACCGTGCAGCAGGCCGGGGCCGAGGCCAGGCGAGGGAAACTCAAAAATCTCCGGCTGCCCGCTGGCGAACTTGGCATCGCGTTCGCGCGCTTTTTCGGGATCGGTCGCCTGAATGATGTCACCCAGCCGCACCGCGAGTTCTATGAACGCTTGCACATGTGGCTTGCGCTCGGTTTCATAGCTGTCCAACAGACTCTCGGGTGCCAGCCCGCGCAGCACGGCGGTCAGCTTCC
>DAIOSZ010000008.1:0-16050 GCA_036752305.1 Burkholderiaceae bacterium
GGAACGCTGCCCGCCATCAGCGCGGAACGGTGCCCGCGATGGCGTGGAATACGCACCTTGCGTCTTACAGGCTCTCGGCCCGTCGCGCCCCGCACGGGGCGCGTGGGTTGAAACGGATAGGCGCCGTTCGGCGTCGGCCCATTGGCTGACGTCGCGCCCCGCACGGGGCGCGTGGGTTGAAACCCAGGTATCGAGGCCGATGCCGTGGCCGCTGGCCCAGTCGCGCCCCGCACGGGGCGCGTGGGTTGAAACTACGCTCACATGGTCGAATTCGGCACGGCCGCCCACGTCGCGCCCCGCACGGGGCGCGTGGGTTGAAACTGTAGCCCACGCTGCGCCGTTGAGGCGGACGCAAGTCGCGCCCCGCACGGGGCGCGTGGGTTGAAACTGCATAAAGCCCGTGACCTGGCCGCGCAGGTAGTGGTCGCGCCCCGCACGGGGCGCGTGGGTTGAAACGGCCAACCCATCCCCGGCGCCGCCAACTGGCAGACGTCGCGCCCCGCACGGGGCGCGTGGGTTGAAACGGTTTGTTGGCCACAAGCTCCATCAGCACCAGTTGTCGCGCCCCGCACGGGGCGCGTGGGTTGAAACCCGTAGATCCGTCGGCGTTGAGTTGCGCGATGGACTGTCGCGCCCCGCACGGGGCGCGTGGGTTGAAACGTAGACACTTCCGCCCGACTTTGGCGGCGGGTTGTCGCGCCCCGCACGGGGCGCGTGGGTTGAAACGGCCAGTCCTTGGATGGTGAGGTCAGCCATGCCGCGTCGCGCCCCGCACGGGGCGCGTGGGTTGAAACGGCGCAGCGGCGCGCCCGCTCGGCGTGATCGGGCGAGTCGCGCCCCGCACGGGGCGCGTGGGTTGAAACAGCCAATACCTCGCCGATAGCGACATGGTGCCGAGTCGCGCCCCGCACGGGGCGCGTGGGTTGAAACTCAGGGGCGCATCTACCAGCGGCTCGGCCCCCGCGTCGCGCCCCGCACGGGGCGCGTGGGTTGAAACATTTCTGCTGGCTTGAGCAACAGGGAGTAGCCACGTCGCGCCCCGCACGGGGCGCGTGGGTTGAAACCCACTTGGTCGAAGGCCATCGCCGCAGGCAAGAAGAGTCGCGCCCCGCACGGGGCGCGTGGGTTGAAACAACTGGCGTGAGACGGCCGAACTGGTGCTGATGGAGTCGCGCCCCGCACGGGGCGCGTGGGTTGAAACGCCAGCTCAGACAAGAGCGCTTCGGCGCGCGCCGTCGCGCCCCGCACGGGGCGCGTGGGTTGAAACGCCACGCCGAATATGAATCCGCCGAAGGTCACCGCGTCGCGCCCCGCACGGGGCGCGTGGGTTGAAACTCAAAGGCGTGCTCAGCCTCGGCCCCCCCGATGACAGGTCGCGCCCCGCACGGGGCGCGTGGGTTGAAACACCGGGCTGTGGAGCAGCCCCAGCACTGTGGCGCAAGTCGCGCCCCGCACGGGGCGCGTGGGTTGAAACGACGATGAATACCTGACCAACCTGCTCGACGAACCGGTCGCGCCCCGCACGGGGCGCGTGGGTTGAAACGCAAAGGGGTTGCAAATTTTCGAGCGCATCCGCCCGTCGCGCCCCGCACGGGGCGCGTGGGTTGAAACTACCGCGAAGAACTCGTCGTCGAGCCCGGCGCAATCGTCGCGCCCCGCACGGGGCGCGTGGGTTGAAACTGCGCGCTCGCGCTCGAACTCGCGCTGCACGTCGCCCGTCGCGCCCCGCACGGGGCGCGTGGGTTGAAACTGCAGTCGCCTCAAAACGCGAGTGTGCACTGTCGGCGTCGCGCCCCGCACGGGGCGCGTGGGTTGAAACAGGGGGGCTTGATGGGGGCGATTTCCAAACATGGTCGCGCCCCGCACGGGGCGCGTGGGTTGAAACTGCGTGAGTTCAAGCGCGGCGTTTTCTTCGTCGAGTCGCGCCCCGCACGGGGCGCGTGGGTTGAAACGCAAGCGATGGCCGATGCGGGTACTGATTTCGTGATGTCGCGCCCCGCACGGGGCGCGTGGGTTGAAACATCGTGCAGTGCACCGCGCAGCTCCGTAAGGTCGTCGTCGCGCCCCGCACGGGGCGCGTGGGTTGAAACAATTTGTCGCCCAGCGTGGCCCCGTCGCCCAGCGTGTCGCGCCCCGCACGGGGCGCGTGGGTTGAAACCAGTGTTCCGGTGCAGGTGGCGGCGAGCGATGAGGTCGCGCCCCGCACGGGGCGCGTGGGTTGAAACAGGCAGACTTTCAGGCTCGTGTCGCGCGCTCCATCGTCGCGCCCCGCACGGGGCGCGTGGGTTGAAACGCACCTTCGCGGGTGCGGGCGGGCTGGGCACGGGCGTCGCGCCCCGCACGGGGCGCGTGGGTTGAAACTTGTCGTGGGAGTTGGACGGCCCGATGCTGACCATGTCGCGCCCCGCACGGGGCGCGTGGGTTGAAACACGCAACTGGTGCCGTCTGCCTCTTCGGAAACCCCGTCGCGCCCCGCACGGGGCGCGTGGGTTGAAACCTGATCGGTGGTGAAGCTGATGTAGACCATCGTCGGGTCGCGCCCCGCACGGGGCGCGTGGGTTGAAACTCCTATCCCGGCGGCGCCGCCGCGATCTTTCGCGAGTCGCGCCCCGCACGGGGCGCGTGGGTTGAAACGCCTGCGCTGCCATCGACTATCACGGCCTCTACAAGTCGCGCCCCGCACGGGGCGCGTGGGTTGAAACGGCGCGATCTGCGCAGCGATGGTCAAGCACCTCAACGTCGCGCCCCGCACGGGGCGCGTGGGTTGAAACCATGCGATTGCAACGCCGATAGTCCGGGTCGTCGCGTCGCGCCCCGCACGGGGCGCGTGGGTTGAAACTCCGACCAGGGCGCGATGGTTGTGCCCATGACCGGTCGCGCCCCGCACGGGGCGCGTGGGTTGAAACAGCAGGGTCAGCAGGGCGAACTGTCGTGGGCAAAAGTCGCGCCCCGCACGGGGCGCGTGGGTTGAAACGCGTCCTTGGAGCCGAGCGCCTTCAGAAATTTGATAGTCGCGCCCCGCACGGGGCGCGTGGGTTGAAACTCGGCCTTGCACAGCGCACCCATGTCCTTCAGGTGGTCGCGCCCCGCACGGGGCGCGTGGGTTGAAACAGCGCGGTTTGCTGGGCCTGGTCGGCGAGGGATGCGGTCGCGCCCCGCACGGGGCGCGTGGGTTGAAACCCGGTCTCATGGCTGTGGTGTAGGTGTACAGGGGTCGCGCCCCGCACGGGGCGCGTGGGTTGAAACCGGATGCTTTGAAGCAGCGCCGTCAAGCCTGAGAGGTCGCGCCCCGCACGGGGCGCGTGGGTTGAAACCAGGCCGACAGCGAAATCCGAAACCACCCACCGCCGGTCGCGCCCCGCACGGGGCGCGTGGGTTGAAACGCCGATGCATCCGGCGCGCCCGTCGCCTACAGCGTGGTCGCGCCCCGCACGGGGCGCGTGGGTTGAAACCTGGCCTTCGATCGGCGTGAGCACGACATCGCTCGTCGCGCCCCGCACGGGGCGCGTGGGTTGAAACGGTGTGGCCGGGTCGCTAGCCGACATGCGCGATCAGGTCGCGCCCCGCACGGGGCGCGTGGGTTGAAACTCAATCGACGCAAGCACCGCGACGATGACCGTATAGTCGCGCCCCGCACGGGGCGCGTGGGTTGAAACCAAGTGGCTCGCGGATGGTGGAGATGAGCTGGGCGCGTGGGTTGAAACCTGCGCATCTCGACGTGTCAGAGCGCACGGTGCGGTCGCGCCCCGCACGGGGCGCGTGGGTTGAAACGTTCCGCTCACGCGCCGCGCAGTGCGCGTGATGGCGGGTCGCGCCCCGCACGGGGCGCGTGGGTTGAAACCGTCGCCCGTGTAAACAGATGACGTGCTGCTGCGCGTGTCGCGCCCCGCACGGGGCGCGTGGGTTGAAACGGCACGCCGGGGGTCGGCGTGTGGCGTGAGCTGCGCGTCGCGCCCCGCACGGGGCGCGTGGGTTGAAACGCTGCGGCACAGGGCGCCGCTTTGCCATTCCTGTGGTCGCGCCCCGCACGGGGCGCGTGGGTTGAAACTTGAGCATCGAACCGATGCTCGGGCCGGTTGATATCGCGTCGCGCCCCGCACGGGGCGCGTGGGTTGAAACCGCGGCACTGGCGCGCTGACCTGTTTCACCTGATGTCGCGCCCCGCACGGGGCGCGTGGGTTGAAACATGTCGCTGTCAACCTCGACGGTCAGCGCTCCCGCGTCGCGCCCCGCACGGGGCGCGTGGGTTGAAACGCCACCACAACACGCGCACACATGCACCACATTTGCGTCGCGCCCCGTACGGGGCGCGTGGGTTGAAACGCGCATGACGGCCGGTGGCGCGGCCGGGTACGTGGTCGCGCCCCGCACGGGGCGCGTGGGTTGAAACCCATGACTACTCCTAATAAACGCTGCGAAATTGCAGGTCGCGCCCCGCACGGGGCGCGTGGGTTGAAACTGCGCGTTTCGCGCGGCGCCCTACGGGGCGCGTGGGTTGAAACTCCACCCACAACGGGGGGTATGGCATGTCGGTGTACGTCGCGCCCCGCACGGGGCGCGTGGGTTGAAACGGCCCGCTCCACTCGGCCACTTCGGCGGCGAGCTTGTCGCGCCCCGCACGGGGCGCGTGGGTTGAAACTCAACGATCTGCTGCCCCCGCGCTTCAAGCTGCGCGTGGGTTGAAACTGGAGCGAACGCAAGGCGCTCCTGCCATGCACTACAAAATCAATTCACCCTCCACCGGTCGCAGCACCACAGGTGGCAGTTTCAAGGGTCAAAATAGCTAAATCATCAATCAAAATCACCACGAACAGCTATCTTTTTTGATAGCGTTTACCCTTTCGCGCAGGGCATGCCCGGTGTGTTGCTCCATTCGCTCCAGCTGCCGGCGAAGAGGGGGCGGCGGCCCAGGCCGGCGAGTTCCATGGCCAGGATGTTGGGGACGGCGCTGACGCCGCTGCCGCAGTGGTGGACGACGCTGGCGGGGTCGGCGCCGGCCAGCAGTTGCTCGAATTCGGCGCGCAGCTGGGCGGCGGGCTTGAACAGGCCGTCGGCTTGCAGGTTGCTGCCAAAGGGGCGGTTGAGCGCGCCGGGGATGTGGCCGGCAATCGGGTCCAGCGGCTCCATTTCGCCCAGGTAGCGCGGCGTGGCGCGGGCGTCGATGAGGGTCTGACGGCCTTGCTCGCCGAGCGCGCCGTGCACCTGTTGCAGGGTGCGCAGCTCGGCCAGCGGCGGGGCCAGGCGGAAGCTGCCGGCAGGCCGGGCGCGGGCCGGGCCGCTTTCGGTCGCGCCGCCGGCGGCCAGCCAGGCGTTCCAGCCGCCGTCGAGCACGGCCACGGCTTCATGGCCGGCCCATTGGGTCATCCACCAGCCGCGCCCGGCGGTCATGGTGCCGTTGCGGTCGTAGACCACGGCCTGCGTGTCCGGGTTCAGCCCGGCGGCGGCCAGCCAGCGCGCAAAGGCCTCGCGCGTGGGCAGCGGGTGGCGCCCGCCGGAGGCGGCGCTGGCGTCGCCATGGGCGGCGCTCAGGTCGCGGTCCAGGTGCGCGTAGGCGGCGCCGGGGATGTGCGCGGCCAGGAACTGCTCCTCGCCCCAGGCGGTGTTGGCCAGGTCGAAGCTCAGGTCCAGGATCAGCAGCGGCTGGCCGCTGGCGATAAGCCCTTGCAACTGGGCGGCGCTGATGGTGACGGTGTGCATGGTTCAGTACTCCTCGGCGGGTGGGTTGGGCAGGGCGCGGCGGCGCAGCGCGGTGGCGACGATTCCGCTGAGGATGATGAGCAGCATGCCCAGCCAGCCAATCAGCGGAATCCGGTCGCCAAACAGAAACAGGCCATACAGCGCCGAAAACACGATGCCCGAGTATTGCAAATTGGCCACCACCAGCGTGGCGCCGCTGGTGTAGGCGCGCGTCATGCACCACTGGCCCACGGCGGCCAGCAAGCCGATGGGCAGCAGCCACAGCGCCTGCGGCCAGTGCCAGGCGCTGGCGCCGGTGATCCCCATGCCCAGCAGCCCGGTGGCGGCGGCGGCCACCGAAAAATAGAACACGGTGCGCAGCTCGGGCTCGCCGACGCGGCCCAGCGAGGCTACCTGCAGGTAGGCCAGCGCCGCCGTCAGGCCCGACATCAGCCCCATCAGCCCGGCGAAGAGCTGGTTTTGCTCGATGGTCGGGCGCAGCATCATCACCACGCCGGCAAAGCCGGCCAACACCACGGCCACCAGCGGCCCCTGGCGCGGCAGGTCCGACAGCCGCCCCATGACCAGCGTGCCGCCCACCAGGAAGGCGCTCACCCACACGCCACTCATGTAGTTGAGCGTCATCGCGGTGGCCAGCGGCAGCCCGCCGATGGCGTAGAACCAGGCGGCCAGCGAGAACACGCCGACGATGCCGCGCCACAGGTGCATCATGGGCACGTGGGTGCGCAGCGAGACCCCCGCCGCGCGGCACCACAGCGCCAGTACCACCATGCCGATGAGGCCGCGGTAGGCCACCAGTTCGATGGAATGGAAATGCGCCGAGGCGAATTTCACGCACACGCTCATGGTGGCGAAGAGCAACGAGGCCAGAACCATCCAGAGCGCTTGCATGGGCGCCATTGTCGGCCAGTTTGGCCTTCCGTGTCGTGTGGACAACCACAATGCGCTATCAAATCAGGATTGATCCAGGGCAAGCCGGGATTGACAGCACCGCGCCCCCACGGTGTGATAGCTGCATTTGCTAAGGAGGCTAAGCATATGAAGGATGTGATGGCGCAAGAGGCGGCGATGACGCGCCGCCGCTGGTGTCTGTCGGCCGGGGCGGGCACCGCGGCCTGGTTGGCGGCGGGCGCGGGGTGGGCGCAGGAGGTGGCCTATCCGTCCAAGCCCATTCGCCTGATCGTGCCGTTTCCGGCCGGCGGCGGAGGCGACACCATGGCCCGCCTGGTGATGGGTCGCGTGGCCACCGAGCTGGGGCAGTCCATCGTGGTGGAAAACCTGGGCGGCGCGGGCGGCAACGTGGGCAGCGCGCAGGCGGCCAAGGCGGCGCCGGACGGCTACACGCTGCTGTACGGCACCAACGGCACGCATGGCATCAACCAGACGCTGTACAAGCGGCCTGGCTTCTCGGCCACGCAGGACTTCGAGCCCGTGGGGCGGCTCACGCGCATTGCCGCCATGCTGGTGGCGCGGCCCGGGCTGGAGGCCACCAGCGCCCGGGAGCTGATCGCCAGGCTCAAGGCCGCGCCCGGCCGCTACACCTATGCCTCGGCCGGCAACGGCACCACCTCGCACCTGGCGGCCGAGATCCTCAAGTCGGCAGCCGGCGTGGCCGTGGTTCACATCCCGTATCGCGGCGGCGCGGCGGCGATGACCGACCTGATCGGCGGCCAGGTCGATTGGATGTTCGAGGTCATGCCCAACGCCGCGCCGCAGGCGCGCGCCGGCCGCGTGCGCCCGCTGGCGGTGAGCACCGCGCGGCGCGTGGCCGGGTTCGACGACGTGCCCACGCTGGCCGAAAGCGGCGTGCCCGGTTTCGACCTGAGCGCCTGGGACGCCATCTTCGCGCCCGCGGGCACGCCGCCCGCGGTGGTCGAGCGCCTGAACGCCGCCATCCAGAAGGTGCTGGCCGACCCCGAGCTGCGCAAGCAATTGGCCGCGCGCGGCGCCGAGCCCTGGGGCGCGACCCCTGCCGAAACCCGCGCCTTCGTTGCCGCCGAGGTGCAGCGCTGGGGCGATGCGGTCAAGCGCTCGGGCGCCGCCGTCGATTGATCCAGGAGAAACCCGCCATGACAGACACGCACAACTGGGTCGGCCTGCCGCCGCCCCTGGCCCCCGCCATCACCGCCACGCAGCACGACTTTCAGGCGCTGGACAACTTCATGCGCGTGTTCGCCATCCGCCCCGGCGACGAGGTGCTGATGCTCACCGACCCGCTGCTGGACCCGCGCGTGGTGCAGGCCGTGGGCGGGCTGGCGCGCGCGCGCGGCGCGCGGCTGCGCCTGTACATGGAGCCCAGCACGCGCGTGACCGAGATTCCCGAGGCCGTCCGGCCCTTGCTCGAATCGGCCAGCTTCGTCGTCTCCACCTGGTTTTGCTCCATCATCGATCCGCTGGCCATCGCGCTGCGCCGGCGCGGCCAGCGCTGGGTGAAGATCACCTACTTTCGCAACCTGGACCTGCTGCAAACCCCGCAGGCGCGCTTTCCCATCGATCTGGTCGGCGCGCTGTGCCGCGCCACCGCCGCGCGCTACCCGGCCGAGGGGGACTTCCGGCTGCATTTTTCTGATGCGCGCGGCAGCGACTTTTCGATCCACTTCACGCCCGAGATGCGCGCCAACCAGCTGGCCACCAACCGCTGGCGCGGGCAAATGACCGCCGAGGAGCCCGGCGCCTACGTGCACTACCTGCCCACGCACGGCCCCAATCTGTGGGACCACAACGCTGTCAGGAACGACCTGTCCGTTGCCACGCGCATGCAGGGCGTGCTCTACCCGCAATGGGCCATCGGCTTCGCGCGGCCGTTTGCCGAGCACATTGGCGTGCACTTCGACGGCGAATACGTCAGCGAGGTCAGCGGCCGCTCCGACGAGGCGCAAATCCTGCGCGACATGCTGGTCGGCGGGCGCATGATCGAAGGCGGCGGCTGCGGCTTCAACCCCAAGGCGCCGCGCCGCACCATCTACCCGGCCGGCTCCAACGCCCCCGGCGCGCTGCACTTCGGCATCGACCTGGCGCGCCCGAGCGACTACATCCGCCGCGTCATGCCCGACTGGGAGGAGCCCCCCGTCCACATGGACCTGGTGACGCTGGACTCCACCGTCACCGCCGGCGGCACGCCGCTGATCGAGGGCGGCTTCCTGTGCGCGCTGCGCGACCCCGAGGTCGTCGCCATGGCCGCGCGCTACGGCGACCCGGTGGAACTGCTGGAGACCGGCGTGGATTGAGCGCAGGACAGTGCGCGCGGGCTGCCGGATGCATTTTCAAAAATGATAGCTGCCCGTGGGCGTTTTCATTGGCCTGGAGGCCGTTTTGTTTTTGAAAAATAGGCCTGAAACGGCTTGGAGCCCGATGGGGAATGATAATTTTGTAGAGGTATCTACATATTTGTTGATGAATCTACAAAACAGGAGTCGGCGCGGCCTTTGACGCGGCTCAAAAGGGCATTTTTGAGTGCGATACTGGCCTCAATCGACCAGGAATCAACCACGGGCAGCTATGAATTTTGAAGTTCCCGGGGGCTGGCCGAACCGCTACTCCACCTTGCCAATGCGCTGCACCAGCGCGGCCATGGCCTTGGCGTCGGTTTGCACGAAGCGCTCGAATTCGGGCATGTCCAGGTACATGAAGGAGGTGCCGGCAGCGGCCAGTGCCTGGCGGGCGCGGGGGTCTTCCGAGGCCGCCTTGGCGGCCTGGCGCAGCCGGGTGACCGCGGCGTCGGGCGTGCCGGCGGGCACGAACAGGCCGGACCATTGCGAGTAGCCGATGGGCACGCCCAGTTCCTTGAAGCTGGGCACGTCTGGCAGCGCGGCCAGGCGGCCCTCGCCCCAGTGAGCGAGCACGCGCAGCTTGCCGGCGCGCACATGCTGCATCACGCTGGAGGGTCCGGTGGACAAGGCATCGACCTGGCCGCCGAGCAGGGCCAGCACGGCCGGGCCGGCGCCGGTGTAGGGCACGTGCAGGATGTAGCTGTTGGTGGCGGCCTTGAGCTGCTCCATGGGCACGTGCATGGTGCCGTAGTTGCCCGATGAGCCGAAGCTCAGCTGGCCTGGCCGGCTTTTCACGTCGGCGATGAAGTCCTGGTAGGTCTTCCAGGGGCTGTCGGCGCGCACGACCAGCGCGGTGGGGTCGGCGGTGAAGCGGGCCACGGGCTTGAGCTGCTCCAGCGTGTAGAGCGGGGCGCGCTTGAGCACCTTGTCGGCCTCGGGCAGCACGACGACGGAGGACAGCGACATCAGCACGTTGTAGCCGTCGGGCCGCGCCTTGGCCACCTGGGCCATGCCGATGCCGCCGCCGGCGCCGCCCTTGTTTTCCACCGGCATGGGCTGGCCCAGCGCGCGCGCCATGGCCTCGGCCACCGGGCGACCCACGGTGTCGGCCACGCCGCCCGGCGGAAAGGGCACCAGCATCGTGATGGGTTTGCCGGGGTAGGCGTCCTGCGCCAGGGCGGGCAAGGCGGGCAGGGCGGCGGCAGCGGCGGCGAGGGTCGCGGCGGCCAGTTGCAGGGCAAGGTGACGGATGGTCATGGTCGTGTTTCCTGGTGTGCGCAGGGGCCGCTCAAACCGTTTCAACGGGGTTGTTCAGTTCGCCCAGGCCGGTGATGGCCACGCGCACCCGGTCACCGTGCTTCAGGAATTTGGGCGGGTTGAAGCCCACGCCCACGCCCACCGAGGTGCCGGTGAGCAGCACGTCGCCGGGCAGCAGCGTCATGGTTGCGCTCATCTGCTCGATCAGCGTGGGCACGTCGAAGATCAGCTGCGAGATGCGGGCGTCCTGGCGCGGCTCGCCGTTGACCCAGGTCTGCATGCGCATGTCGGCCGGCGCTTCGTCGGTGGTGGTGATCCAGGGGCCGAGCGGGCAGAAGCCGTCGAGCGATTTGCCCAGGAACCACTGGGCGTGGTTCTTTTGCAGGTCGCGCGCGGTCACGTCGTTGGCGGCCAGGTAGCCCCAGACGCAAGACATCGCGTCGGCCTTGTTCACGTGGCGCGCGGTTTTGCCGATCACCACGGCGATCTCGCCCTCGTAGTCCACCGACTGGGTGTGGGCCGGGTTGAAGCGGATGGCGTCGCTCGGACCGCTGAGCGTGAGCGTGGCCTTGGTGAAGATTTGCGGATAGGCGGGAATGGCCGAGGCGCCGCCGCTGGTGGCGTTGAAGCCGCTCTTGTCAAACTCCAGCGCGTGTTCGTGGTAGTTCTTGCCCACGGCAAAAGGGTTGCGCAAGAAGGCCGAGAACGGCGCCAGGAACTTGACCTGAGCCCAGGGCAGGCGCGCGGTAACGGCGCCTTGCAACTGCGCGGCCGGGATGCCCCGCTCGATCACGGCCAACACCGGGTTGGGGTTTTCAGCCGCCTCGCCACCGACCAGGGCGACTTCCTGCCTGGCTTCGTCCACCAGGGCCAGATGAACCTGGCCGTCTTTCTGCACACGCGCGATTTTCATGAGGGTTCCTTGGGACTGATTAATTGGTTGATATTGGTTTATCTTGGTGAAAATTGTAGAACCAATAATCACAGTGGCAACCGGTGAAAACACCGACTCGATGCGAGAATTGGTCGAATTTGGTCAACCCTTGCTATGATTCGGTCCCGTCATTCGTCATTCCACGTTACGCCCATCCACCACCATGGACCCCGCCGCCCTGCTGCGCGAAACCCTGCTGGACAAGCTCAAGTCCGGCATCTGGCGTGCCGGCCACCGCATTCCCACCGAACGCGCCCTGTGCACCGAATACCGCCTGGGCCGGTCGGCGGTGCGCCGGGTGCTGGGGCAACTGAAAACCGCCGGCCTGATCACGCAGACCGTGGGCAGCGGCACCTACGTGAGCGAGGGCATTGCCGCCGTGCTGCCGACGCTGGAGCCGGTGACGGCCACCACGGGGGTGAGCCCGGCCGAGCTGATGGCCGCGCGCCACGCCATCGAGCCGGCCATCGTGGAGATGGTGGTGCGCAACGCCACGCCGGCCGACTTTGCGCGCATGGCGCAGTGCTGCGAAGAGGCCGAGCAGGCCCGCTCGCTGGAGGATTTCGAGCACTGGGACGGCCTGCTGCACGAGGCGATCGCCGAGGCCGCGCACAACGGCTTCATCATCCAGGTCTTCAAGCTCATGAACCAGGCCCGCGCGCAGGGCGAGTGGGGCATGCTCAAGCGCCGCAGCGTCACGCCCGAGCGCCGTGCCGCCTACCAGCGCGAACACCGCGCGCTGGTGGCCGCGCTGTGCGAGCGCGACCTGGAGCGCGCGCTGCACTGCACGCGCGCGCACCTGGCGCATGTGCAGCGCAACCTGCTGGGCAATTGAGGCGGGGCCTTGGGGGTGCGTCCGTTGGCCGTCGGGCAGCGCGGCTTGCTGGCCGACCTTGTTCCAGGCGGCTTGCTTCCGTGACTCGGGCAGACGCAGTGCATGTTGCCGGCGCCACGCCTGAAGCCCCGGGCCGCATGTGACCTTGCCGTTGGCGGGGAGAATCTTCCATGCCTTACCAGAAGCCGCATTTGCTGATCGGCGTTTCCGCCCGCATCTACTATCCGCGCACCCCGGTCCTTGACCTGGGCGGGGTCTGGACCAAGACGCTGCACTACCTGGAGCAGTCGGTGGCGCAGTGGCTGCTGCGCAGCGGCGCGCTGCCGGTGATGGTCCCCGCGCTGGAGGCGCAGAGCCTGGTGCAGCGCGAGAACCTGAATCTGCACCACTACGCGCAGGCGCTGGATGGGCTGGTGCTGCAAGGCGGCAACGACGTGTCGCCGCTTTCCTATGGCGAGGCGGCACTCAAGCCCGAGTGGAACGGAGATGCCGTCCGCGACCGCTATGAGATGGAGTTGATCAACGCGTTTGTCGCCGCCGGCAAGCCGGTGTTCGGGATCTGCCGGGGGCTGCAACTGCTCAACGTGGCGTTTGGCGGCACGCTGTATCAGGACATTCCCACCCAGTGCGGCGACGCCGTGCAGCATTTGAGCTTGAGCAACTACGAGCAGAACTTTCACCCGCTGCGGCTGGAGGAGGGCGGATGGCTCGGCCGGCTCTATCCGGGCCATGCCGAGATGCGGGTGAACAGCATCCACCACCAGGGCATCAAGACGCTGGCGCCCGGCTTTTCGGTGGAGGCGCGTTGTCCGGGGGATGGCTTGATCGAGGCCATCGGCCGCATGGACCGCGGCTTCATCGCCGGGGTGCAATGGCATCCCGAGTTTCATCCGGTTGGCGCGCCGCAGGTGTTCGACGATGCGCCGATGCTGCGCTCCTTTCTGCAGGCCTGCCGGACGAAGGCGCTGGGTCTGCCGGACTGAACCGCGTCAGGGTTTGAAACCGCGGGCATGACGCCCGCACGAGGACGGCGTGCGCGCCTGCTCCCTGTCGCGCTCGGAAATTCGTCTGTCGTTGCTGAAAAAAAGAGGAGGTACTGTCATGCATTTCAAGCACTCGGAGGCCCTGAGCTTCGGTATCGAACTCGAACTCCAACTCGTGTCGCCCGGGACGGGCCGGCTCTCGCCTTCGGCCGACAAGGTTCAGGCACATCTGGCCACCGGGCCGCATGCGACGCGGTTCGCACTCGAAGCCACCTTGGCCACGCTTGAGGTCAATTCGTCCATCCACTCGCGTGGCGACGCGATGATGGAGGAGATGCGGCTGTTGGTGGAGCAAGCGCGGCAGGCCGCGCAGGCGAACGGCTGCGACATCCGGGGCGGCGGAACGCAGGTCACCCAGTTCTGGAACGAGCGCGTCACGGCCCCCGGCGCACGGGCCAAGGAACTTGAGCAGCGGTTTGGCTTTCTGCCCAAGCGCTTTTCCACCTACGGCATGCATGTGCACGTGGGCATGCCGGACGCCGAGGCGGCCATCCGCGTGGCCAACGTGCTGCAGGCGCTGTGTCCGCTTTTCATCGCGCTGTCGGCGGCCTCGCCCTTTCTGCAGCTCACGGATACCGGGTTTGCCGCCAGCCGCCCGCTGGAGCCCTTGGTCTATCCCAATGGCGGGCCCATGCCCGTGCTGAGCGACTGGGCGGAGTTCGAGCATGTCGTCCAGGAACTGTTTGCCACGCAAATCGCCCATACCTTGAAGGACATCTATTGGGACGTGCGCCCCAAGCCCGAGTTCGGCACCGTGGAGGTGCGGGTGTTCGATACGCCGTTGTCGGTGCACAAGGCCGTCACCCTGGCCGCCTATACGCGCCAGCTTGCCGCCCTGGCATTGCATCACCAACTGGAGCTGCCCAGGGACGTCGGCGCCCAGCAGGTGCCGCGGAGGGTCAGCCGCTTCCTGGCTTGCCGCGACGGGATGGACGCCGAACTCTTCAACCCGTTCACCGGCCAGTGGACGGCGGCGCGCGCCTGGCTGGAATCGACGATCGAGCAGCTTGAGCGCGGCGCCTTGTTGCCGCGGGAGTCGCAGTGGTCAGTGCAGCTTCAGCGCTATGCCCGCCGGCCGCAAGACCATGAAATCATGCGCCAGGCCTGGAACGACGTGGCGACGGGTCTTGGCGCCCATGACGCCGTGGAGCCCGCCTTGGTGGGGTACTCGTCGGCCATGTGCCATCGACTGTTGGCGGCGCCAGTGTCCGACGAATGAGCCGGCGCGCGTTGGGTCATGTGCGGTACGCTTTCGCCCCTCCCGCCGCCGTTCACCTCACATTCTTTTCAACCACGGAGACATCCCCATGAAAACGACCGTCATCGGCGCTTCGGCCGGCGTGGGCCTGGAACTGGTGAACCAATTGGTGGAGCGCGGTCACCAGGTGACCACGCTGTCGCGCAGCGTGGAGTCCATTGCCGACCATCCGGCCATCCACAAGATCCGCGGCAGTTCCCTGAACGCCGACGACGTTGCCCGGGCCATTGACGGCGCCGAAGTTGTGCTGGTGACGCTGGGCACGGGGATGAGCAGCAAGGCCACGGGTCTGTACCCCAAGTCGGCCACGGCGATCCTCCAGGCCCTGAGGGCCACCAAGGCGCAGGCGCCGCTGATCGTGCTGACGGGCTTTGGCGCGGGCGACAGCGGCGACTACAACCCCTGGCTGATGAAGCTGCTGTTTGGCCTGTTTCTCAAGGACATCTATGCCGAGAAGACCGAAATGGAGCGCATGCTGTCGGCCGGATACCCGAATGCCATGTTCGTGCGCCCGGGGCGGCTGACGAATGGGCCGCTGACTGGCCAGTACCGCGTTTTCACGGAACTCGGCAAAAACCTCAAAGTGGGCGCCATCTCGCGCAAGGACGTCGCGCATTTCATGGCCGGCCAGGCCCAGCATGCGGACTACATCGGCCAATATCCCGGCCTGAGCTACTAGTGCAGTGTTCGACGCTTTGCGGTACTTATGGGCCAGCGGATTTGCCTTCGTGGCTAGGCGCAAACCACAGCGATGCTCAGTGGCATCGCGAGGATTTGCAACGACGCCACGGAGGCAAAGGCGCGGCGCCATAAGTGCTGCATAGCATCGAACACTGCACTAGCCCACAGGACTCATCACGTGGGGCGCAGCTTCGGCGCTGAAATCCGGCACTTCAAAATCGATAGCTGTCCGTGGACGTATTCAGGGCGGTTCAGGCCAAAACCATTAAGAAAACGGCACGCAAGTGCCGCTTGGCGTGGCCTGGAGACTGGATTTTTGTAGATGTTGTGACAAAAAATGTAGATATATCTACAAATTTTTTCAATCGAGGCCGATTTTTGAGAGCCGAATCGGCAGAATCATCAAGCAAGATAACCACGGGCAGCTATCGTTTTTAGCGTTCCGTGGTGGCCTGCCCGCCCTGCCTTAGAGCAGCGCGCCGGGCTTCTCGCCGCGCTCGTAGACCACATGGGCGCGGCCGACGATCAGGGTGTCGAGCGTGCCGATGTTCTTGAGGTCCTTGTTGGCGTAGGGCAGCTTGTGCAGCACGTAGCGCATGGCGTTCAGGCGCGCGCGCTTCTTGCAGTCGCTCTTGATCACGGTCCAGGGGGCGTCGGCGGTGTCGGTGTCGAAGAACATCGCCTCCTTGGCCTTGGTGTAGTCGTCCCACTTGTCCAGCGAGGCCTTGTCGATCGGGCTGAGCTTCCACTGCTTGAGCGGATGCACCTCGCGCTCCTTGAAGCGGCGGCGCTGTTCGGCGCGGCTGACGGAGAACCAGAACTTGACCAGGAATACGCCCGAGCGCACGAGCTGGCGCTCGAACTGGGGCGCCTGGAGCATGTATTCGCGGTATTCGTCCTCGCTGCAAAAGCCCATCACGCGCTCCACGCCGGCGCGGTTGTACCAGGAGCGGTCGAACAGAACGATTTCGCCGGCCGTGGGCAGGTGCTTGACGTAGCGCTGGAAGTACCACTGGCCGCGCTCCTCGGCGGTGGGCTTTTCCAGCGCCACCACGCGCGCGCCGCGGGGGTTGAGG
>DAIOSZ010000008.1:16078-21454 GCA_036752305.1 Burkholderiaceae bacterium
TTGCCGGCGGCGTCGCGCCCCTCGAAGATGATGACCACGCGCTGGCCGGTTTCCTTGGCCCAGGCCTGCAGCTTGAGCAGTTCCACCTGCAGGCGGTATTTCTGCGCCTCGTAGTTTTTGCGCAGCATGAGGTTCTGGTAGGGGTAGCCGCCGGAGCGCCAGTCGGGCGCCAGCATGTCATCGGGTGCCACGTCGCCGTTCGCCTTGCCGTTTTTCTTGGCTTTCTTGCCCTTGCCGGGTGCGCCGCCGGCGCCGCGCAGCGAACGCAGGGCAGCCATGCTGTCGGCGGCCTGGTC
Source organism: Burkholderiaceae bacterium (assembly GCA_036752305.1). GTDB lineage: Bacteria > Pseudomonadota > Gammaproteobacteria > Burkholderiales > Burkholderiaceae_C > DAIOSZ01. Next base: position 16,375 of record DAIOSZ010000008.1, read on the forward strand.
ATCGGTCTCGCGCAGGTCGGGCAATTCGTCGGCGGAGGCGCCGTCCAGGAAGGTGTGCAGCACTTCCTCGGGGTTTTCCACCTGTGCCAGGATGTCCTGGACCGCTGCCTCCATGGCCAGTTCCGCGCCGGCGGCGGCTTCGGCCGAGGTGTACTCGGCCAGCGCCTGCTGGCCGTGCAGGCCGGAGACGTCGCCTTGTTCCACCGGGCGCGGTGCGCCCGCGCGCGAACGTTTGGCGGCGGCGCGCGGGCGGGTGCTGGCGCGGGTCTTGCGGGCAGGGGCGGCCGTTTGGACGGCGGTGGCATTCATGGCGTTGAAAGTCCGTTTCTAGAAGGGGTAAGGGAATGGCTCATGCACATTATTCGACCGCGCGCCGGTCGCGGTGTTGACCAAAGTCAAGTTGGCGCGGGCGCGGCGCGCCGTCCGTGCAATATTGCCGGTCCGGATAATCGCCGCTTGAGCCTGCCGCGTGTTCGGCAGGGCGATGTTCCTTTTTTTTCTATCAGGATCTCTCGATGAAATTTCCATTTTTGGCCCTTGCCTGCGCGGCCGGTCTTCTCGTTGGCATGGCCGGCGTCCAGGCGCAGGACGCCGCCGTGAAGGTGGGCAACCCCTGGGTGCGCGCCACGGTGGCGGGCCAGAAGGCGACCGGTGCGTTCATGACGCTGACCGCCAAGGACGGAGCCCGCGTCGTGGGCGCGAGCTCGCCGGTGGCGGGTGTGACGGAAATTCACGAGATGGCGATGGAGGGCAACGTGATGAAGATGCGTGCCATCCCCCAGCTCGATTTGCCGGCGGGCAAGGCCGTGGAACTCAAGCCCGGGAGCTACCACGTGCTGCTGATGGACCTGAAGGCGCCGGGGAAGGACGGCGAGAAGGCGCCCATCACGCTGGTTGTCGAAGGCCGCGACGGCAAGCGCCAGAACGTCGAGGTGCAGGCGCCCGTCAAGGCAATGGGCGCCGCGCCGGCCGCGCAACGCTCGCACGCCCACCAGCATTGAGCGCCGTCGGGCCTGAGGAAAAGCGGCTACCGGCCTTTGAAATGGACCACCGGCAGCTGCGGTTTCAATAGCGCCTTCAAAACCCTCGCGTGATCGGCATCTCGACCGGCCGCGCGTCGGTCCGGTATTTGCCCAGTTCCAGCTTGGCGATGGCGTTGCGGTGCACCTCGTCGGGGCCGTCGGCAAAGCGCAGCGTGCGCACGTGGGCGTAGGCGTTGGCCAGCGGGAAGTCCTGGCACATGCCGCCGCCGCCGTGCACCTGCATGGCCCAGTCGATGACCTGGCAGGCCATGTTGGGCGCGATGACCTTGATCATCGCGATTTCGGACTTGGCGACCTTGTTGCCCACCGTGTCCATCAGCCACGCGGCCTTGAGGGTGAGCAGGCGCGCCATGTCGATGCGGCAGCGCGCCTCGGCGATGCGCTCCTGCGTGACGGTCTGCGAGGCAACCGTCTTGCCGAAGGCCACGCGCTCGCTGGCGCGCTTGCACATCAGTTCGAGCGCGCGCTCGGCCAGCCCGATGGTGCGCATGCAGTGGTGGATGCGGCCCGGGCCCAGGCGGCCTTGCGCGATCTCGAAGCCGCGGCCTTCGCCGAGCAGGATGTTGTCGACGGGCACGCGCACGTTCTCGAACAGCACCTCCATATGGCCGTGGGGCGCGTCGTCGTAGCCCATCACGGTGAGGTGGCGCACGATCTTGATGCCGGGGGTGTCGGCGGGCACCAGCACCATGCTCTGCTGCGAGTGGCGTGCCGCCTCGGGGTCGGTCTTGCCCATCAGGATGAAGATGGCGCAGCGCGGGTCGCCGGCGCCGGAGGTCCACCATTTGCGGCCGTTGATGACGTAGTCGTTGCCCTGGCGCTCAATCCGGGTGGCGATGTTGGTGGCGTCGCTGGAGGCCACATCGGGCTCGGTCATGGCGAAGGCCGAGCGGATCTTGCCTTCGAGCAGCGGCTTGAGCCAGCGCTCCTTGGCCTGCGCCGAGCCGTAGCGGGCAATGGTTTCCATGTTTCCGGTGTCGGGCGCGGAGCAGTTGAAGACCTCGCTGCTCCAGACCACACGGCCCATCATTTCGGACAGCGGCGCGTATTCCTGGTTGGTCAGGCCCGCGCCGTGGTAGCCGGAGGCCTCGGCGGTGTCCACCGGCAGAAAGAGGTTCCACAGCCCGGCGGCCTGGGCCTTGAGCTTGAGCCTTTCGATGAGTTCGAGCGGCTTCCAGCGGTTGCCCGCGGCGGTGTTGGCGTTCTGCTCGGCGTCGTATTCCTTCTCGGCCGGGTAGATGTGCTCGTCCATGAAGCGCTGCAGGCGCTGCTGCAGTTCAATGGTTTTGGGGGAGTAGCTGAAGTCCATGGCTGTCCTTTGTGGAAGCGAAAAGAAACCGGGTTGGGGTGATAGGGTCAGGCCCGCTGCGCAAAGCGCCAGGCCAGCTCGGCCAGGGGCCGCGCGCCGGCCGCCGAGGCCACGGCCTGCGCGCTGGAGGCGGTGCCGGCCTCGATGCGCTTGGCGATGCCTTGCAGGATGGCGGCGAGGCGGAAGAAGTTGTAGGAGAGGTAGAAGTTCCAGTCGCGCCTGAGGGCCTGGGGCGTCATGAAGCCGGTGGCGGCGCAGTAGCGCTCGATGTATTCGTCTTCGCCGGGGATGCCCAGCGTCACCAGATCCAGGCCGCCAATGCCGCGGAATTCGCCCGGGCTGATGTGCCAGGCCAGGCAGTGGTAGCTGAAGTCGGCCAGCGGATGGCCGAGCGTGGACAGTTCCCAGTCGAGCACGGCGCGCACGCGCGGCTCGGCGGCGTCGAACAGCAGGTTGTCCAGGCGGTAGTCACCGTGCACCACGCTGACCAGGGAGTCGTCCTTGCTGCTGTCGGGCATGTGGGCGGGCAGCCAGGCCATCAGGCGGTCCATCGCCTCGATGGGCTGGGTGATCGAGGCGACGTACTGCTTGCTCCAGCGGCCGATCTGGCGCTCGACGTAGGCGCCGGGCTTGCCGTAGTCCCCCAGGCCGAGCTTGGCGTAGGGGGCGGTGTGCAGCGCGGCGATCACGCGGTTCATTTCGAGGTAGATGTCGCGCCGCTGCGCCGGCGTCATGCCGGGCAGGCTCTGGTCCCAGAGCACGCGGCCTTCGACGAACTCCATGACGTAGAAGGCGCGGCCGATGACGGACTCGTCCTCGCACAGGCAGTACATGCGTGGTACCGGCACCTGCGAGGATGCCAGGCCGCTCATCACGCGGTATTCGCGCTCGATGGCGTGCGCCGAGGGCAGCAGCATGGACACCGGCCCGGGCTTGGCGCGCATCACGTAGGTCTGGCCGGGCGTGAGGAGCTTGTAGGTGGGGTTGGACTGGCCACCCTTGAACATTTCCACGTTCAACGGGCCGCTGAAGCCGGGCAGGTGCTGACGCAGATAGGCTTCGAGCGTTGCCACGTCGAAGGCATGCTTGTCGCTGACCGGACGGGTACCCGTGTAGACCTCGCTCATGGGGGCAAGCCTCGCTGGAAAAAAGGGATCAGAGTTCGGTTTCGGAGATGCGCAGCAGAATCTGGCGGTCGCGCACCACCAGGCCGCCGGGCTCGATGCGGATGGCGCCCTCGCGCTCCATGGCCTTGAGTTCCTGGTTCACGCGCTGGCGCGAGGCGCCGAGCAGTTGCGCCAGTTCCTCCTGCGCCAGTTGCAGGCCGATGCGGATTTCGTCGGTGCCCGACAGGTTGGGCAGGCCGTAGCTGCGCACCAGGTGCAGCAGTTGCTTGGCCAGGCGCGCGCGCAAGGGCAGGGTGTTGAGGTCTTCGACCAATCCGAACAACTGGCGGATGCGCCGCGCCTGCAGGCGCAAGAAGGCTTCGTACAGCTCGGTGTGCTGCGCGAGGATTTTCTTGAGGTCGGACTTGGCCACGCACAGGATCGTGGTATCGCCATGCGCATAGGCATCGTGCGTGCGCGCGCCGCCGTCGAAGATGGCCACGTCGCCAAACCAGATGCCGGGTTCGACGTAGGTGTAGGTGATCTGCTTGCCCGACACCGACGTGGAGCTGACGCGCACGGCGCCCTTGGCGCAGGCGATCCACTGCTCGGGTTGATCGCCGCGCGCGGAGATCAGTTGGCCGTCGAGATAGCGTTTGACGAATGCGCATCGGAGAATGTCATGCCGCAGCGAAGGCGAAAGGGAGGAGAACCAACGCCCGGCGTTGATCGCCTCGCGTTCCTCCATCGTAAGAATGGGGTCGTCCATGAACTGTCTTTTGCGTGACCGGAGAGGGGCCGTTTGTCCCCTGAGGGACGGTGCGCGCGCGACTCAACCGAGGTAGTTGGGCTTCTGCTTGTTCAAGAAGGCCTGGATGCCGATTTCGCCGTTGGCATGGCGCTGGTTCTTGACGAAGTGCTCGCGCTCCAGCGCCAGGTGTTCGTGCAGGCTGCGGTCGTGGGCGCCGTCGGTCAGCGTCTTGATGCTGGCCAGTACATTGGGCGCCCGGGCGTTGAGCAGCTGTGCCAGGGTCAGCGCCGCGTCGAGCGCCTGGCCCTCGTCGGCCAGTCGGTTGACCAGGCCCAGCGCATGCAGACGCTCTGCGCCGACACGCTCGCCGGTCATGAGCCATTCGGTGGCCAGCTGCCGCGGCAAGGCCTGCGCCAGTGCCCAGGCGCCGCCGCCGTCGGGCGACAGGCCCACGGCGCTGTAGGCCATCACGAACAGCGCGTTGCGCGCCGCGACGATGAAATCGCAGGCCAGCGCCAACGAAAACCCCGCACCAGCGGCAGCCCCCTCCACGGCGGCGAGCACCGGTTTGGGGCAGGTGCGGATGGCTTCGATCCAGGCGTGCATGGTCTCGATGCTGTCGGCTTGCACCTCGGGCGGTTTTTGCCGGTTGGCCAGGACGCGCCGCAAATTGCCGCCCGCGCAGAACACATCGCCCTCACCCCGAATCACGATGGAGCGCACGTCGGGCGATGAGCCCGCCACGTCGAGCGCCTCGACGCCGGCGGCGTAGATCTCTGGCCCCAGCGCGTTGCGCATTTCGGGGTTGCTGATGGTCAGAATCAGGGTCTGGCCCCGTGTTTCGCTGGTCAGTGCCGCTGCCATGGCGCCT
>DAIOSZ010000008.1:21464-37470 GCA_036752305.1 Burkholderiaceae bacterium
GCACGTTGGACCGGCTGAGCAGGATGACCACCAGCAGCGTGAACCCGGCGAGGCCGATGTTGGCCACCGAGCCGTACGACGGCAGCTTGGAGTTGTTGCCCATCGCCCAGTTGGCAGCCACCGGCATCAGGCTCAGCCCGATGGCGCCGCGCCGCCGCAACCAGGGGCTGGGACGGTAGCGCGGATCGCCATAGACCGTTTGCATATTGAATAGAACCTCCAGCACGTTGGCGGGGCCGAACCGGTCGCCCATGGCCAATGGACCCAGCGGATAACCCAGGCCGAGCGTGACGGCGGTTTCCAGGTCGCGCGGTGAGCAGATGCCCTGCTGGCAGATGTCGCAGGCGATGTTGACGATGGTGGCGACCACGCGCTGCGTGACGAAGCCGCCCGAGTCGCGGATCACGCTGACCGGTTTGCCGTCGCGCGCGAACAGGGCGTGAGCCGCCGCCCGCATGTCGGTGCGCGTGGCCGGGTTGGTGGCGATTACGCGGCGTTTGGTCGCCTGGTCGTCCACCAGCATGTCGATGCCAAGGGTGCGGGCCGGGTCAAGCCGCTCGACCACCGCGACCGTGGTGACGTCAAAGCCCAGCGGGGCAACGATGGTCAGGGCCTGTGCCGAGGGGGAGGCGCCGGTTTCGATCCTGGCGCCCAGATTCTTGAGCAGTTGGAGCAGTTCAGAGCGCCGCGCCGCGCGCGTGGACACCCACACCGGCGGCATGCTTTCCACCTCGGGCACCGGCGGCTCGGGCGCCAGCCGGGCGCGACCTTCGTCGTAAGCGTAAAAGCCGTCGCCCGTCTTTTTGCCCAGCACGCCACCGGCAAGGCGCTGCGCGGTGATCACGCTGGGGCGGTAGCGCGGTTCGTCGTAGTACTGGCGGTAGATCGACTCCATCACGGGGTGCGAGACGTCCAGCGCCGTGAGGTCGAGCAATTCGAAGGGGCCGAGGCGAAAGCCCACCTGGTCTTTCAGGATGCGGTCGGCGGTGGCGAAGTCGCACACGCCTTCCGATACCAGCCGCAGCGCCTCGGTGCCATAGCCGCGTCCCGCGTGGTTGACGATGAAGCCCGGCGTGTCTTGCGCCGTCACGGCCTGGTGGCCCATCTGCTGCGCGTAGCGCGACAGGCGCGCGCAGACCTCGGGGGCAGTCTTGAGCCCGGCGATCACTTCGACCACTTTCATCAGCGGCACCGGATTGAAAAAGTGATAGCCCGCAAAGCGGCCGGGCAGGCGCAACGCCGCCGCAATGGCGGTGACCGACAGCGACGAGGTGTTGGTGACCAGGACAACCGTGTCGTCCACGCGCGATTCCAGGTCCTTGAACAGGGCCTGCTTCACGTCGAGCCGTTCGACGATGGCCTCGATCACGAGATCGCAGGCCTTGAATTCGTCCAGCGCCGCCGCGATTTGCAAATGGCTTTTGTTGGCCTGTACCTGTTCGGGCGTGAGGCGTCCTTTGGCGGCCAGTTTGTCCCATTGCTCATGCACTGCGGCGATGGCCTTTTCGCAAGCCGTGGGCGAGTTGTCGAACAGCAGCACCCGGCTTCCCGCCTGCGCCGCGATCTGCGCGATGCCGCGCCCCATGGCCCCGGCGCCCACGACGCCGACACAGTTGAATTCAATATGCATTGCTGGATTATGATTCAGGAAAAAATGGCAAAAATAGTAAATTGCACTACCAGGGCTGGTGTCGGCTTCTGAGATGAATCACGCGTTCAGATTTCCCCAATCAGGTGCGCTGCTGGCTGCTGCAATGCTGGCTTGCCCGGGCGCCAGCGTGCACGCCGCCACGCTGGGCGACCTGCGCGGCAGCGCGGTGCTGGGCCAGATGGGACGATGGACGGTGCAGGTGCAGGGCGCAAGCCCCGAAGAGTCCGCCGCCGACTGCCTGCGCGCCAGCGTGCGCTATGGAGACACCGTGGTGTCTGCCTCTCGGGTTCGCGCGCGGCTTGATTCCCGTGCCGGCCAGGGCATCTGGCGCATTGAATCGCTCGAGCCCGTGAGCGAGCCTGTGGTGACCCTGCGCCTGGAACTGACCTGCGGGAGTACCAATCAAACGCGCGAGTACCTGCTGCTGGCCGATCCTCCGGCGGTTCGCGAGCGTGGAGCGGCGCAGGCTCCGGAGCCGGGCACGCCCGCCCCGTCCGCCGGGGTTGTGCCTCGCGCCACCCGGCCACCACAGGTGGCGGATGGGGGGGGGGCGGATGCCCCTTCTGCAGTGGCGAGCCCGCCCAGGCGCGAGCCGCGCGAGCGCCAGCGTCGCCAGGGCCAGAGCTCGGCGGAGGGTGGGGCGGGACCTGCCGCGGTGCGGGCTCCGGTGCCGTCACCGATTCGCATCAAGCCGGCGCGTTTGCCTGAAGCCAAGCCGTCGCGCGGGCCCCGTCTGGTGCTGGACTTGCCCGAACAGGTGGCCGAGCCGGTGTTCGCGTTGCGCTTGACGGATACCCTGGCTGTTGTCAATGAAGCGGACAACCCGCGTCGCCAGGAGGCCGCGCGCATGTGGCGCGCGCTGAACGCTTCTCCCGAGGACATCTTGCGCCGCCAGGAGCAGACGCTGGCACTGGAGAAACGGTTTGGCGATTTGCAGGCTCAGCTGGCGCAGGACAAGCGCAAGCTTGTCGACGCCGAGGCCGCGCTTGCGCAATCGCGCCAGCGTGAGTACTGGAATCCGCTGGTGTGGGGTTTGACGGGTCTTGGCTTGGCCTTGCTCGGCTTGTTGGCTTGGTTGTTGTGGCGCAACGGGCGGTCGGCCAAGGGCGCGCCGCGCCGCTGGTGGGCGCCGGAACGCGACAAGCTCGACGATCGAATGAGTTTGTGGGAAGAGGGCCGCGTGCCGGCCTCGGAATACTTGGACTCTCGGCCGATGTCCGAGCCGCCCGAGCTTTCGGACTCCGTGGCGGCTCATTCGACGGTGGATGGGGCGCCTTTGGATCCTGTTGGGGGCCTGTGGCAGACGCCAGCTGGCGCGGCTCAGGCCGAGGAACTGTTCGACGTCGAGCAGCAGGCCGAGTTTTTCATATCGCTGGGGCAGCAGGATCAGGCGGCGCTGCTGCTTGAGCAACATATCCGCGAGAAGCCCCAAACCAGTCCGATGGCGTATCTGCACCTGTTCAGCCTGTACCACCAGCTCGACCGGCGTTCGGACTACGAACAACTGCGCGCTCAGTTTCAGCGGCATTTCACGGCGGCGTTGCCCACGTTCGACCGGTACCTGGAACGCACCAGCGGCCTGGCGTCTTACCCGGCTGCCATGTCGCGCATCACGGCGCTTTGGCCGTCGCGCAAGGTGTTGGCGGTGATCGAGGAGTCGGTTTTCCGGCGCTCGGGCTTTGCCGGCAGCGGGGCGTTCACGCTGGAGGCTTATCGCGATTTGTTGCTGTTGTATGCCATTGCGGGCGAGTTGCTGAGTGACGCCGAGCCCGAGGCCGGCGAGCACACGGACCCTGTGACCGATTTTGGTCAGACGCAATTGCATGCGCTGCCGGTTTCTCATTTCGAGCCTTCGGTGATTGCGCCTGCGGGCGTGGACATCGACCTTGGGTCGAGCGGTGCCGCCGACGCTTTGGCGCCGCCCATGATGGAGCCGCTGGATGTCGACCCCGCGAAGGCCGCGTTCGATCCAGTGCCGCCGGCCTCGGCGCTGCCGCCGCTGGATTTCGACATGAGCCAGTTTCCTCCGGTGCCGCCACGCGCCGGGCGTTGATGCCGGCGCGGTAGTCGGCCATGCAGTTGCAGGAATTGCTCTACACACAAGGCTTCGGTACGCGCCGCCTGTGTCAGGGACTGATCGAAAAGGGGCATGTTCGCGTGGGAGGACGCGTGTGCCTGGACCCTTTCGAGGATGTGGAACCGCAGGGTGCGCGCTTCGAGGTCGATGGGGTCGTCTGGCCATATCAGGCGCGTGCCTACGTGATGTTGCACAAGCCGGCAGGGTATGAGTGCTCGCGCAAGCCGTCGGCCTGGCCGAGTGTGCTCACGCTTTTGCCGGCGCCATTGCGCCAACGGCCGGTGCGCGGGGCGCATGACGGTGTACAACCCGTGGGGCGCCTGGACCAGGATACGACGGGATTGCTGCTGCTGACCGACGATGGGCGCTTCATTCACCGCATGAATTCGCCGCGCCACCTTGTGCCCAAGCGCTATGTGGTCCGCGCACGCCACCCCGTGAGCGATTCGGCTATTGAGCGTTTGCTCGCAGGGGTTGTGCTGGATGACGATCCCGTACCCGTCAAGGCGACTCACTGCGAGCGACTGGGCTCACATGAGATCGCGCTGACGCTCACGCAGGGCAAATACCATCAGGTCAAGCGCATGCTCGCCGCCGTGGGCAACCGCGTGGAAGGGTTGCATCGTTCTCATGTCGGCGCCTTGGGCCTTCCGGTTGATCTGGCGCCGGGGCAGTGGCGCTGGATCGAGGCAGGAGAGTTGGACGTGCTGAATTCTTGACTCAGCGCAAAACCACGCTATATCCGCTCAAGCCCCTCGCCGCGCCGGAGATGTCCGCGCGGATACACTTGCAAATTGGCTTTTCCATTGTCATCGTGAAGTTTCTTGCTATTTTTTTTGCTGCATGCGTGATCGGCCAGGCAACGGCCTGGGCCAATACGCCCGCGCCGGTCTTCGTCCTGAATTCGCTGGATGCCAACATCAGCGTGATCGACCCGACCACGTGGAAGGAGCTGCGCCGCATTCCCACCGGGAAGGAGCCGCATCACCTGTACCTCACGCCCGATGAGAAGTCGTTGATCGTTGCCAACGCGGGGGGCGATTCGCTGACCTTCGTCGATCCGCGCACCGGAGAGGTGCAGCGCACCGTGCGCGGTACGCTGGATCCCTACCACCTGCGGTTTTCGCCCGACATGAAGTGGTTTGTCACGGCCGCCAATCGGCTCAACCACGTGGACGTCTACCGCTGGGACGGTAGCACGCCGCAGTTGATTAAGCGCATTCCCACCGGCAAGACGCCCAGTCATCTGTGGATCGACGGCAAAAGCAGCACGGTCTGGGCATCGATGCAGGACAGCGACGAGATCGTCGCCATCGATCTGGCGACGCAGACCGTCAAGTCACGCACCAAGGTGGGGCCCATGCCGGCCGACGTGTTTCTCACGCCCGATGACAAATTTCTTCTCGTTGGCCTGACAGGCGACAAAGTCGTCGAGGTCTATGACGTCAGCGGAGAGGCGCCCAAACTGGTCAAGCGCATTCCCACCGGCGCGGGGGCGCACGCGTTTCGCAGTGCGGGTGATAAGCGCCATGTTTTCGTGAGCAACCGCGTCGCAAATACGATCAGCAAGATCGACCACCGGTCCCTGACGGTGGTGGATGAGTATCCAGCCCCCAGTGGCCCAGATTGCATGGATCTGTCTCCGGACGGCCGCTTCATTTACGTGGCTTCGCGCTGGGCTCGCAAGCTCAGCGTGATCGACACGCAAGAGAAGAAGGTGGTGCGACAAGTGAATGTGGGCAAGTCGCCGCATGGCGTGTGGACGCTCGACCATGCGCCTCGCCAATAGCGCGCGACGTGCCATCGGCAGTGTTTTTTGTCGAGGGATCGCGGGCGCGATTGTGGCGGCCACCTGCTTTCATGCAATGGCTTCCGCTCCATGCTCGAAGCCGGTTTATCTGACCTTTGATACCGGCCATATGGGCGTGGCACCGCTGATTGCCGAGGTGCTCCAGCGCCAGAATGTCAAGGCCACTTTTTTCGCTGCACAGGAGAAGTCCAAGGTGGGTGACGGTAGCCTCGGCGAACATTGGGCGCCTTGGTGGCGCGAGCGCGCGGCCGAAGGTCACGCGTTTGCCTCGCACACGCTGGAACACATGTATTGGCGTGCCGATTTGCCGGGCGGTGGCTTTCGCGTGAGGCCATCGTCCGGGCCGCGCCAAGGTCAGGAGTTCGAACTTACCGCGGCCGACTACTGCCGCCACATCGACGCCGCCACGGAGCGATTGCGCGCGGTGACCGGAGTAGAGCCATTGCCACTTTACCGTGCGCCCGGCGGCAAGACCTCGCCGCGCTTGCTGGTGGCCGCGCGCGATTGCGGTTATGAGCACGTGGGCTGGGCGCCGGCGGGTTTTCTGGGGGATGAGTTGCCCAGCGAAACGCATTCCAATTCCGCGCTGCTGCAGCGCGCGCTGCGCGACGTGCGTGGCGGCGATATCCTGATGGCGCACTTGGGCATCTGGTCGCGGCGCGACCCCTGGGCGCCTGCCGTATTGGAGCCTCTGATCGAGGGGCTCAAGGCCCGGGGCTTTTGCTTCCGCACGCTGCGCGAGCATCCGCGCTACGCAAGTTGGATCGACCGTCATGGCGCTGGCCGTCGTTGAGTCGCTGGAGGCCGGTTTTTCAAGCGTTCAGCAATGGCTGTTTGAACATGCCATTGAACCGCTTGCGGTGTGGCTTGGTTTTTCCAATCTGCTGACCGATGCCTATGACGCCACCGGCTGGCTGGTCGTGGGCGTGGTGCAGATTGCGGTCATGCTGGTCCTGATCGCGCCCATGGAGCGCTTCTTTCCAGCCGAACCGTTGTCGGATCGACGGGCCGTGCGCGTCGATGTGGCCTACACGCTGATCCACCGCCTGGGCCTGTTCAAGCTGCTGATGTTCTTCACGGTGCAGGACTGGTTGAGAGAGGGCTTTGGCGTGCTCAGGGCGCAGGGTTTTCCGACGTTTCACCTCGACCAGATTTGGCCGGGCCTGACAGACCAGCCGCTGCTGAGTTTTTGCATCTACTTGGTGTTGTTCGATTTTCTGCAGTATTGGATTCACCGGGCGCAGCATGGCCTGGAGCCCTGGTGGGCGCTGCATGCGCTGCACCATTCGCAGCGGCAGATGACGATGTGGACCGACAATCGCAACCACTTGCTTGATGACATGGTGGGGGACGCCATCTTCGTCGTGGTCGCCATGCTCGTGGGGGTCCCTCCGGGGCAGTTCGTGGCCGTTGTCGCGGTGAGCCAGTTGTCAGAGAACCTGCAGCATGCCAACGTCCGGTTGCGTTGGTGGCCGTGGCTGGAGCGCTTGTGGGTAAGCCCGGCGTTTCATCGCCTGCATCATGCCGTGGGCATCGGACACGAATCGGACGCAGAACCGGCTTCGAGCCTGACGCCTCGCGGTGGGGCGCTCGGAGGGCATAACTTTGGTGTGTTGCTGCCTTGGTGGGACATGCTGTTCGGCACGGCGCGCTTTGGCGATCCGCTGCAACCGACCGGTGTGCGCGACCAGGTGGAGCAGGGGCGCGACTACGGCAAGGGATTCTGGGCACAGCAGCGTCTGGGACTGCTGCGACTCATCGGCCGGGCCTGAGAGGCCTGTTCCGCTCAGGCGATGTGGTGCTGGGCTATGCTCTTGGCATGAAGTTGATGCTCGATTCGTTCTGGCGCGCGGTGATGTACTGCATGCATCCGCGCGTGATTGCGCTGTCTCTGCTGCCGTTGGCGCTGCTGATCGGGGTGTCGTTCGGATTGGCCTATCTGTATTGGGATCCCGCACAGGATTGGGTGCGCCACCGGTTGGAGTCCTACGCCGTGCTGGAGACCGTATGGGAGTGGCTGCAGGGCGTGGGGCTGGGTTCGCTCAAGGCAGTGGCCGCTCCATTGCTGGTCATCGTGGCTGTCACGCCGCTGCTGGTGGTCGGCACGCTGTTGGTCGTTTCCGTTGCCATGACGCCAGCGATGGTATCGTTGGTGGCCGAACGGCGTTTCCCGAACATGGAGCGCAAGCGCGGCGCGGGCATGCTGGCATCGATCGCGTGGTCGTTGCTGACCACGGTGCTGGCTCTGATGGCGCTGGTCATCTCGATGCCACTGTGGGTGATTCCTCCGCTCATCCTGATTTTGCCTCCGCTTATCTGGGGGTGGTTGACCTATCGCGTCATGGCTTTCGATGTGCTCGCCAGCCATGCCAGCAAGGACGAGCGTCGCCAACTGCTGCGGGAAAATCAATCCTGGTTCTTCGCCATGGGTCTGGTGGCCGGCTACCTTGGGGCGGCGCCTAGCCTGGTGTGGGCGTCGGGGGCCCTGTTTGCGGCGGCCTTTGTGTTTTTGTTGCCCGTGGCAATCTGGATCTACACCGTGGTGTTCGCCTTCACCGGTCTGTGGTTTGCCCACTATGGGCTGAGTGCGCTGGATAGGCTGCGAACCAGAAATGCCGCGGCGGCGGCCGTGGTCGTTGCCACGGCGCCGGCTTCGCCGCCTGCCCCGGATGGCGCAGTCGTGACTCCTGCGGTTGTGGTTGCGCCAGAGCGGCCTCCGTTGGCGCTGCCGCCAGCGACTCCATCTGCAACACCCCCGTCCCACCCGGATCGCCCTGATGACAGCGCCAAGCCTCGCCTCTGACCCACCCCCTTTTGGCTTGATCGTCATTGGTGACGAGATTCTGTCGGGCAAGCGCGCCGACAAGCACATGCCCAAAGTCATTGAACTGCTGGCGGCGCGCGGGCTGGCGCTGGCCTGGGCCGAATACCTGGGCGATGAGCGCGAGCGCATCACGGCCGCATTGCGTCGCGCCTTCGATTCGGGAGGCGTGGTGTTTTCCTGCGGAGGAATTGGCGCAACGCCCGACGATCACACTCGCCAGTGCGCCGCGGCTGCCCTTGGCGTGCCGCTGGCGCTGCATCCCGAGGCCAAGAACCTCATCCAGGAGCGCATGCGGAACCTGGCGGCTGAGCAAGGCCAGACTTATGACCCCGAGCGGCCGGACAACGTGCAACGCCTGAACATGGGGGTGTTTCCGCAAGGCGCTCAAATCATTCCCAACCCTTACAACCGGATTCCAGGTTTTACCTGCGCAAGCCCGCAAGGGCAAGGTGCCGTGCATTTTGTGCCCGGCTTTCCCGTGATGGCGCATCCGATGATTGAGGCATTGCTTGATGGCCCCTATCGCCGATGGCACCGGATTGGCGACTACAAGGAGCGATCTTTTGTCATTCCGGGAGCTCTAGAGGGTGCGCTTACGCCGTTGATGGAGCGTATCGAGCGTGAATACCCTGATGTCAGAGTGTTCAGCCTGCCCAGCGTCGATCATCCGATATATGGTCGCCATGTTGAACTCGGCGTCAAAGGGCGGCCCGGCGATGTCGATCAGGCGTTTACACGGCTCGGTCAGGTGCTTGCCGAAGATGGTGTTTCGGTTGGCACCGAATTGGTGCGAAACATGTGATGCACTAATTTGGTGCTCTGCGGTGTCCCCAAAAGCGGGCGAAAAAAGTCCGCTTCCGCCTCGGGCCTTGGAGTTTTGGCGGCACAATCTCAAGTCAGCTTCACGGCGCTCTCCTTTGGAGCTGCCGTCGTCTGGCATGAATCCTGCGTACCCTTGCACGCAACCCGACTGTTTCACCCACCCTTGAAGAATTGGAGCTATTGATGGCAAAGACCGTCGCAGACGTGATGAAGATGGTGAAAGAAAACGAAGTCAAATTCGTTGATTTCCGTTTCACCGATACCCGTGGCAAGGAGCAGCACGTGACGGTGCCGATCTCTGCGTTCGGCGAAGACAAATTTTCGAGTGGCCATGCTTTCGACGGTTCTTCCATCGCCGGTTGGAAAGGCATTGAAGCGTCGGACATGCAACTCATGCCCGACCCCAACACCGCCAACATCGACCCGTTTTTTGAAGAGACGACGCTGTTCCTGCAGTGCGACGTGGTCGAGCCCAGCGACGGCAAGGCTTATGACCGTGATCCGCGCTCGGTGGCCAAGCGCGCCGAGGCCTACCTCAAGGCGTCCGGCATCGGCGACACCGCGTACTTTGGCCCTGAGCCCGAGTTCTTCATTTTCGACGGCGTGCGCTGGAGCAACGAACCCGGCAACGTGATGTTCGAAATCGAGGAGTACGAGGCGCCCTGGAACAGCGGCAGGAAGCTCGAAGGTGGCAACCGCGGCCACCGGCCCACCGTCAAGGGCGGCTATTTCCCGGTTCCTCCGGTAGACAGCACGCAAGACATGCGTTCGGAGATGGTGCTGATTCTTGAACAACTTGGCATTCCCGTCGAAGTGTTCCACCACGAGGTGGCGGGTGCGGGTCAGAATGAAATCGGCACCAAGTTCTCCACGCTGGTTGAACGCGCGGATTGGACCCAGGTACTCAAATACGTGGTGTGGAACGTGGCCAACGCCTACGGAAAAACGGCCACCTTTATGCCCAAGCCTTACGCGGGCGACAACGGCTCGGGCATGCACGTGCACCAGTCGATCTGGAAAGACGGCAAGAACCTCTTCGCCGGTGATGGCTACGCCGGGCTGTCGGACTTTGCGCTGTACTACATCGGCGGCATCATCAAACACGCCCGCGCGCTCAATGCCATCACCAATCCGGGCACCAACAGCTATAAGCGTCTGGTGCCTGGCTTCGAGGCGCCCGTCAAGCTCGCGTACAGCTCACGCAATCGCTCGGCATCCATCCGCATTCCGTTTGTCGCGAACCCGAAGGGACGCCGCATCGAGGCGCGTTTCCCCGATCCTTCGTCCAACCCGTATCTGTGCTTCTCCGCGCTGATGATGGCGGGCTTGGACGGAGTGGAGAACAAGATCCACCCGGGCGAAGCGGCGACGAAAGACCTGTATCACCTCCCGCCCGAAGAGGACAAACTGGTTCCGACCGTGTGTCACAGCCTTGATCAGGCACTGGACTATCTGGACAAGGACCGCGCCTTCCTCACCAAGGGCGGCGTGTTCAGCGATTCGATGCTCGACGCCTACATCGACCTCAAGATGGGTGAAGTGACACGCTTTCGCATGGCCCCGCACCCGGTCGAGTACGACATGTACTACAGCCTCTGATCGAGGTATTTGCAACCCGCCGCCCATCCGGGTGGCGTTGCGCAGAAAGGACGGCCGTGCCGTCCTTTTTTTTCGGTGAAGAGGACTTTGTGCATGGAAACCCCCATATTCCTGCCCAACGTGGTAATGTGAGCCTGGGATTTTGACTGCCGGAGACTTTTGATGACACGTGCACGCATTCACCACGCAGCCGCCGTCGCGGCGCTTGTGGGCCTGGCCAGTGGTACGGTCTGGGCGCAAGACCGCATCTTTCGCTGCGGCAACGAGTACACCAACAACGCCCAGGAAGCCACGGCACGTGGTTGCAAACCGGTCAGTGGCGGATCGGTCACCATCGTGCAGTCGACGCCGCGCCCTGCGTCAGCAGCACCGGTCAAACTCGCCAGCGCTGGCGCTTCCTCCAGCGCAGCCACGGCGGCTTCTCCGGGCGGCACAAAGGTCGATTCGGCTGATCAGCGGCAGCGCGATTCGGATGCCCGCGCAATTCTGGAATCTGAACTGCGCAAGCAGGAGGCCAAGCTGACGTCACTCAAGAGTGAGTACAACAACGGTGAGCCGGAGCGGCGTGGTGACGAGCGCAACTATCAGAAATACCTCGATCGAGTGGCGGAGCTTAAGTCCAGTATTGCGCGCGCCGAGGCCGATCTGAGCAGTCTGCGCACTGAAATCTCGCGGCTTAAATGAGCCCCAGCCGAAGAAAAACGTCCAAGACCAGCTCCTCATTTGATAGCGTACCTGATGCCGGTACGTCGATAGTCACGCGCTACGCAGCGCTTGATTGGCTCTCCACCTTGGCGGTAGTGGCGGGGGCAGATGGGCTTGTGCGCCACGTCAATGCGGCCTGCGAGGATGCGCTGGGGCATTCGCGCCGCGGGCTTGCTGGTCAACATTTGCACCATTGGTTCTCTGAGCCAACCCCACTGTTGGCCGCGCTCGCGGCAGCCGGATCGGACAGCTTTGCCGGCCTGCGCTATGAAACAGTGCTGCTGCGCCCCGGACAGGAGGCATGGCCAGTACAGGTGATCGTTACGCGTGGCGCGGCGCTCGGCGAATGCCTGGTCGAGGTTTTGCCTCAGGAGCAACAGGCTCGGCAAGACCGTGAAGAGCGGCTGGCCTCGCAGGTGCAGGCCACCAAGGAGTTGCTGCGCAACCTCGCGCACGAGATCAAGAATCCCTTGGGCGGCATTCGTGGTGCGGCGCAGTTGCTGCAGATGGAAGTGCAGGACAAGGGGTTGGGCGAATACGCCCAGGTCATCATCCATGAAGCCGACCGATTGCAAAATCTGGTTGACAGGTTGCTGGCGCCGCACCGTCAGGCGCATCGCGTGGGTGAGGTCAATATCCACGAGGTCTGCGAGCGCGTTCGTTCGCTCATCCTGGCCGAGTTTCCCAGGGGCCTGCGCGTTGTGCGCGACTACGACACATCCTTGCCGGAGTTCCGTGGTGACCGCGAGCAATTGATCCAGGCCGTGCTCAACATTGCGCACAACGCCTGCCAGGCGCTGGCCGAGCGCATTGAAGAGGGCGTGGCGGAAATCACGTTTCGCACCCGCGTTGCCCGGCAGGTGACGTTTGGGCGCCAGCGATACAGGCTGGCACTGGAATTGCATGTCATCGACAACGGGCCTGGTATTCCAGATGCCATTCGCGACCGGATTTTCTATCCTCTGGTTTCCGGGCGGGAGGGAGGATCCGGACTCGGCCTCACGCTGGTGCAAACCTTCGTGCAGCAACACCACGGTGTGGTGGAGTGCGAGAGCAGGCCCGGAAGAACGGACTTCAAGATATGGATTCCGTTGCCTTGAACGTGACATGAGCAAACTGGGAGCGCGCGTAACATGAAGCCGATCTGGATCGTCGATGACGATCAATCCATACGATTCGTGTTGGAAAAAGCGTTGGCGCGCTCCAATCTGCCTACCCGCAGTTTCGCCAGTCCGAGGGAAGTCAACAACGCCCTGCTCACCGCCGCTGACGATGAATTGCCGCGCGTGATGATCAGCGACATCCGCATGCCCGGCGGCTCGGGCCTGGACCTCCTGGCAAAGGTCAAGGAACGCTTCCCCGGCTTGCCCGTCATCGTGATGACGGCGTATTCCGATCTTGACAGCGCGGTCTCGGCCTTTCAGGGCGGCGCGTTTGAATATCTGCCCAAGCCTTTCGACGTTCCCAAGGCTGTCGAGCTGGTTCAGCGCGCCGTCGCCGAAAGCGAGCGCGAGGCCGTCGCCAGCGAAAGCCTGGCGGGGGCGCCCGAGATGCTCGGTCAGGCTGGGGCGATGCAGGAGGTATTTCGTGCGATCGGTCGGCTGAGCCAAAGTCATGTCACGGTGCTGGTCACCGGTGAGTCCGGCACCGGCAAGGAGTTGGTTGCCCGGGCATTGCACCGGCATTCTCCCCGCGCCGCGGGACCGTTCGTGGCCATCAACACGGCGGCGATTCCGAAAGACTTGCTCGAATCCGAGTTGTTTGGCCATGAGCGCGGTGCATTCACGGGTGCCCAGACGTCCAGACGCGGCCGCTTCGAGCAGGCCGACGGAGGCACGCTCTTTCTCGACGAGATCGGTGACATGCCCTATGACCTGCAGACTCGCTTGCTGCGGGTACTCAGCGACGGGCATTTCTATCGCGTGGGAGGGCACAGCGCCATCAAGGCCAATGTGCGGGTGATCGCGGCCACGCACCAGGATCTGGAGAAGCGCGTGGAAGCTGGGGCGTTTCGCGAAGATCTGTTTCACCGGCTTAATGTGATCCGCATCCGCCTGCCCGCTCTGCGCGAGCGGCAGGAAGACGTGCCGTTGCTCACACGTCACTTTTTGCAGCAAAGCGCCACGCAGCTCGGTGTGGATGCCAAGCGCATTTCCGATCCGGCCCTTGCGCGCTTGGCCCGGTTCAATTTCCCCGGCAACGTGCGGCAGCTCGAAAACATTTGTCACTGGCTTACGGTGATGGCGCCGGGCCAACTCGTCGAAACCAAGGACTTGCCGCCCGAGGTCCTGGCCTTGGAAAACGTTGTTGCGACCGGCACGCCGGTGGAAGTGGTGCGCACTGCAGCGGTGCACCCCGAACCGGTGCACGAGACCGGTGTCGAGGATGGAGCGGGCGCCGCCACCGTGCGCCCGGCCGATTCCACTGGGCATGTGGTCA
The DNA here is from genome assembly GCA_036752305.1 of Burkholderiaceae bacterium. Classification (GTDB taxonomy): domain Bacteria; phylum Pseudomonadota; class Gammaproteobacteria; order Burkholderiales; family Burkholderiaceae_C; genus DAIOSZ01. Next base: position 35,392 of record DAIOSZ010000008.1, read on the forward strand.
GTACCGCTGCCGCGTCTGGTGCTTGGGATGAGGGCCTCGCGCTGGAGGCTGCGCAATTGTTGAAGCAGGGTGTTGCCGATGTCTGGCAAAAACTCTCTGAACGCGCCGAAGCCATACTCATCCGCGCGGCGCTGGCCCATACCCATGGCCGCCGCATCGAGGCTGCCAACAAGCTCGGGATAGGCCGCAACACCATCACCCGCAAGATTCAGGAACTGGGTTTGGAATAAGGGTATTCCAGCATGCGGCAGTAACATGTGCGATAATCCAAGGCTTAGCTTGTAGACGCGCGCTGGATGGTTTGGCGCTGCTTCCGAGGCTAATTGTGTGCATCTGCCTCGCTCCTTGTCCCGCAACCGGTTTGGCCGGTTCATCTTGTCGGGATACCCCCTGAGCCTTCTCTGATGGCTTTCTGGTTGGCGTTTGAAGGTCGATGTTTCCGGCTTTCAACCCAAAGGGTTTTCAAATGACATTCGATACCGCCTCCTTGGGCGAACAGGGCGGCTTTGCGCGCCTGGGCCTCGCTCCCGAACTGCTGCAAGCTGTTGCCGAACTTGGCTACGTTGAGCCGACCGCGGTGCAAGCCAGTGCGATTCCCCGCGCGCTGCCGCGGCAGGACGGCGCATTCGGTCACGCCGATCTCATGGTCTCCAGCCAGACCGGCAGCGGAAAAACGGCGGCGTTCTTGCTGCCCGTATTGCACACGCTGCTGGCGATGCAGGCGCAAGAGGAGCAGGCGGCCCGTGTCGAGCGCGAGCGCCTCGCGCCCGAAGCCGCGGAGCGCGGTGAGGGGCCGCCCAAGCGGCCTCGCCGCAAGAATCCGGCGGACCCCCGCCATTTCAAGCCGGCGGTTCCCGGGGCGCTGATTCTGTGTCCCACCCGCGAACTCGCGCAGCAGGTCGCGCATGACGCGATCGACCTGGTGCGCTACTGCAAGGGACTGCGCATTGCCAATGTGGTGGGCGGGATGCCCTACGCCATGCAGATCGCGCGGCTGCAAAACGCCAATCTGGTGGTTGCGACACCTGGTCGCCTGTTGGATTTGCAGCGTTCGCGGCAAATTGATCTCGACAAGGTCCGTTTTCTCGTCGTGGATGAAGCTGACCGCATGCTCGACCTGGGCTTTTCGGACGATCTGGCGGAAATCCATCGTCTGACCGAGTCTCGTGGTCAGACCATGATGTTCTCTGCCACCTTCGCACCTCGCATCCAGCAGTTGGCCATGCGCGTCATGCACGATGGGGGCGCCAAGGTCGAGCGCGTGCAGATTGACTCACCCCAAGAAAAGCATGCGAACATTGAGCAGGTGCTGTTCTGGGCTGATGATGCCGCTCACAAGCGTCGTTTGCTGGACCATTGGCTGCGCGATGCCTCTATTGGCCAAGCCATTGTGTTCGCGCGCACTCAGATCGAGTGCGACGAACTGGCGGTGGACTTGCAACAGGCTGGCTTTTCGGCCGTGGCGCTGCATGGCGCCTTGAGCCAGGGGCTGCGCAACCGCCGCCTCGCGGCGCTGCGCGACGGGCGCGTGCAGTTCCTCGTCGCGACGGACGTGGCGGCACGCGGCATCGACGTGCCCTCGATCACGCATGTTTTCAACTATGGCCTGCCGATGAAAGCGGAGGACTATACGCATCGCATCGGAAGAACCGGTCGCGCGGGTCGTGATGGCTTGGCCGTGACGCTGGCCGAGTTCCGTGATCGGCGCCGCATTGGTGACATCGAGGCCTTCACGCACCAGCGCCTGCGCACGGACGTGATCTCCGGTCTGGAACCGCGGGCACGGCCTGAGCCAGCGCGTGCGCAACGCCGCCCGGGCCAGGGGCGCGGGCGGCCTGGCGCGGCGCCGCGCGATGGTCGCCAGCCCGGTTGGGGCGGATTTGCCAGCGGACGGCCTGCGCCAGCGGCCCGGCCCGGCGCGGCGCTGGCCCGAACCATGCGCCGGCGCGCGCGCGACGCGCAGCGTAACTGCCCGGTTGGTGATTGAATCACCGCCTGACCGCTGGCGGTGAGCTGTTACGTGTTCTCTCAAGAAACACCCGCTAACTGATTGATTTTGCTGGCGTTCTCAAGCGGTGT
>DAIOSZ010000009.1:0-9857 GCA_036752305.1 Burkholderiaceae bacterium
GCGCGGTGCGGCGGCGACCGAGCGCCAGCGATTCCGCGTTGGCTGTCTGGATGGCAAAAGCCAGCTCGTCCACAGTGGCGACATCAAGCGGGACAACGACGTCCTGACCGTCCGCGCGGCGATACCGGATTTCGTCAGGGAGGTGTTCGCCGTAGATGGACGGCAGCTGTTGACGCAGCGAGGCGATGAGATTGGTGCTCATGGTCATTACTCTGAATCGATGGAAAGGGTGAAAGACGGCTTGCCGGAATCCACAGTGCGAGCGGCGGCGAACTGCTGTTGCAAAGCAGGCGGCCAGTTCGTGAAGCGGGATTCGGAGACGGACAACTTGATGTCGAGGTAACCCTCGACCTTCTCGCCTGAGGCGACGATGCGTTCAGCGATCTCAGCCAGTTGCTTCTGATCCCAGCTGACCCTCTTGGGTAGCTCGAACTTCAGGTGCAGCGGGCCATCGCTGAGGTGTGCGGTGCCGAAGTCCCGGCCGGACTCGCGCAGCGCGGTGCGTGCCTGCTCGCCGTAGCACTGATCCAGTGCCGCATCGAACTTGGTGCGCGCCTTCTTCAGCCAGTCGATGGCTGCATCGAGGTTCTTGTCGATCTCGTGTTTCTGCGCGGGCGGCAATGCGGCCAGTTGGCTGACCGACATCTCGGCGATGTCGGCAGGGAAGATGGTGATGTCATTCATCGCATCTCTCCTCAAACCGCCGCGCGTTCGGATGTCGAGTCGTGCAGCGCTTCGCGCTCAAACTCGAGGATCGCGTCGACCGGGTAGCCGACACGCTTGGACAGCTTCAGGTAGCGTGGACCGCGACCCTCACTGCGCCAGCGCTGCAAAGTCTTGGGGCTCACGCCCCAGCGTTGCGCGAGCTCGTTTTCGTTGAGCACGCGGCGATCACCGGGTGACATGGTGTTGATCGCCTGCTGTGGCGACCGGGGGATACCGCTGGTTGGTGTCTGCATGGAATGCTCCTGTGACGTTGTTGAGTAACAGGTGTCATTCCAAACTTCGGGTGGCGAACCTTTAAGGGACGCAATGGCGAACCGAATGGAAACTTCGGGTTCTCCAATCCATGTGCTGCCCCAAAACGCCGACGGCGAGCACAAGGCTCGCCGTCATCGGTGGGGATCGTGAAGATGGCTTCAGGCGTCGGGGAGTTCCAGCAGTCGGCGTTGCTCGGCCCAGTCACGCGGCAGCAGGTCTTGGCGGCCACGCAGCGTGTGCAAATTCAGATGCCGGGGCTGTCGCCCCTCGAAAATCGCCTCGACGATGTCCGGAGCCAGCATGGTCATGCGCAGCACCTCGGCCACCCAGCCCGCCTCCAACTTCAGCGCGTGGGCCAGATGGCTGGCCGTCGAATAAACGCCTTCGTCGATCAGCCGTTTCCAGTAGAAAGCCTTGCCGAGCGTCTTGATCATCGGCACGTCGAAGCCGCCCGCCACGGACGTGGCTCCAGGCGCGGGTGGGATCAGCAGTTTTCGGTTCTGTCGGCGCTTGATCGTCAAGGGCACCAAGGTGACCCGCTGCCCGCCGCTGACGTAGCTTCGGGCATCGGCCCCGATCTCGATGTGGACGGTGTGCTTGCGCGGGTTCGTCGTGGTGCTCATGCCAGTGCCTCTTCGGCCTGTTCGCGGGATTCCTCCACCAGCGGATGCACGCCGATGTCGGCACCGAAGCCAATCCAGCCGTCCTCGCGCCAGACGATGTCCAGTCCGTGCTCGTGCAGTTGCACCCGCTCGATCAGCAGCCGCGTGATGCGTTGCTGCTCGCCAGGAAACAACTGCGCCCACACGTCGGCGATGCGCTGCATCGCCACCACCACCTGCGCTTCGTCGAGCGTGCTACCTGCGGGATGCTGCAGGCAGGCCCGCCAGACGGCGATCAGTACTTGAGGGGTCGACAGCGCCGCGTGGATTTGTGCCAGCACCGCGTTCTCGAGTTCGGCGGCGGGCAAATGACCCACGTCCGGCGTGCCGGGAGACAGGCTCGCGCCCGCGTTTCGCCGCTTGTGCAGGTAAGGAACGTAGTAGCGGTACTGTCGTCCGTTCTTCTTCTTGACGAAGGAGTGCAGCATGCGCTGCCCGTCGGGCGCGAACAGCAGACCGGCCAGCAGCGCCGGATGCTTGGCGGCGTGCTCGCGCGGGGCTTGTTTGCGCCGTTCGATGAAAGCATGCACTCCGTCCCACAGGGCTGAGGTGACGATGGCTTCGTGCTGGCCTGCATACCACTGGCCGTTGTGGGAGATCTCGCCCAGATAGATGCGGTTGCGCAGCAACGTGAAGAGGTACTGCTGGTCGATGATGCGCCCCGGTCGCTGCTTTCCGGTTTTCGTCAGCCAGGCCTTGGTGGTGTGGCCTTCGACGTTCAGTTCTCGCACCAACCGCGCTGCCGAGCCATGCTCGGCATAGCGCCGGAAGATGTCGCGCACCAGTACCGCTTCACGTTCGTTGACGATGAGCTTGCGCTCGACCACGTCGTAGCCCAAGGGCGGAACGCCACCCATCCACATGCCCTTGGCCTTGCTGGCGGCGATCTTGTCGCGGATGCGCTCACCAGTCACTTCACGCTCGAACTGCGCGAAGGACAGCAGGATGTTGAGCGTCAGTCGCCCCATCGAAGTCGTGGTGTTGAACTGCTGCGTGACCGAGACGAAGGACACGCCGTTGCGGTCGAACACCTCGACGAGCTTGGCGAAATCCGGCAGGCTGCGCGTGAGGCGGTCGATCTTGTAGACGACCACGGTATCGATTTTCCCGGCCTCGATGTCGACCATCAGGCGGCGCAACCCGGGTCGATCCATGTTGCCGCCGGAGTAACCGCCATCGTCGTAGCCGTCGCCGACGGCGATCCAGCCCTCGTGCCGTTGGCTGGCGATGAAGGCGAGGCCCGCGTCGCGCTGGGCTTCAAGGCTGTTGTACTCCTGATCCAGCCCCTCGTCGGTGGACTTGCGGGTGTAGACGGCGCAACGCTTCTTCGGCGTAACCGTCGGCAGCTGATTGGCGCGCGGCGACCTCATACCGTCACCTTCTTCGAAGCGGGCGTCTTCAGGCCGAAGAACACCGGGCCCGACCAGTGGCTGCCGGTGATGTGGCCAGCAATCGCAGACAGGCTCTTGAAACGTTGCCCCTGGTACTCGAAGTCGTTCGAGCCGCGCACCAGCACGCGATGCTCGACGTCGTCGTAGATGCGGGTGAGGATGGTGCCGGGCAGCAGGCGCTGACTGTCGCCGCGCAGTTGCTTCGGCAGGATGCCGGTTTCGCCAACCTCCTCGAGCTTCTTGCGCAGTGAGGGTTTCAGGCCGCCGAAGGCGCGTTCCTGAATCCGGTAAGCCAGTCGACTCTCCAGCCAGCCGCGATGATGATGGGCGGGCCGCTCGTCGAAATGTTCGTCCCACAGCGCCCAGAGATCGCCCATCGAGAGATGAGGAAGTCCGGCGACCCGGGCTGCGATTGAGGATGTGGAAGGTGCGTGTGCCGTCATTGGCGAACTCCGTTGTAGTGATCGGGGTTCGCATTCACGCGCTGTTGGCCGGGAAAGCCAAGGCGAACACACTCGCTGTTTTCGATGGCGTAGCGCGGCGGACGCGCGCGCAAGCGCAGCAACGCAGCGGCCAGCAGGTCGGCGATTTCTTGATGCGCGTGCCGGGGACGGTCAGGCGGCGGGGAAATGGAGATGGGTTCGAGTTCTGTCATGGCAAGCGTTCCGATGGAAAACGCTGCTCATGCTATGAACTGAAGGCACTTCGCGTAACGTGTTTTAGCGGGAGTGCGCGGAGTCCTGCTTTGCCCGATACCACGCTGCGCGCTGCCCATCGACTTCACGATACCGAAGCTCGAAAAGACGCGACTCATGCACCACCTGCCGCCAACTACTGCAGCCGTACTTCGCGGGCAGTTGGTCTGGGTGCTGCTCGGCAATCCACCGTCCAGCCAACGCGACCGGTGCCCATCCATCGACAGCCAACTCACTGGCAGCCTCTCGAAGTGCGCGCACGATTCCTGCGGCAGGCCAATCCACGACGCCGTCCGGGGCGATGCCATTAACCACAAGGTCGTGGAACGCATCCGACTGGACGAACTCCGCCGTCAGCCGCCGAGCCTGATCCATGTGTTCGGCCCATCCCCGCAGTTGCTCGAAGTGTTGGTCGATGCGGCTGTGGGCGGCGACCAGTGCGTCCTGCGCGCCACGGCATCCGTCCAGACTCCAGAGGTCGTGGTGGTCGATGAAGTGGTGCACCAGGTTGTTCCGCAGCGATACCAATTCCTTCAGATCGTCCTGCGTCCGGGAGTAGTCCTCGGCGGACAGGCTCAGGTGCATCCGCATCCCGAACGAAATGACGTTTTCGGGCGCATTGGCCGTGACCTCGACGGGAGCACCAACTTCATCGGTGACGACATACGATCCGAGGAGACTTCCAACCAGGGTGCCAAGCGTCTTGCTGGCGGTGTCGGCGACACGTGCCGCGCGAATCGACTCCAGAGCATGAGCCGGTCCTGCGATCTCGTGATGCGCCACGATGGCCTTGATCAGGTGCTCGTACTGCTGAAGACGCAGCAGACAGCGGCCCAGCAATCGCTGAACTTCATGCTGCAGCGCCTGCAGTGCGCCAGCGGTGGGCAGTGTCGTCATGTATGGATCGACCGCGAATACCGATCAGACGTCGATGGGCGACGTCTTCCAGACATCCTGCGCCAAGGTGATCAGCAACCCGTGGCGCCCCTCGATGGCCTTGGCGTTCCATGCAGGAAACGCCTTCAGCTTCTCGTTGATTCTGGATATCGATGTGTTCTGCCCGACGCAGGTCAGTTCAACCAGGCTTCGGGTGAGATAGTTGCCGCTCTTTCGGTACTCCGCCTGCTTCGCCGTGTAGAAGTCGTTGCCCGCGACGATGTTGATGGGCTTCTCCAGCAAGGTCAGGTTGCCCAGCCGGTTCTTGTAGTCGTCGTAGACGGTGCCGGGGTTCTCGGTGGCCCATTTCCCACGCAGTTCAGCCGTTGGGTTGTCGGGCAGGATGTGTTCGATCTCCAGCTTGGTGAACGGCTCCAAGCTGCCCGGCGTCTTCAAGCCGCTGAAAGCCATCTCGACGTGCTGAGTCAGTCGCGCCAGCAAATAGCGCGTGCGGTACTGCTGCATCGAATACAGCGTGAAGCGCCGCAGCGCATCGACCAGCTCCTGCGACTTCCCGGCCATGTTCGTGTCGAAACGGTCGGCAATGAAGGCATTGAGCTGCACCTTCTGCTTCACAGGATCGGTTGCGCCAGCGATCGCGCGCAGCTCGTCGGCCCATTGGGAGAAGCTGCGCTCCAGATCTTTGGTCGGCGTCTTGGTGAAGATGTAGTAGAAGAGGAAGCTCTCCAACTGCGCCACGAAGTGGTCGAACAGCGGCTTCGGGAAATTGGCCGCAGCCAAGAGCAGGACGTAGTGCAAGCTGAAGGCACCGCCCGCCAGTCGCTTGAGGCTGTCCATCGCAAGGCTGGGCTTGCCGTCGTTACCTAGCCCGTTCGAGAACGCGAGATAGTGCTCGACGTTGCGGATGACCTTGCGGACGAACTCGAAGGGCTTGTTGGCGTAGTCGCACAGCGCCGCGTTGTCCTTGTCCACGAACCAGTCGTAGATTTCGTCTTCGCGTACCACCGCGTCGCCACGGTCGTTCTTGATGACGTAGTTCGCCATCAGGAAGTAGCGCAGGAAGCGCAGCGGCTTTTCCTTTTCCTTTTCCAGCGGCTTGGTGATCTTCTTCCACTCATCCTTGAGCTGGGTGAACTGTGCCTGCTTCACCTGCGTGAACAGCAGGTTCTTGAGCAGGTCCATCGGGTTGAGGCCGACGCCACGCTCGTTGATGGTCTCAAAGATTTTCAGGGCGCTGCTCACGTCCGTGGAGATCTGGATGAACACCACGTTGTTGGCCAGATAGCCCCAATACTTCTTCAGCTTGGGCGCGTCCTCGTAGTTGTCCCTCAGGTAGCGGTAAAGCGTGCTGTAGGCGCTGACCAAGTTCTCCAGCGATCCGAAGCTGGCGATGCCCGCCGACTGAATGCCCGCCCGTGCGGTTTGAGGATCTGCGTCGAGTTCTACCAACTTCGTGACGACCTCGCCCGCGTTTTCGTAACGTGGCTCCAGCTTGAGGCTGGTTCGCGTTTCCCCGTCGCTGTCCGTGTAGCTAGTCGAGATCAGGCCGCTGACGGTCTGCCGCTGCGGCTCTCCCTGAAACAGATGCTTGAGAGCACAAAGCAGCAGGAAGAACGTGGTCAGGCGCTGCTGACCGTCGATGACCTCGTAGTGGTTCTTCTGGTCGGTCGGCGACACCAGAACGGTGCCGATGAAGTATTCCCGCGTCGTCCCCGCATCGATCTGCTCGTCGATGTCTTCGAGCAACTGATGCACTTCCTTGTCCGTCCAGACGTACTCGCGCTGGTAGTCCGGCACGATGTAGAAGCACTCCCTGAATGCTTCCTCGATGCTGTATTTGTGGTTTTCAATGCGGGCCATTTTCTTTTTCCTGATTCGTTCAAAACTGTCGCTGATCCGGCAACTGCCCGTTCGAAACGAACTGGTCGTAGCTGTCGAAACTCTCGCCGTCTTGCCACGACCGATCCCATGAGCGCGGCTCGGCGCTTTCGAGCAGGAGCAGCGTGAGGATGCGATCACGGGCACCGTAGCTGTGTTTGAACTCGCGCAACTTCATGTGCGGTGCCTCCTCCGGGCACCAGATCGCGGCTGACATCTCTGCGCCATCCCACTCCTGCTCGATGCTGGCATCGGCGGCCAACGTGCCCGGCAGTGGTTCCGATGGATCGCCATTGCGTCGGATGTGCGCCCGCGTCTTGACGGCGCTGCTGCTGCGCCATTCGTACTTCACGTAGCCGTTGTCCCAATAGACGAGGATCGCGCGCTGCGGGGTGAACTTGATGAAGCGAATGCACAGCGCCTCGAACGAGACCTGGAACCGCTTGGCGATGGCGCTGAGGACATGCAGGTCGATGCGCTGGTTCGAGATCCAGTCGCGCAGCAGATCACCGGGCATCAGCAGATTGCTGGCGAAGTCGTCGGCTTCGCGCTCGATGACGCGGATGGTGTCGATGCCGGAATAGACGCTTTCCTTGTCGCAGTTGAAGCTCTGCCGCTGGCCGCGATGGAGGACGAAGTGGCCCAGCTCATGGGCGATGGTGAAGCGTCGGCGCTCGGGGCTGGCCTTGCCGTTGTAGAAAATGCCCCACTCGGCGGTGTCCTTCGGGTTGCGCACCAGCATGCCTTCGCAGCTGTCGATGTCGAGCACCATCGGGGCTTTGATCTCCCGAACGCCCGCGCCGTAGGGCGTGGACGGCATCATCTGCCGGACGATCTCCAAATCGACGGCATCGGGCACGCCCTCGTTGTGCCACGCCCGTAACCACTTCTGGACGGTGTTGGCGGCGATGGAACCTGTGAGGGCCTGCGCTGCGCTCAATCCTCACCCCCCGCTTTCGCCCTTGTCGGGGAACATGATCTTGAGAGCCTGCCGGTAGCGATCCTTTTCCTCGTCCGTCATCCCCGCGTACTCGCGGAAGAACGACACGTCCTCGGGGCTGGCTTGGGGAACCTGCTCGATGGGCTCGCCCATCACGTCCTCCATCGTCACGCCCAGCACCTTGGCGATGGCCTGAATCCGTTCGGCAGACGGGCGCTGCCCGTCCTTCATTTCCAGTTCCCAGATGTAGGCCTTGGTGCAGCCGACCGCGTCGGCGACCTGCTGCAGGGTCAACTTCTTCGCCTCACGCAAGCGTCGCAGGCGTACTCCAAACGCCGAAGCCATGGCGATGCTCCTGTAGTTGGAAAACAGTCAGTGAATCAAATCAAGACCGCAAGTATAGCCGTGAGATACATAAAAGGTCTAGATGTGCCCCGTTGATTGACAAGCGGAAATCCGAGGTTCAGAATCGCGCTTGTATCTCGCGGCTTTACTTGTGTGAGATACGTGTTCAGTAACTCTGTCGCTGGCCCGTGCAGCCCGTACATCGGTCGCAGACCTTCGACGCCGATCCAGAAAGGACGAACAAGATGAAGAAGACCTTTGTCGACGTGATGCTCGAGCTGCCGGTGGACGCCACGCTGCGCGATTTCCTGACCTCGCACGGTCTGCCAGTGCCCCACGGCTTTGCCTGGAACGACACGCCGCAGACCAGCCAGTTCTTGGTGGAGGCGGTCAAAGTCTGGCCCGACACCGCCGCCCGCGACCGGATGACGGCCAACCTCATGGCCAGCGTCCAGTTGGGCGACGCAGCGGGCAAGCAAGCGATGTTCGAGGCCGTGGTGGCGGACGGTGCCGCGCTGGCTGGTCTGACGCTGTGCGGCAGTGACATCCACCGCTCGTTCTGGCTTTACGTCCACCATCCGGCGCTTTTCGACCGCGCCTACGACTTCAGCTTTTGGGAGCACCACGGACCGCAGACCCAGCAATACGATCTGGGCCTGAAACGCCAGCCGAGCGCGGCGGACAGCGCGCTGGCTGCGCTGCGCCAGGCGATCTCGGCCTTCTACAAGCGCGAACTGCAATGCGGCGACGGCAGCGAGGCCTACTTGGTCGAGCGCAGTCCCGGCGTGTTCCTGCTGTCCGTCCACATCAAGGACATGGCCACGCTGCGGTTGGAGTTCGAAGGCTCGACCCTGAAGCGCCGCGTCGGCAATCCCAACATCCACATGGTGTTGGAGTACGCCAAGTCCACCGGCGTGGTGCGCACGCTGGTACGCGGCGGCGCGAAGTACCAGCAGATGCTGGTCGAGGCCTTCGCCGAGCACGTGCTCGGCGTGAAGGCGAACGCGCACCGGATCAAGTCGCCCACCCTGGATCTGTCGATGCTGCGTACCGGCTTCGATGCGCCGGAGGCGTTCGAGGACGGCTTCTCGATGGTGCAGCTCAAGGCGCTCACGCTCCTCAGCCCCGACACCGCGCTGAAGATCGAATGCACCGCGATGCAGTCCAGCCAGCAACGCTCCGTGCATGAGCTGCTGAAGGAGAAGCTGCCCGGCCCGCTGGAAGGCCAGTGGGCGGTGACGGCGGCGCAGGTCAATCTCTACTACCCGCCCGAGCCGGGCCGGACACGCCCCAAGGTGGTCACCATCGAAGTGACCAGCAAGGGGCGGCTGAACCTGCACAAGTTCGACGCCAAGATGCAGGCGCAACTGGAGGGCTATCTGGTCGCAGTGGGCATCTTGCAGAAGGGCCAGACCCTGAGCGCGCAGGAACTTCCGCCGGAAGCGGATGCGGTCAGTTCGTCATCGGCATTCGAGGACTGATCGATGGCGGCGCACGATGCCTGGGCCTTGGTCTGCCGCCTGTTCGCGGGCGGCGCGCCCGTGCTGCGCACCATGCTGTCGCCGAACGAAATCGCCTCACTCTCCGTGCTCGGCAAGGCAGTCAAGCCAACGACGGTGGATCAGTCGTTCGTGCTCTGCCCCCATTGCCAGCAACATCGGGCGCAGGTGTGGGGTGATGGTCGCGGCGGTCGGATGTGCCGCTGCCCGGACTGTGGGCCCGTGGCCATCGAAGTAAACGACGGCGCGGCGTTGGCCTTGGACGAGGATTGGCTGCGGCAGAAGATGCGCCTCGCACTTGGCATCGAGAGCCGCGACGGCATCGATGATCTTGGTGACGGCGTGTGGCGGCTGGGCGATGCACGGCGGTCGCCCGTCCTGTTGGCCCGCAACCTGGCTCGGGTGCTGCATGAACCTGCGTTGCTGGATCGGGTGCGGGTGGCCAGCGGCGACATCCGGGTGATCACACCGAAGCCGAGCACGACGCGCGGATCGCCCTTTGGCGCAGGCGTGGAGTGGATGGCTCTGGAGGAGCGCTTCACGTTCTACGGCGGTGGGATCACGTTCAT
>DAIOSZ010000009.1:9867-14589 GCA_036752305.1 Burkholderiaceae bacterium
GTGAGGGGAAGGCAATGGCAACCAGCGAGCACGGCGTCGGGTTCGAACCGGCCGACAGGCTGGCGCAGGACGGCGACAGCGTGCGCCGGCGGTTCTGGATCAAGTTCAAGAAGGTGATGGCGCAACTGCCCTTCGCCGAGGATCTGCTCGCGGCCTATTACTGCGCCTTCGATCCGGCCACGCCGGTGAACGGGCCGTTCTCGGCGGACTTCAGGTGGGCGACGTTGCCGGACGTGCAGACCACGCCGATCCAGTTCACCGATGGTCAATCGAAGGTACTGGGCGCGCTGTGGTCGTTCGAGGGCGAGGCCGTGACGGCGGAGCGGATCATGCAGCGCGCGGGCCTGGAAAGCGCCAAGCCGAGCGACCTGTTCAAGGTCAAGGCGAAGGACAAGGGCAAGCCGGGGCCTGCTGCACAGCACGCGGCCTACGGCGCGCTCGTGGTCACGCAGCAACGCGCGGGGTTGTACGCGATGCCGTGCGCGGCAGCGGGAAAGGAGGTCGCCATGACGTGATCTCACCACCCGATGCGCCCAGGCTCGCGCCGACTTCAAGAGCCTGACCTTTGCAATTTTTGGAGTGCATGAAATGAGCGGAAAGAACCAATGGGTCGTACCCATCAACGGCGGTGATCAGTGGGGTGTGCGGGGAGAAGGCAACGACCGTCTCACCTCCATCCATGACACGCAGCAACAGGCGATTGACCGTGCGCGGGACATCGCCATCAACCAGCAGAGCGAGATGCTCATCCAAGGGCGGAATGGCCAGATCCGTGAGCGCAACAGCTACGGTGACGACCCGTTCCCGCCCAAGGGTTGACGTGGAGGCTGGCCTCGCGGGTTTGCCGTTCTGCTTTGCTCGTGCAAACCCGCGAGCCAACCATTCCCGTCGGCGCACGCATAAGTGGTTGACGAACAACGCCGTCTGCGTGTGCCACGGCGAAGAAGTTGGCGCAGGTTTCGAGAGAAGATAGGGCGAAACAGGGGCAAACCGGGCGCGGTGTCGCCCGTGGCCAGACGACTGGCGGCACACGCAGAACGGCCCGGAAGCCCGCGTGGTGTGCGGAATCCGCAAACGAAAACGCCCAACCGAGAACGGTTGGGCGCTGAATTGTGGTGGAGAGGAGGAGGATCGAACTCCCGACCTCCGCATTGCGAACGCGGCGCTCTCCCAGCTGAGCTACCCCCCCACGGCTGCATGGTGCATAGGCGCGATTTTACCCGATCACGCCAGGAACAAGGCGGGATCGACCGATGCGCGGTTGAGCAGCACCGACCAATGCAGATGCGGGCCGGTCACGCGACCCGTGGCACCGACTTGGCCCAGCGCCTGGCCGGACGACAGAACATCACCCACGCGCACGTCGGTGCGGCTCAGGTGACACATCATCGACAGCAGGCCGCCGCCGTGGTCCAGCCAGACCGTATGGCCATTGAAAAAGTAGTCACCCGTGTCGATCACCCTGGCCGCCAGCGGAGCCGTGATGGGGGTTCCGGTGGGCGCGGCGATGTCCATGCCCGAATGCGGGTTACGCGGCTTGCCGTTGAACACACGGCGCAGACCAAAAGAGCTCGAACGCGGTCCGGGAACTGGTGCGGCCATGCGCAGGTCGGCCGGCCAGGGCTCGCTAAACCCGGCCATCACCTGGTCCTGGTGCGCGCGCTCGCGCTCGTGGCGCGCCAGGTCTTGCGGCGAGAGATCCACGGTCTTGGGCGAGACTTTCAGACGTTGCTCGGCGTAACGCTTTGGCGCGATTTCGTAGTCCGCCTGGCGCAGCACACGACCCTCGTCCTCCACGCTCAGCCACGCCCGCCCTGGTGAAGCCGCCAAGGGAATGCCCACCAGCGCGGTCCAGCCCCGTGGGTCACCCAGCACCAGAACCGGCACGCCGCCGCTGAACGCACGCGGCCGTTGGGCCGCCGCGCCCAGCGGCACTTGTGCCACGCCGCCGGGTACCGCCTCGTGGCGCGGCCAAGCGCTCGTGGACGCCGCGGATTGCGCGTACGCCAAGCCAACGGTGCCCCCCCAGGCACCCAGCGCCAGAATTCCCCGTCTCGATCGATCCATGCACCCTCAATCCCGGGCACGCAAGCCCTGCACCAACGCGCCAAGCGCAATGCCGCCCACCGCCCACAACAAGTCCCAATTGCCCGTTCCAAGCCCGGCGATGGCGGGTCCGGGACACACGCCGCACAAGCCCCAACCGACGCCGAACAGCGCGGCGCCGACCAAGGTATCGCGGTTCCACACGCTAGGGTGCTTGCCAAACGCTCCGCCCTCCACAGGCGCCTTCATGACACGCGGGGCGAACTGATAGGCCAGCAGCGTGACGCCGGTTGCTCCGCCCAGCACGAGCATCAGCCCCCAGTCCTGAAAGCGCAGGAATCCAAGCACGATCTCCGGTCGCACCATCGTCGATAGCGACAGCCCGAAACCGAACAGAATGCCCGCCAGCAGCGTGAACGCGGCCTTCATCAGGTTCATGCAAGCCTCCACATGAGGTTGGCGGTGATGAAGGCCGTGGCCATGAAGGTCAGCACCGCCAGCAAGGACGACCACTGCAGCGAAGCCAGCCCGCAGATGCCATGGCCAGAGGTACAGCCATTGCCCAGCCGGGCGCCGTATCCGACGAAAAATCCGCCGATCACCAGTTGCCACACTGGCACCGCCGTCTTCAACGGCGCACCGCCCGCCCAGCCAAACCACCAGATGGCGGCCCCCAAGATCAGCCCCGCGGCATAGACCAGACGCCAGGCACGCGTTTCCAGGTAGCGCGTCTGCCGGAAATACGGCCGGTTGACGACGTATGACCATGTGCTGGAAAACACCGAGCTCATCCCGCCGATGCGGCCGGTCATCACGAACAGCAGCGACACGCCAACGCCCATGATGAGCCCGCCCGCCAGGTAGTGCTGCCAGCCAAATGGAAAGAGAGATTGCATGGGTATCGCCTTGTTTTCAGCTACAAAACCAATAGCTGTTCATGTTGGACCCTCGCTCACTGAGGCTTGTTTTTCATCTTCCCCTTGGGCATCACCGTCGTCGTTGGCGCTTGCGGGCGGTCGGAAGGCCCTCCCGTTTTTGGGGGCGACGTATCCTTCTTCGGCTTCTTCACCATTTTTTCCCGGCGCTGCTCACCCATGATGGCTCCTTATGTCTGGTTGCAACTGCTGCGGATGGTAACGGCGAAAGCGCCGAAGCCTCGGCTTCTTCAGGCCTGCCACACGCCAAAACCGGCGCTGCGCAGATCGATGCCCAGTTCGATCTCCCGCGCCACGGCCTCGTCGTAGCGCATCGGGTTGAACCCCTCGTACAGGTCAGGCAGGAGACGCAAGCCGTACTTGCGCACGTAGGCGTTGGACTGGATGCCCGCCTTGTGCTTGTCGAAGCGCAGGTCCGGGTCCAGGCCGGTCATCCCCACATAGACGCAGGGCCGCCCCTCCACGTAGTCCGGATTGCAGCGGCGAAACCGGCTCTCCCACAGCACCTCCTTCGACAACTCGATCACGTAGACGTGATGATGAGGGCGCGGCATGGACCGTCGTCTATTTGCCCCAGGAGTCCTTCAAGCCAGCCACTCGGTTGAACACCAGCTTGCCGCCCTGGCCATGATCGCGACGGTCGGCGACGAAATAGCCATGCCGCTCGAACTGGAAGCGCTCCTCCGGCTTGGCCGTTGCCAACGAGGGCTCAACCACCGCCTGCACCACCTGCAGACTGCCAGGGTTGAGCACGCTCAAGAAATCGCGCCCGCCGGCATCGGGTTGCTCCTCGGTGAACAAGCGGTCGTACAGGCGCACCTCGGCGTTCAGTCCGTCGTGCATGCCCACCCAAGTGATCACGCCCTTAACCTTCACGCTCTCGGCGCCCGGGGTGCCCGATTTGGTATCCGGTATCAATCTGGCCCTCACGGAAAAACCATCGGCAGCTTCGGATTTTGTAGCACCCAGGCACTCGATCACATAACCGTACTTGAGCCGTACCTTGTTGCCTGGAAACAGGCGAAAAAATCCCTTGGGCGGCGTCTCGGCATAGTCGCCGCGCTCGATCCACAAGGACTTGCCGAGCATGAAGTGGCGCTCGCCCATCTCCGGGTGGTGAGGGTGCATGGGTGCGGTGCACGGCTCAAGGTGGGCGTCGTCGCCAAAAACCTCGGCCCAATTCTCAATGAACAGTTTCACCGGTTCGAGCACCGCCATCGCGCGCGGCGCCACCGGGTCCAGCGTCTCGCGCAGCGCGGCGTCGAGCGCGGCATAGTCCGTCCACGCGCCGCCGCTCTTGGTCACACCGCTGCGCTCGGCAAACAGCCGCAAGCTCTCGGGCGTGTAGCCGCGACGGCGTAGGCCCACCAGCGTAGGCATGCGCGGATCGTCCCATCCGTTCACATGCCCGTCCTCGACCAACTGGCGCAGCTTGCGCTTGCTGGTCACCACGTGGCCCACGTTCAGGCGGCCAAACTCATATTGCCGCGGTGGCGGATCGGGCAACAGCCCGGCCTCGCGCAGGCGCTCCAGCAGCCAGTCGTAGAACGGCCTCTGGTCTTCGAACTCCAGCGTGCAGATGCTGTGCGTGATCTGTTCCAGCGCGTCCTCAATGGGGTGCGCATAGGTGTACATCGGATAGATGCACCAGGTGTCGCCGGTGTTGTGGTGCGTGGCACGGCGGATGCGGTAGATCGTCGGGTCGCGCAGGTTGATGTTCGGGCTGGCCATGTCGATCCTG
>DAIOSZ010000009.1:14599-36873 GCA_036752305.1 Burkholderiaceae bacterium
GTCGCGCATCTCGCGGAACAGGCGCAGGTTTTCTTCCGGGCCACGCTGGCGGAACGGGCTGTCGGTCCCCGGCGTGTTGAAGTCGCCGCGCGTGGCGCGCATCTGCTCGGGCGTCTGCTCGTCCACGTAGGCATGGCCCGCCTGAATGAGCGCCTCGGCCGCGCGATACATGAAGTCGAAATAGTCGCTCGCAAAATACTCGTGCGTCTCGGCCTGCCCACCTGGGCCATCGGCGAACTCATGGTTCCAGCCAAGCCAGCGCACGCTCTCGCGGATGGAATCGACGTACTCCTGCTCCTCCTTCTCGGGATTGGTGTCGTCAAAACGCAGGTGACACACGCCGCCGTAGTCGCGCGCCAGACTGAAATTGAGCCAGATGCTCTTGGCGTGGCCGATGTGCAGATAGCCATTGGGCTCGGGCGGAAAGCGCGTGCGGATGCGGGCCGGGTCCAGCGGGCCCCGCGCATGGTGCGCGGCGTCGCCAGGGCTGCCGCCCCAGTGGCGGGTCTGATAAGTGCCCTGGGCCTGGTCGGCCTCGATGACATGGCGTAAGAAATGGGAGGCGGGGGCAGTCGTGACTGCCTTGGAATGATCCGGGGAACTCATTGTTGGGATTTTAGGAGGCCGATGAGCCTCGAACTTCTTTACACAGGCTTTGCCAACCGTTCTACGGTCTGGCGCGTTGAGGGTGGGCGATGCAGCCAACCGCCGCCAGAAAGGCGGGGCGCCCGCCAAGGAGCACACCATGACTTCCCGCCTCATTTCCCTCGTTCGCCACGCCGCCGCCCTGGGCGCGCTCGCAGGCCTGGGCGCGCTGATGGCCCCCGCGGCGCATGCGGGCGTGGCCTGGCAGGTCAGCATTCCCGGCCCGGTGGGCGTGGTGCTGGGCAACGTGCCCCCCGCCGTGTATCCGGCGCCGGTCTATTCGGGCTATCCGGTGGTTTCGTACCCCGCGCCTGTCTACACGCCTCCGCGCGTCGTATATGCCCCGCCGCAGGTGGTGTATTCCCCGCCCCCGGTCTATGCGCCCGCGCCGGTATATGCGCCGCGCATGGCCACCTACCCGGCTCCTGTGGCCGCACCGGGATGGGGGCACCACCACCATCGGCCACATGGCTGGGGCGGCCACGGCGGCTATCGCTACTGAACACAGGTGGCACGTGGCCATGTGACCACTGACCACCCCGGGGAGCGGACAACAACACAGCGGACGCGGCCGAAAGGCCTCGCCCGCTACATGGCTTTGAACCGTGCCGCGTGCACGCGGCTGACCGGCAGGCGCTCGGCGCGGGTGCCCAGATGCAGCCACAGGCGGCCCGCTTCGTCGCGTTGCGCGCGGGCGATGGCGTCGGCACGCACCAGCAGGCTGCGGTGCACCTGCCAGAACGCGCCCGGCCCCTCGGAGGGCAGGCGTTCGGCCAGTTCCTTGAGCGGCGTACGGATCAGCCACTCCTGCCGGGCCGTCAACACCCGCACATATTTGTCCGCCGCTTCGAAGTAGACGACGTCGGCCACCGGAACCAGGTCAAGCAAGGCGCCGTCCGGCCCTGCCGTGCTGGGCGCCGCCTGAATGATGGTCAGTGGCTCGCGCTTCGACGAGTGCGACTCGCCCGGGCTGGACGCCTGAGCCTCCAGCAAGGCCGAAAGTCGCGCCACCGCCTGGTCCAGCGCCGCCTGCGGGCTGGCCCGGCGGCGCGCGTCCAGCAGGGGTTTGAGGCGCTCCACGGTGCGTGAGAGGCGTTCGGGACGCACGGGTTTGAGCAGGTAGTCCGCGGCCTGCACGTCGAAGGCGCGCGCGGCGTACTCGTCGTACGCCGTCACGAACACGATCAGGGGCGCGCGCTCAGCGGCCTCGGGCGGCCATTCGTCGAGCACTGTGGCGGCGGCCTCCAACCCCGTCAGGCCCGGCATGCGGATGTCCAGGAACAGCAGATCGGGGCGTTGCTGCAACGCCACGCGAACCGCCGAGGAGCCATCGCCCACCGGCGGCAGCACCCGCAACTGCGGCCAGGCGCGTGCCAGCTCGGCCTGCAGCGCGCGGGCCAGCAGCGGCTCGTCCTCGGCGATCAGCGCGGTTGGGGATGGTGTGGAAGTCATGCTGGCGGTTCGCTCCAGGGCAGGTCGATGCATACCGCGGCGCCCGCGCCGGGCCGCGACTGTACCTGTACCTGCCCGCGCGACCCATAGACCGATTCGACCCGCTCGAACACCTGCGTCAGGCCAAAGCTGCCGGCGCGGCGCGCGCCGGGGTCGAAGCCCGGGCCGTCGTCTTCCACGCGCAGGCGCAGGCGGTCGCCGTCGCGGCGCGCGCTCACCCGCAGGCGCCCGCCTTCCACGCGCGGCTCCAGCGCATGTCCGATGGCGTTTTCCACCAGCGGTTGCAGCAACAGCGGAGGAACCGGCTGGCCGCGCAACTCGGCGGGCAGATCCAGCTCGGCCTTCAGGCGTTCGCCCATGCGGATCGACATCAGTTCCAGGTAATCCGACAGCCGCTCGAACTCGTCGGCCAGCGTGTGCGTGCGTGTACGGCTGGCGTCCAGCGTGGCGCGCAGATAGCCGTTGATGCGGTCAACCATCACCTGCGCGGCCGCCGGGTCAATGCCAATGAGCGCGCGCAGGTTGGCCAGGGTGTTGAACAGCATGTGCGGCTCCAGCTGCGCCTCCAGCAGCTTCAGGCGCGCCTCGGCCGCCTGCAGACGCTCGGCACGCAAGTGCCGCTCCAGCGCCTGCGTCTTGCCGGCGGCATAGAAGTAATAGGTGCCCAGAGCGCCGGACAGCACCGCGACCAGAATCGAGGTGGGCAGCGTCAGCAGCCCCGCGCCGCTCCAGGACGACCAGCCGAACCAGCGGTCGCCCAACCAGGTGCCGACGAGGTAGCCTCCGGCAATGCCGCCCGCCGCCAGCGCCACGCCAGCGACGCCGGCGGGCCACTCGTTGGTCTCGTTGGCCGGAAACAGGTGCCGCCCAAAATCGATGATGACCCAGCTCACGGTGCCGATGAGCACCGAATACACGACCGGCACCGCATAGCTCTGTTCGCTGTTGGTCACGGCGTATTGCAACGCCGAGATGGTCAGGCAGAACGCCATCGTCAGCGTGAAGTGCTGCAGCTTGGAGAGCCAAAAGCTGTCCTGCGGCTCGATGGTATCCATCAGTCCTGATGCCGCTTGGCATCTTGCTGCGCCGTCAGGCGATCCCGCTCGCGCTGCACCATGCGCTCGCGCAGGGGGCTGCCGCTGGCCAGGAAGAAAACCGAGATGCCATGCAGCGTCAGCCCCAGGCCCCAGCCCAGGGCCGGCAGGATCTGCCAGGGCCGGGTGCGCAGGCCGTAGTGGACGGCCACCAGCACGCCGAGGTTGACAATCAGGTAGATCAGCGCATGGATGTACCAGCCCAGCTTGGCCCCGGCGCGTCGGCGGGCCAGGCGTTCGATGGCGGTGGGATCGAGCGGCGGATGGGACATGGTCAGCGCATTCATTGTATGGACGGCCTCGGCAGAGGGGCGGATGGGCAATGCCGCGGGTCAGGGCGCCAGGAGATTGCGGTTAAAGAACGCCACGACGCGCGCGTAATAGTCCGGCAGCGCAGCGCGCTCAAATCCGGGCGGATCGTCGAGCAGCTTGTGGATGCGCGGCGGCAGCCCGGGTGGCGGCGGGTCAAGCAGCGCGCCGTGGCCAGCGCCGGGCGGCGCATCCAGCCGCTCGCAGGAGGCGCAGGCCGCCAGCAGAGCGCCGGAATGAAAGCGCGGCACCAGCCAGCGGTCTTGTGGGCCTTCGGTCACCGCCAGCGGCACGCGCGGCGTAACCAACGTGGCCAGATCGAAATCCGCCGCCACCGGCACGCCTGCGACGATGGCGCCGATGCGGGGATCGACATGCCCCAGCTCGCGCGGATCACCCCCCAGGTTCTGCCGGATCAGGAAACGCGCGATGGCGCGTTGGATGCCGAACCAGAAGCCGCTGCCCGGCTCGGTGCGGGCGCCGGTGCACGCGCTCCAGTCTTCGTCCAAGTTCGCCTCGCAATGCGCAAGCAGGCGCTCGCGTGACCAGCGCCCGCCCGCCAGCGTCAGCGCGGTGTGGCCGCCCGCCGACATGCCCCACACCCCCACGCGCGCAGCATCCACCAGCGGGCCAAAGCGCGGACTTTGCTGCACCGCATCAATCGCCCGTGAGACTTCCAGAGGCCGGCGCTCCCAACTGCGCGGCCCGGCGTCGCTCAGGTCGCGGTGGTTGTCGCCCACGTGATCGGGCACGGCCACCAGATAGCCGGCACGCACCAGCACCTGGGCCAGCGCGGTGTAGGTCCAGGGCGAGCCGCCCGAGCCGTGCGAGAGCACCACCAGCCGCCCGTTGCCGCGCACCGGTTCGCCGCGCGGCGCGCCTTGCAGCTCGAACGGCCCGCGCCGCAGCGTTTGCGCAGGGTCGCGCGAGGGGTAGAAGAGCGTGATGGGTCCGTCGCCCTCGACGACACCGCTCAGTTCGGCGACGCCCATCGACATCGGCTGCGCGGCGGCGAGATTCGCCATGGTGGCCAGTGCCAGGGCGCCCAATCGCGCGGTGAAGCGGTTCCAGGTAGCGGGCGTGCGCATGATGGGCTCCGGCATCAGACGCGGCTTCATGCGGCCTGCGCAACGGAGTGGGATGCCGCCACGCGCGTCTGGCCGGAAGCCAGCGCCCACAGGCTGTGCCCACGTGCCACGGTCAGGCCGCTCAGAGCCCCATATACGCCGCCAATCGCCAGCGCGAAGCCGACCGAACGCGCCGCGGACGGGTCCAGCGACAGTTCCACGCCCACGCCGTACTTGAGCAGGAAGATCGACAGCGCCAGGGCCAGGGTCAGCCAACTTCCGGCGACCACGACCTGAGCGCTGGCCGCGTCAAAACGGTCGCGCGCGCTGGCTGCCCGGCGCCCGATGAGGACGCCCGTCACCAGCGCGCCCAGCCCCCAGGCGGCCAGCGCGGCGGCCAAGGCGGTGCCGGCGAACGCCGCCGTCACGCCATACAGCGCCAGCGCCGTCATTACGCCGGGCATGATCCAGACGCGCGGCGGCGCCATGGCCCGGGCGCGGGAGTTGTACAAACCCAGCGCCACCAGGCCGCCCAGCAGTCCCCACACCCACTGGGGCGTGCGCGCGACGATCTGGCCAATGGCTTCGGGGTGCTGGGTGATGAGTTGAATCAGCATGAAAAGACTCCGTGATGGGGTGGGGATGGACGAACTGTCCGCCGATGCCGCCCGCCGCGCGAGCAACATGCGACGGGTAGCCGCCAGGCAGCGCGAACGGCGACCAGGGCACGATGAATCGCCGGGACGGGTTTTCCATAAAATTTGTAGATGTTTCTACAAATATTGTTGATATATCTACAAAACGCTGTTCTTCAGGGCTGAAAAGACCGTTTTGAGGTCAATTTTTTCAATCAAATTGACCAAAATCTCAATAAAACAAACCACGGGCAGCTACAAAATTAGGAGTGCCGTGTACCTGCGATACTGCGCCCATGGACGCCGCACTCGCTGCCCTCACCGCCCGCCTCGCCGACCTGGAAGCGCGGTTGCACCATCCGGGCCTGCCGGGCTCGCGGCCGGCGCTGGAGGCACTGCTGCACCCGGGTTTTCACGAGGTCGGCCGCTCCGGCCAGCCCTACGACCGCGAGACCGTGATCGCCTATCTGGCGGGTGTGCAGGCGCCGCCGGACGTGATGGCGGATCGGCACCGCGCCGAATGGCTCGCGCCCGGGGCGGCGCTTCTGAGCTATCGCTCGGCCGACCGGAGCGCCGACGGCCGGCTGACACGGCACACGCTGCGCTCATCCGTCTGGCTGCTCGGCCCGTCGGGCGGCTGGCAGCTTTTCTATCACCAGGGCACGCCCACCGCGGCGTTCTGATTGCGCCGGGAGTATTGCGTGGACATCGTCCTGCTGATCAAAGCCGCCATCATGGGCGTGGTGGAGGGCTTGACGGAGTTCCTGCCGATCTCCTCGACTGGGCACCTGATCCTCGTCGGCGCGCTGCTGGGCTTCGACGACGACAAGGCCAAGGTGTTCGACATCGCCATCCAAACCGGGGCGATCTTTGCCGTCATCGTCGTCTACCGAGAGAAGATTCTGGCCACGCTGAAGGGTCTGAGACGCCAGCCGCAGGCGCAGCGCCTGGCCTTCAACGTGTTGCTGGGGTTCCTGCCAGCGGTGGTGCTGGGGCTGCTGCTGGGCAAGGTCATCAAGGCGCATCTGTTCACGCCGGTGGTGGTGGCCACGACCTTCATCGTTGGCGGCTTCATCATCCTCTGGGCCGAGCGGCGCCCGCCCACCGCCACGCGTGTGCAGCGCCTGGAAGACCTGCGTGGGCGCGACGCGCTGAAGGTCGGGCTGATCCAGTGCCTGGCGATGGTGCCGGGCACCAGCCGCAGTGGCGCGACGATCATCGGTGGCATGTTGCTGGGCCTGTCGCGCCAGGCGGCGACCGATTTTTCCTTTTTCCTGGCCATACCCACGCTGGTGGGCGCTGGCGTCTACGATCTGTACAAGAACCGCGCGCTGCTGTCGCTGGCCGATCTGCCGCTGTTTGCCGTGGGCCTGGTGGCGGCTTTTCTGAGTGCCTGGGTGTGCGTGCGCTGGCTGCTGCGCTATATCGCCACGCACGACTTCGTGCCGTTTGCGTGGTATCGCATCGCCTTCGGCATCGTCGTGTTGGTGACCGCTTACATGGGCTGGGTGGATTGGCGGGCGTAGGCCATCAGGTCCCAACGCGGTAGCACGTCAAAAGCGTCGGCCTGGCGCGGCGGCTGCACCCCCGCCTGCCAGCGCAGCGCGCCGGCCAACGCGATCATGGCGCCGTTGTCGGTGCACCATTGAAGCTCGGGAAAGTGCAGCCTCGTCTGGCGCGCGGCGCAGGCGGCGCCCAGGTCGGCACGCAACTGCCGGTTGGCGCCCACGCCGCCGGCGACGACCAGCCGTGGCAGCCCCGTCCGCTCCAGCGCCGCGAGCGATTTTTTTACCAGCACCTCGACGATGGCCGCCTGCGTGCTCGCCGCCAGGTCGGCCGCGTGCGCGGGCAGGTCCGCGCCGAGCTTGCGGCACTGCGTCAGCACGGCGGTTTTCAGGCCCGCGAAGGAGAAATCCAGCCCGCCGCCGTGCAGCAGGGGACGCGGCAGCTTGAAGGCGCGCGCGTCGCCCGCCTCGGCCAGCCGCGACAGCGCCGGCCCGCCCGGATAACCCAGGCCGAGCAGCTTGGCCGATTTGTCGAAGGCCTCGCCGGCGGCGTCGTCGATGGTCTCGCCCAGCAGCTCATAGCGGCCCACGCCATCCACGCGCATGAGCTGGGTGTGCCCGCCAGAGACAAGCAGCGCCACGAAAGGGAACTCGGGCGGGTCGGCGCCGAGAAACGGCGAGAGCAAATGCCCCTCCAGATGGTGCACGCCCATCACCGGGCGCCCCAGCGCGGCGGCCAACGCCACGGCCACGCCCGCACCGACCAGCAAGGCCCCGGCCAACCCAGGCCCACGGGTGTAGGCCACCACGTCCACATCGGACAGGTGGCGGCCAGACGCGCCCAGCACCTGCTCCAACAGAGGCAGCACGCGGCGCACATGGTCCCGGCTGGCCAGTTCCGGCACCACGCCGCCGTAGGCCTGGTGCATCTCCACCTGGCTGTGCAGGGCGTGCGCCAGCAGGCGCGGCACGCCGCTCGCGGGCGCCTCGACCAGGGCCACGCCAGTTTCGTCGCAAGAACTCTCAAAGCCCAGAAACAGCATGCGCGAAGTCTAGGCCAAGGCCGAAATATCCTTCGCGGCGCGACAATCGCCTCATGACGATCGCCCCCTACCTCAAGGAAATCGGCCGCGGCAAGCAAGGCGCCCGCTCGCTCACGCGCGACCAGGCGGCCGACCTGTTCGGCCGCGTGCTCGACGGCCAGGCAAGCGAACTGGAAGTGGGCGCCTTCTGCATGGCAATGCGGGTCAAAGGTGAAACGCCGCAAGAGTTGGCGGGTTTTTGCGATGCCGCCGGCGCACGCATGGCCCGGGCGCCCGCCACGCAACGGCCGGTGGTCGTGCTGCCCAGTTACAACGGCGCGCGCCGACTGCCGGTGCTCACGCCGCTGCTGGCGCTGCTGGTCGCGCGCGAGGGATTGCCGGTTCTGGTGCACGGCCACGCTTCGGAGGACACGCGCGTGAGCACGCGCGCGGTGCTGGAGCACCTGAGCTTGACGGCCAGCCCCGCCTTGGGTGCGTTGGCCGAGGCCAGCGTCACTTACGTGGACACCCAAGCGCTGCTGCCCGGGCTGGCGTGCCTGCTGGACGTGCGCCGCGCCATTGGAGTGCGGGGCAGCGCGCACAGCGTCGTCAAGCTCCTGGCGCCGTGCGCGGGGCCTTCGCTGCTGGTCACCAGCTACACCCATCCCGAGTTTCGCGACGCGATGCGCGAAACCCTTTGCCTGACTGGCGCGCGCGCGCTGCTGCTGCGGGGCACCGAAGGCGAGCCCGTGGCCGACCCGCGCCGCGCCGTCGCGATGACAGCCGTGCGCGACGGCCAGGCAGCGGACGTGCAGGCCGCGCAGGCCGGTACCGTGACGTCGATACCCGAGTTGCCTGCGTGCGAAGCCGCCTCGACCGCGCAGTGGACGGCCCGGGTGCTGGCGGGGGCCGAGCCCGTCCCCGCACCCATTGCCGCGCAATTGGCTCAGGTGCTGGATCTGACGGCGGCGGCGCGCGCCAATGTCCCTCGACATGCGACATTCGCCGCATAAAAGGAAAATCGGCTCTCAGTGGCGATGCCCGACGATGGGAATCGTGGCAAACTCGGCCCAACTTCATATTTGCAATTAATGCAAATTTTTCACTAACCCGCGCTCAAGGAAACCTCCTCTATGCCCGCTAAACGCCTCGTCGTCGAATTGCTCAACGCCTCTGGCGAACCCGTGCCCAGCGTGACCGTGAAGGTGACTGGCTGCGGGGAACTCCAAACCGCGCCGAATGGGCGCACGCTTTTTCTCGTGGAAGACGAGAACGTGACGGTGTGGGTAAATGGCCAGGAAGCCCACAAAGGCACGCTCGCGGCGCTGCCCGCGCAGCTGACCTTCAAGCTAAACGGCGGCGGCTGGACGGCCTGATCCGTTCGGCGGCCTTGAGTGGGCCATGAAAACGCTTATAATGCTGGGCTTTGCTGGCAAGACCCCTGCCGGCCGCGTCAATCTCGTTACAGGCAGGGCAACCCAGGCGCCGGATACGCGGAACTGATCCTCCCGCTCGTCTCCAGTGCCGCTCCCTTTCGGAAAATCTTTCGTCTCATGACCACCATCCGCGTGAAAGAAAACGAGCCCTTCGACGTGGCTCTGCGCCGCTTCAAGCGCACCATCGAGAAACTCGGCCTACTCACCGACCTGCGAGCCCGCGAGTTCTACGAAAAGCCCACGGCCGAGCGCAAGCGCAAGAAAGCCGCCGCGGTCAAGCGCCATTACAAGCGTGTGCGCAGCATGCAATTGCCCAAGAAGCTGTACTGAGCGCAAATTTTTGCCTCGCCAAGCCCGCCGAGGACGCTCAGGCGGGCTTTTGTTTTTCTGGAGAATCCGATGAGCCTGAAAGAACGCATCAACGAAGACATGAAGGCCGCGATGCGCGCCCGCGACAGCGAGCGCCTGGGCACCATCCGCCTGCTGCAGGCCGCGCTCAAGCAAAAAGAAGTGGATGAACGCATCGCGCTCGACGACGCCGCCGTGATCGGCATCGTCGACAAGCTGATCAAGCAGCGCAAGGACAGCATCGAAGCCTTCACCAAGGCGGGCCGCCAGGATCTGGCCGACAAGGAAAGTGCTGAAATGGCGGTGCTCACCGCCTATCTGCCCGCGCGCCTGTCGGCCGATGAGATCGCCACGGAAGTCCGCGCGCTCGTCGCGTCACTGGCCACCGAACTTGGCCGCTCGCCCACCCAGGCCGACATGGGCAAGGTTATGGGCGCGGTCAAGGCCAAGCTGGCGGGCAAGGCCGACATGGGGCAGGTATCGGCAGCGGTGAAGGCGGCACTGGCCGCAGGTTGAGCCGTCTGGCAGTCGGGAAAACCCCAGCCATCGGGTTCGCTGCCCAGGAGGTGTTGCCTCCATAATTTCTACAGGCTCAAAAGGGCCCCGCAGGTGGGGTTCAGGGGCTCTTTGTCTGTTGGCAGCACATGAACCTCGACTTTATTCCCGAATCCACCCGCGCCGCGGGTCTTGGCGCCCTGATGAAGGGCGCTGGCAAATTCACCCGGTTCCTGCCAATCCCGCAGCCCACGCTGCTTGTGGGGCCGGGCTCAAGTGGCAGGCTCGGCCAGGCGGTGGCGGGCTTCGGGCACCGCAAGATTCTCATCGTCACCGACGGCATTATCAGCAAGCTGGGCCTGCTCAAGACGCTGACCGAGGCGCTGAGCGAGGGCGGCGCGGCGTATGTCGTGTTCGACGAAATCACGCCCGACGCGCCGATTCCGCTGATTGAGCGCGGCATCGAGTTCTACCGCGAGCACGATTGCGACGCGATTGTCGCGGTTGGTGGCGGGTCGTCCATGGACGCGTCAAAGGCCATCGCGGTGTCGATCGCCAACCCCAAGAAGTCGCTGCGCTCGCTGGCGGGCTACTTCAAGGGCTTCAATACTCCGGTGCCGATTTACGCCATTCCCACAACAGCGGGCACGGGCTCCGAAGTCACGGTGGCGGCAGTGATTGCCGACCCCGAGCGCCACAGCAAACTGGTGGTGGTGGATACGCGGATGGTGCCCAAGATGGCGGCGCTCGATCCTTCGCTGATGACGGGCCTGCCGCCGAGCGTGACGGCCGCCACGGGCATCGATGCGCTGACCCACGCGGTCGAGGCGTACATCGGCAACTGGGCCACGCCTTATACCGACGGCATGGCGTTGTCCGCCGTGGGGTTGATCTTTGAGAACCTGCGCACCTGCTATCGCGAGGGGGGCAATCTGGAGGCGCGGGAAAAGATGTCGCTGGCCTCCACCTACGCGGGCATTGCGTTCACGCGCGCCAACGTGGGTTACGTGCACGCGATCGCGCATCAATTTGGCGGGCTTTACCACACGCCACATGGCCTGGCCAACGCCATTGTGCTGCCTCACGTGCTGCGCTTTTCGGCGCCGGCCATCACCGGGCGCCTCGCGCAACTCGCGGTGCGCGCCGGCCTGGGCGCCGGCCATGAAGACGACGACACGCTGGCACGGAAGTTCCTGGAAGGAGTGGATGCGCTCAACCGCGACCTGAACATTCCGACCTATCTGGCGGCGTTGCGCGAGTCCGACATTCCGGCCCTGGCCCGCGCCGCCCTCAAGGAAGCGCACACGGGCTACCCGGTGCCGCGGTACATGACGCTTTCGCAGTGCGAGGACCTGATCCACTCCCTGCTGCCGCCCGCCGAGCCCGCGAGCGCACCGCCCAAGCGCGCCGTGAAGAAAACCGCGACGCGCCGCAAGCCCGCAGCGGCCTGATCCCCTGGTACCCCCTGCGCCGGGCCGCCTGAGGCCCGGCACTCATCGATTTTCCCACCGGCTACGGAGTCCCCCATCATGAAGAAAGTCGTCACCGTCTCCCTCGGCTCGTCCAAGCAGGACTTCAAGTTCGAAACCAACTTTCTCGGCCAGCGCTTCCAGGTCGAACGCCTGGGCGCCGACAACGATACGACCAAGGCCTGGGAACTGATGCGCCGCTACCAGGCCAGCGCCGACGCGATTGGCCTGGGCGAGATCAGCGACCATTGGCGGGTTGGCCAGAGCACGGTGACCAACAAAGTCACGCAGCGGCTGCTCAACGTGGTCACGCGCGTGCCCTCGACCACGGGCGGGCGCCTGCGCCGCCTGCTACAGGTGCGCGCCATGCGCTTCGTGCAGCACAAGCTGGGCAACTATTTCAACAACAATCTGGTACTGTTTTTCTCGGGTGCGCGCAACTGGGACATGGCGCACGCTCTGTCAGAGTACACGCCCAACCTGAGCTTTGCCGATGCGCTGATGCAGACCGGCGCGCCAACCATGCTGACCTCGCTGCAGCAACTGGAGTTGTACGCCAAGGGACATGACCTGGCACTGGCGGGCAAGCCTGGCGAAATTCTCGAAGGCATGCTGGCCGGCTTCAAGAGCAAGCGGCTGGCTGCCGCCATGGCCAAGGCCCATGTGATCGTCGGCACCTTCGCCGAACTGAAGGCGGTGGGCAGCCCCGCCAATCTGGCTGGCAAAACCGTCATCACCTCGGCGGTTGACGACGAACGGCTGGAGTTCTTCAAGCGTTGCAAGGTCAACCTCGTCATTGACGTCAGCCCCAAGCTGTTCGAGCGCGTGGTCGGCGTCAACGTGATCGAGGCGATGATCCTCGCGGCGCTGGGCAAGCGCGAGGAAGACGTGTCCGACGACGATTTCAACGAAATTCTCGATGAACTCGCCATTGAGCCCAGGCTGCTCCATCCCACGGGCAACTTCCGCAACGTACGCCGCTTTGCGTTTGTGATTCACCCGCTCAGTCAGGGCTACTTCAGCAAGGCCTTCCCCATCCCCAAGGGTACGCCCAAGGCCATCATGAACCGCATCGAGACCGCGGCGGCCTACATGCCGCCGATGGTCTATTGCAAGATGGAAAACATCATCAGCCCTACCGGCGCCGAAGCCGAGGGCTGGCTCATCACCGTGGGCGGCACGCCCAAGGAGATGCTGTCGCACAGCCCCGAGTTCACGTATCGGCGCCTGCTGGCGGCCTCGCGCATGGCCGAGAAGATGGGCGCCCAGATCATGGGACTGGGAGCCTTCACCAAGGTCGTGGGCGACGCGGGCGTCACGGTCGCCAAGCGCTCGGAATTGCCGATCACCACGGGCAACAGCTACTCCGCGTCGGGCGCGCTGTGGGCGGCGGCGGACGCGATGCGCCGAATGGGCCTGGTCCACGTGCCCGAGGACGGCAAGCGTATCCAGGCCAAGACCATGGTGATCGGCGCCTCGGGCTCCATCGGTTCGGTCAGCGCGCGACTGCTGGCCATGGCGTTCGACGAAGTGGTGATCGCCGGGCGTGACCTGAAAAAGCTCGAACAGC
Organism: Burkholderiaceae bacterium; assembly: GCA_036752305.1. GTDB lineage: Bacteria > Pseudomonadota > Gammaproteobacteria > Burkholderiales > Burkholderiaceae_C > DAIOSZ01. Next base: position 27,647 of record DAIOSZ010000009.1, read on the forward strand.
TCAAGGCATCCATTCTTGAGGACACACCAGACGCCAACGTGGTCTGCTCGACCAACTACGACGAGTTGCTGGGCGACATGGACATGATCGTCACCTCCACCTCGGGCGCCGGCAAGAAGATTCTGGACATCACGCGCGTAAAGCCCGGCTGCGTGATCACCGACGTGGCGCGTCCGCTCGACCTGCCTCCGGAAGAAGTGGCCAAGCGACCGGATGTGCTGGTCATCGAATCGGGCGAGATCGAATTACCGACCAAGGTCAAGGGCATGAAGAGCATCGGCCTGCCGCCGAACGTGATCTACGCCTGCTTGGCCGAGACCATCGTGCTCGCTCTTGAGGGGAGATTCGAGGTCTTCACCGTCGGACGCGATACGGAGTGGGAAAAAGTCAAGGAAATCTACAAGCTTGGTCTCAAGCACGGGATGAAGCTGGCCGCCATTGCCGGCGTCAACGGCCCGTTCAGCGACGAAGACATCGCCAAGGTCGTGACACTGGCCAAGAAGGCACGCAAGACCTGGAAACCCGCCGTGACCGCCAGCGGCCCCGCCGTTCCCAAGGTTCCCAAGCCGCGCAAGGCAGCCGTCAAAAAGACCACGCCCAAGAAAGAGGCCGCGCCTGCGGAGAAAGCGGTGGCGCTCAAGCCCCCCGTCGCCAAGAAGGCCCCCGCCAAGAAAGCGGCTCCGGCCAAATCCGCGGCAAAGAAAGCCACGCGCCGCCGCGCTCCCGCCAGCATCTGAACGCCTGATCCGCCCTATCACCCGAGAAAGACCACGCCATGACCTTGACGACCATCACCGACGCCGACCTGCCGCTGCAGCGGGCCTACCGCTGGGAAAAGGAGCGCGCTTCCCAGGTGTTTCTGACTCAGCCCATGGGTCGCGGGCAACCGTTGCGCGAATACACCTGGGCTCAGACCATGGACGAGGCGCGCCGCGTGGCCGCGTGGCTCAAGGCACAGGGCTGGGAGCCAGGCTCGCGCGTGGCGATCATGAGCAAGAACACCGCCTGGTGGATGATGGCCGACCTGGCGATCTGGATGGCCGGCTACGTCAGCGTGCCGATCTACCCAAACCTGGTGGCCGAGTCGGTCATCCCCATCCTGGAGCACTCGGACACGCGAATCGTCTTCGTCGGCAAGCTCGACGACTGGAAAGCGATGATGCCGGGCATCCCGCCCGGCATACCCACCATCGGCACGCCGCTGTGCGAGGCGCCGACGACCTACCACTGGGATCAGATCGTCGCCTCCACCGAGCCCATGAAGGAGAGCCCCACCTTTGCGTCCGATGCGATGGCCACCATCATCTACACGTCAGGCACCACCGGCATGCCCAAGGGCGCGGTGCATGGTTTCGATTCGTTCGCGCACAGCGCCAAGGCCCTGGTCCAGGTGCTGAACAGCACGCCCGAGGACCGCGCGTTGTCCTATTTGCCACTGGCTCATGTGGCGGAGCGCTGCTTGATCGAGGGACAGGCGCTCTATGCCGGTTTTCACCTGTATTTCGCCGACTCGCTGGACACTTTCGTGGCAGACCTGCAGCGCGCGCGGCCCACGTTCTTCTTTTCGGTGCCGCGCCTGTGGGTCAAGTTCCAGCAGGGCGTGCTGGCCAAGATGCCGCCGAAAAAACTCAACCGCTTGATGTCGATCCCGATTCTGGGCGGCATCGTACGCAAGAAAATTCTCACGCAACTGGGCTTGCAGCATGTGCGCTTCGCGGGCACGGGCGCCGCGCCACTGCCGCCGGAAGTCATGCTCTGGTATCGCAACCTAGGGCTGGATTTGCTCGAGGGATATGGCATGACCGAGCAATTCGCCTATGCCACCAGCTCAATGCCCGGCCGCTCGCGCATCGGTTATGTGGGCGAGGCCACGCCCTGTTGCGAGGTCAAGCTGTCGGAGGAAGGGGAAATCCTCACCCGCGGCCCCGCGCACATGAAAGGCTACTTCAAGGAACCCGGCAAGACCGCGGAGACCATGACCGATGACGGATGGCTCAAGACCGGCGACCTGGGCGTCATCGACGAAATCGGCCGCCTGAGAATCATCGGCCGCGCCAAGGAGCAATTCAAGACCAGCAAGGGCAAATACGTCGCGCCGGCCCCCATTGAGGGCAAGCTCGCCGCCTTCACCAAGATCGAAAGCTGCCTGGTCTCGGGTGTCGCCTTCCCGCAGCCCTTCGCCTTGGCGATGCTGCCGCTGGGCGCCTGGGACCCCCTGAAGGAACCTGCCGCGCGCAAGGCGTTCACCGAGGAATTGAACGCCCATCTGAAGGCAGTCAACGAGCAGCTCGATCCGCACGAACGGCTGGACTTCGTCGCCGTCGTGCCCGAGCAGTGGACGGTGGAGTCCGGCTTCGTGACGCCCACGCTCAAGATCAAACGCAACGTGGTGGAGAAGTTCTACGGCGACCAGTTCGCCACCTGGGCCAAGCGCCGCCAGACCGTCGTCTGGCACGACGCCTAGGTTGAGGGGCGCCTCATGAGCCGTACCGTCCGCCTCAACCCGCTGGACGCCGCGTGGCTCCTGACCGAGTCGCGCGCCACCCCGAACCACGTGGGCGGCCTGCTCACGTTCCGCTTGCCGGAAGGCGCGCCGCGGGATTTTCTCAGCCGCATGATGGCGGATTTCCGCGCGCACCGCGAATTCGCGCCGCCCTGGAACCGCAGGCTGAAGTACGCCTTTACCAAGAACCCGGTCCCCGTCTGGCTGGAAGTTGGCAACGACGAAATCGACCTTGAATATCACGTGCGGCACGCGGCGCTGCCCTGGCCCGGCGGCGAGCGCGAACTGGGTGAACTGGTCGGCCGCCTGCATTCCACGCCAATCGATCTCTCGCGCCCGCCCTGGGAGTGCACCATCATTGAAGGCCTGGACGGAGACCGTTTCGCCTTCTTCATCAAGATGCACCATTCGCTGATCGACGGGGTCAGCGGCATGAAGATGCTGGTCAACACGATGGCTGGCGATGCGCGGCGATCGGAATCGCTTCCCGCGTTCTGGGCCGTGGGGATGGGCAAGCCACGTGCCGCGCGCGAGAAGCGGCCAGCGCCTACGATGGCCAACGTGAGCGCCTCGGTCCTCGAAGGACTGAGTGCGCAAGCGCAATCGCTGCCGCAGTTGGTCAGTGCCTTCGCCAAGATCATCAAGCGGATCGGTGATCCACGCGATGGCCTGGCGGTACCTTTTGACGCCCCGCGCAGCTCGCTCAACGGCCGCGTGCGCGAGAAGCGTCGCTTTGCCACCCAGCAGTTTCCCATCGCACGGCTTCGCGCCGTGGCCGAAATGGGCGGCGGAACGATCAACGACGTGGTGCTGGTCCTGTGTGGCACGGCGCTGCGGCGCTTTCTGCAAGAGCGTGGAGAACTACCAGACAAGCCGCTGACGGCCGGTATCCCGGTATCGGTCCGCCCGGCGGACGACGAAGGCACCGGCAACGCCATCAGCTTCATCGTGGCCACGATGGGGACCGACATCGACGACCCGGTCGAGCGTCTGCACGCCGTCCGCGCCTCGGTACGCCATGCCAAGGATCATGTGCAAAGCCTGCCGCGGCACGCCATGACGCAGTACACCATGCTGCTGATGGCGCCCAGCGTGCTGACCTTGCTCACCGGCGCGGGTGGGCGCACCCCCCCGATGTTCAATTGCACCATCTCCAACGTGCCCGGGCCGGACAAACCGCTGTACTACCGTGGCGCTCAGCTTCTGGCCGTATATCCCGCCTCGATCATCACGCACGGCCAAGCACTCAATATCACCTGCGAAAGCTACAACGGGCAGATGAACTTCGGCCTCACCGCCTGCCACAGTTCGGTGCCGCGCGTGCAGCGGCTGGCGGTCTACCTATCGGACGCGCTGGATGAGCTGGAGACCGCGCTGCAACCCCGTTCCCCACGCAAGCGCCCGGCAGCACCGGCCAAGAAGGCCGCCCCGAGGCCCACGGTCAAGCGAGCCGGAAAGCCGCGCCCTCCCCGTCAGGTGGCCAGCGGCTAGGAACCTGCCAGCGCGCCGCGCCAGGCGTTGTCGATGATGCTGGCGTAAGCCCGCTCAAGGTTCTGGACGGGAAACGCCTTGGCCAGGCGCGTCACGCCCAAGGCGTCATGCAGCAGCGCGTCCAGGTCTCGTTCCGCGACACCAAAGCTGCGCAAATCGGTGGGGATATCCAGGCGCCCGACCAGGGTCCGCACGGCGACCGGAAGCTGCCGAACCGCCGTCGCTTCGTCCGGCTCGGCAATCCCGAACATACGGGCGACCTCCAGAAGCTCCGCAAAGCGTTCCTCGCGCAGCGCATCGAGCACGTAGGGCAGGATCACCGCATTGGTGCTGCCGTGGCTCTTGTGCGTCTGCCCTGCAATCGCGTAGGCAATCCCGTGCCCGGCGTTCAAGCCCGCGCTTCCATACGACAGCGCGGCATAGACGCTGGCGTAGGACATGCCGACACGCGCCTGGGTGTCGCCGCCGTGCGCGTACGCCCGTTCTAGCCAGGCCACGCACAGGCGGATCGACTCCCGGGCGAACATCATGGTCAAGGCCGATCGGCCACTGTAGCCCGGGTCCGGGTTGGCGCCGCGGTCGTACAACGCGCTGTCGAGCGTGACGAAGGATTCGATGGCATGGGTAAACGCGTCGATGCCGGCGTCGGCCGTCACGCGGGGTGGGCAGGTGTAGGTGAACTCGGGATCCACCAGAGCAACCTGCGGGCGCAGGGCGTTGTCCATCACCGCGACCTTGGTCGCGTTGTCGGGATCCACCAGAATGGCCCCGGGGGTGGCCTCGGAGCCCGTTCCCGACGTGGTGGGCAGCGCGATCAGCGGCAACGGCCTGCATCCGGCCAGGTCACCAACAAAATCCCGCACTGGACGGCCTCGCGGCAGCGTGAGGCACAAGGCCTTGGCCAGATCGATGTTGCTGCCCCCACCCAGGGCCACCACATGGTCGGCCATGACCCCATCGAGCGCCTGAAGCACCTGCGCGGTGGCCTTGTCGCACAGGGTCGTCGTCGGATCGGGCTCGCCGCCGTCGAACACCACACAGCGTATGCCGCGCGCACGGGACGCCTCCACGAACTCTCGCACCCACGGAGTCTGATTGACGAAAAATCGATCCGTGACCAGAACGCCATGCCGAAATCCCAGACGCTCGAGCAGGGCCGGCAAATCCCGACGGGCGCCACACCCGATGATCAGCCTCCCGGGGGCGCAGAAATGAACGAGATCTTCCACTCTCATGGGTTTGCCTCCATGTTGTGCTCATGCAAGGGAAATTTGGGATGCTTCACGACGTTTTCGGGAAGGTCCGGCTGGTACACCAAAAGTTGTGATGTACATCTTATATATTTTATGATGCACGCAGATGTTTTGCTATCCTGTGAGGCCTGAGAATCAAGGAGTGATGGATTGGCTAGCGCGGTAGCTTCTGATAAGTCGGCCGTCAAGCGCAGGCGCAGCGTACCCTTGCCCCGCGTGGCGCTGGTGGAGTCCAAGTCCAAGCTCAACGACGTTGCCTACCAGCTTCTGGAAGAAGCCATCGTGACGTTGCGGCTTCCGCCCGGCACGCTGGTGTCGGAACAACGCCTGAGCGAGATGACGGGCATCGGCCGGACTCCGCTGCGCGAGGCGGTCCAGCGTCTGGCGCGGGAGCATCTCATCGTGGTCATGCCGCAACGCGGCCTGCAAATTTCGACGATCGACATCGGCAAGCAGCTTCGTCTGCTGGAAACCCGCCGGGAACTCGAACGACTCATCTGCAAGAGCGCAGCAAAGCGGGCCACCGCGAGCGAGCGGCAGAGTTTCAATCGGCTTTCCCAGGAGTTCAGCAAGGCCGCGACGACCAACGACGACGTGACCTTCATGCGCTCCGACCGGCAGTTCAACGAGCTGTGCCTGGTTGTCGCGCGCAACGAGTACGCCGAAAGCGCGATGCGCTCCCTCCACGGGCTTTCGCGGCGCTTTTGGTACCAGCACTACAAGCAGGCCGCCGACCTGCCGGAGATGGCCCGTCTGCACGCGGAGGTTTCGTCCGCCATCGCCCGTGGCGACGTGGCCGAAGCCGGCGCGGCGCTGGACCGTCTGGTCGACAACGTGGAAACCTTCACCAAGGCGACGGTGTCGCTCGATCGGGTCTGAGCGGCGCGCTACGGCGCGCGCAAGACCGCTGCCTCCTGCTCCGTCAGCAGCGGACCATCGAGCGTGACGCGCGAATGGTCGTTGCGAAAACGCGCGATCACCGGCTTGAGTTCCTCCTTCACATACTCCTCGCTGTAGCCGTTGAACAGGTGTCCGAAGAGGCCGCGGCGCAGGTCGGACGAGCCCATATACCAGTCGGCGATGGGAAACGTGAGGTTCATGTTGTACTTCATCATGATCCCCATGTTGTGGTGCGCGGTGTGGTGTCGGCGGATCGTGTTGATGAACGGCATGTTGCGCACGAACCAGTTTTCGTGCACGTGGCAGCAGTAATGGAAGGTTTCGTAGACCAGGTATTGCGCCACCATGGTCAGCACCACGATGTAACCCGCGTTGGGATTGAAGATCCACGACGCGAGAAACCCCAGGCAGGTACCAGCCACGCCCAGCGTGATCAGCACGCGCCAGGGAAAGAACACGATCCGGAACTCCCGGGTCGTGTCGATCGTGGGCTCCACGTCGGTGAAATACTGATGATGCTGCCGTGTGTGGCGCTCATAGATCGCGCGCAGCGCGAACACGTCGATGCGGCGGTGCATCACGTAGCGGTGCATGAACCACTCGACGAAGTTTCCCGCCAAAAAGACCGGAACGATCAAGAGCCACTCCCAGGTGGCCCCCTGAATCTGGGTCAGACAGTACGCAATCGCCGCGATTCCCACCCCGTACATGACGGTGATGTGCAGCAAGCCGCTGTACAGCGGGCTGATGTCCGCCTTGTACGCCTCGCGAAATTTCCGTTGCCGTTCGGTCATCATGGTCGCTCTCCATATCGGTACACACCTAATATATTAGCAGTCGGAGCGAAATTTTCGATGGGTAAAAACCCGTGATGCATATTGATTGAACTCAACTAGTATATGAGTTGAACAATCATTTCATCACCACGATTGGAGCCAACGTATGGGACTGTCCGCGAGCGCCACCGCATCACGACCGAGCGTCGCCGCGCGCCTTGAGCGCCTGCCGATGACCAGCTATCAGCGCAGCCTTTTCGCGATCATCGCAACCGCTTGGTTCTTCGACTCGATGGACCTGGGCATCATGACCTTCATCCTGGGGTCGATCAAGGCCGAGTTCGGCCTGTCGGCGGCGCAGACGGGCCTGCTGGCCAGTTCCAGCTTTTTGGGCATGTTCTTCGGCGCCGCGACCGCCGGGCTGCTGGCTGACCGCTTTGGCCGCAAACCGGTGTTCCAGGTGAGCATGATTTTCTGGGGCGTCGGCAGCCTGATGTGCGGCCTCGCGCAGGACGTGAACTCCCTGATGGCCTGGCGCGTGCTGCTCGGCTTTGGCATGGGCATGGAGTTCCCCATCGGCCTGTCGATGGTGTCGGAAATCGTCCCCGCCAAGAGCCGTGGACGCTACGTAGCCATTCTGGAAGGGTTCTGGCCACTGGGCTTCATCGCCGCGGGCATCCTGGCCTACTTCACGCTGCCGCTGATCGGCTGGCGCGGCATCTTCCTCGCCCTGTCGGTCCCGGCCATCTTCGTCTTCATCGTGCGCCGCTACGTGCCCGAATCACCGCGCTGGTTGGAAGACGCCGGAAAAACCCACGAGGCCGACGCGATAACCAGCCAATTCGAGGACGCCGTCAAGCGAGCCGGCCAGTTGACCGACTTGCCGCCGGTCAAGGCTTCGGCGCCGGTGCTCCGGGAGAGCCGCCGCGCCCTGTTCGCCGAGTTGTGGCATGGCGTCTACGCCAAACGCACGTTCATGCTCTGGACTTTGTGGCTGTTCGCCCTGCTCGGCTACTACGGCCTGACCACCTGGCTGGGCGCGCTGCTCCAGCAGGCGGGCTACGGCGCCACCAAATCGGTGCTCTACACCGTGTACATCTCGCTGGCCGGCATTCCGGGTTTCATCTTTTCAGCCTGGCTGCTGGAAGCCTGGGGGCGCAAGCCAACCTGTGTGCTGATGCTGCTGGGCAGTGCCATTGCAGCCTATCTCTACGGTCAGTCCGCCGCCACGCAGGCACCGCTGACGCAGCTCATCGGAGCGGGCCTGTGCATGCAGTTCTTCATGTTCGGCATGTGGTCGGTGCTGTACGCCTATGCGCCCGAGCTCTACCCGACCCGCTCGCGCGCCACCGGCGCCGGCTTCGCCTCCTCGGTGGGCCGCATCGGCTCACTGGCCGGCCCCTACATCGTCGGCGTGCTGCTGCCGGTGGCCGGACAAGGCGGCATCTTCGCGCTGGGCGCCGCCTCGTTCGTGATCGCCGCGTTCACCGTCCTGCTGCTCGGTGTCGAAACCAAGGGGCGTTCGCTGGAAGATGTGTCACATTGACCCGCGCGGGGCGGGCGCGGGTCACCCGCCCGCCAGCTTCATCCGCTCCACGAGGATCGAGCCCACCGTCTTGCCACCATAGGTGTAGGCGTCCGCGCCGATGGCGGCGATCTGCTTGAACATGTCTTTGAGGTTGCCGGCGATCGTGATCTCGTGCACCGGAAAGGCAATCTGCCCCCGCTCCACCCAGTAGCCGCTGGCGCCGCGCGAGTAGTCGCCGGTGACGTAGTTCACGCCCTGGCCCATCAGCTCGGTAACGAACAGGCCCGTGCCCAGTTTGCGCAGCATGGCCGGCAGATCGTCGTGCTTGTCCGTCAGGCGCGAGCGCATCGTCAGGTTGTGTGAGCCACCGGCATTGCCTGTGGTCTGCATGCCCAGCTTGCGCGCCGAGTAGGTGGACAGAAAATAGCCCTGCACGCGGCCCCGATCGACCACACGGCGCGCCTTCGTGCGCACGCCCTCGTCGTCAAAGGGGCTGCTGGCCTTGCCGCCGATCTGGTGCGGGTCTTCGTCGATCAGCACATGCGGCGCAAACACGCGCTGGCCCATCGAGTCGAGCAGAAACGTCGTCTTGCGGTAAAGCGCACCCCCGCTGACCGCCTGCACGAAGGCGCCCAGCAGGCCGGTGGGCAGCAGCGCCGACAGCGTCAGGGGGCCGCGCAGCTGCGAACGCAGCGCCTCGTTGGGAATGGCGTCCAGCTTCGCCTGCACGCCTCCGGTCAGGCCGCTCCAGTCGGGGTGATGCAGCACGGTGTAGA
>DAIOSZ010000010.1:0-35223 GCA_036752305.1 Burkholderiaceae bacterium
TCCGCGCACGGCGCTGCGGGATTCGCGCTTGGGAGCGGCCCGGCGCGCTCATGCCACCCCCTGCGACAGGCTGCGCGGCCCGGGGTACCCCAGGACGGCCCAGGTGGCCGGATCGGCGAAGTAGGCGCCCGCGATCACCTCGCGCAAGCCATGGTAGGCCTGCTGGCGCGGCGCGAGCGAGCTGGATCGCATGGCATTCAGCGCGGCGGTGACGTCGGCGACGCTGGCCTCGGCCCAGTCCGGCGCCAGGCCCGCGAGCGCGCGGCGGCCCCAGGGATGCGCCAGCACGGTCAGCAATTGGCCCAGCTCGGCCTGTGCGTGCGGCGGCAGCGCCACCACCACGCCGGGGATGCGCACCAGCAGGCCGTCGAGCGCCTGGGCGTGCGCCGCAGGCTCGCTGGGCAGCGATCCGTCCAGCACCGCGCCGCCGAGCGTGCGCAGCATGACTTGCACCGCGGGCGACAGCGCCCCCGTGGGGGCGAGCGCGGGTCCGGAGGGCGCCGCGGCCAGCCCCCAGCCCGCGAGGGCCAGCGCCGCGCCCGACGCCAGACCCAGCCCGAGCCAGGTGCGGCGACGCAGGGAAGGGTTGCTCATCCCTCCATGATGGCACGACGACGACGGTGTGGGGCCTCGCGCCTTGCTGGCGAGGCCCCCGAGAACGCGTGGCGCGGGGAAGTGCCTCGTGCGCGAACGGTTCTTGGGCGGCCGGCGTCGGCGTCCGCCGGCCCGGCCATCGGGGAACCGGGAACTTCAAACTTCATAGCTGCCCGTGGTTGAAATACGGTCGCTTTTGGCCGATTTCATCTCAAAAAATGCCCGTCTACGGGCCTTCAAAGCCCTATTGACGGGTAATTATGTAGATGTTGCGACAAAATTGTTGATGCATCTACAAATTGTTCATTCGTGGTGTTGAAATACGGCATTTCGGTTCGATTTTCTGGCATAAAAACAGAACCAACCCTAATAAAAACAACCACGGACAGCTATCGTTTTTGTAATGATACCGAGCCTTTGTTTGACCTTAGGGTGGAGCCTCTACCCGCGCGAGCGCGCGGTGCTGGCCGGGGCCGCGAGAATCCGGCCATGTCCGCGACATTCCACGACACGGGGGCGCAGCACCCCATCGCGCAGGCCTTGCAAGGCGTGACGCGCCTGCGCGAGGCGCAGCACGCGCAGGCGGGCCTGGCTGAAGCCGTGACGCAGCTCAAAGACTTTCAGGCCCGGCGCTTTGCCGGCACCTACGCGGATCTGCTCGCCGAAGGCGGCACCTCTGCCGAGGCGGCGCGCTTCTTTCTGGAGGAGCTGTACAGCGCCCGCGACTACCGCGAGCGCGACGCGCAGTTCGCGCGCATCGCCGGCACGGTGGAGGCAATCTTTCCCGCCCGCGTGGCCGATACCGCAAGGCTGCTGGCCGATCTGCATCTGCTCACCGAGACGCTGGACGACGCTGTCGCCCGTGCCTGGCTTGGGCAGAGCCCGGGCGAGCCGGTCCGGGGTGGCGCCGCCATCGACGCCGAGGCCTATGTCCGCGCCTGGCGCGCCGCCGACGCCGGACCGGCGCGGCGCCAGCAACTGGCGTACGTGCTGCGCCTGGGCGACGATCTGGCGCGCCACACCCAAACGCGCGGGCTGCGCCTGCTGCTGCGGGCCATGCGCGGCCCGGCTGCCCTGGCCGGGCTTGGCGCCTTGCAGCATTTTCTGGAGCGCGGCTTCGACACCTTTGGCGAGCTGGCCAAGCGGCGCGGCGCGCTGGACCACTTCATGGGCGCGATACGCGAGCGCGAAGGCGCGTGGATCGAGCGCCTCGACCATGTTCCGCTGCCGGAGTGCGCTACGCTACTGCGCGAGACGCTGACCCGGGCACCGCGGGACGCTGTTCCCGTGCCTGCCGCCATTTCGTCCGCCATCGCCCCCGCTTCACCGGAGAACCCATGACCAGCACAGCCGCCGCGCACCGTCCCTGGCTCGCCCAGTATCCACCGGGTGTGCCGCATGAGATCGATGCCGACGCGTACGCCAACGTCGCGGCTTTGTTGGAAGCCTCCTTCAAGCGCTTTGCCGCCGAGCCGTTCTCGGTGTGCCTGGGACGCTGGATGAGCTATCGCCAGCTCGACGAACGTTCCGCCACGCTGGGGGCCTGGCTGCAAGCCCAGGGCCTGGAAAACGGCGCGCGCGTGGCGCTGATGCTGCCCAACATTCCGCAGTTTCCCGTGACCATGGCGGCCATCCTGCGCGCGGGCTACGTGTGCGTGAACGTCAACCCCTTGTACACGGCGCGCGAGTTGCGCCACCAGCTCAAGGACAGCGGCGCCAGCGCCATCGTCATCCTGGAGAATTTCTGCCACACGCTGCAGGAAGCAACGCACGAGGACCCGGCCTTGGCGGGCCAGCTCAAGCGCGTCGTGGTGGCCAGCATGGGCGACCTGCTGGGCTTCTGGTATGGGCAGTGGATCTCGTTTGCCGTGCGGCACCTGGCCAAGCTGGTGCCGGCCTACAAGCTGCCGGTGGCCGATGGGCAGCGCATCGTGTCGTTCACGCGCGCGCTGGCCGAGGGCACGAACAAGCCGCTGCGGCCATCGGCGGCCCGGGCGCAGGATGCGGCGTTCCTGCAATACACGGGCGGCACCACCGGCCTGTCCAAGGGCGCGGTGCTGACGCAGCGCAACATCGTGGCCGCCACGCTGCCGGCCGAGGCCTGGTTCGACCCCGCGCTGGCGCGCGTCGGCGATGCGCGCAAGATCAACTCCATCACCGCGCTGCCGCTGTATCACATCTTCGCGCTCACGCTGTGCCTGATGTGCATCCGCAAGGGCGCGCACATGACGCTGATTCCCAATCCGCGCGACGTGGACAAGTTCATCGACGTGCTCAAGGACCGTCCGTTTCATCTGCTGCCAGCGGTCAACACCTTGTTCAACGCCCTCATGCAGCATCCGCGCTTCAAGACGGTGGATTTCTCCACGCTGTGCAATTCGCAGGCGGGCGGCATGGCGGCTTCGGAAGGCACGGCCAAGCGCTGGAAAAAGCTCACCGGCTCGACCATGATCGAGGGCTGGGGCATGAGCGAGACCTGCGCCATCGGCACCAACAATCCGGTCACCAGCGAACTGTTTTCCGGCACCATCGGCTTGCCGCTGCCGGGGATCGACTGCGCGATCAAGGACGACGCGGGCAACAGCCTGCCGCAGGGCGAGGCGGGCGAGCTGTGCATCAAGGGGCCCAACGTGATGGCGGGCTACTACCAGCAGCCCGAGGAGAACGCCCAGGCGTTTACCGCCGACGGCTACATGCGCACCGGCGACATCGCCGCCATGGACGAGCGCGGCTACTTCCGCATCCTCGACCGCAAGAAGGACATGATTCTGGTCAGCGGGTTCAACGTTTTCCCCACCGAAATCGAATCGGTGGTCTCGCTGTGCCCCGGCGTGGTGGAGTGCGCGGCCATTGGCTTGCCGGACGAGAAGTCCGGCGAGGCGATCAAGCTTTTCGTCGTGCGCGGCGATGCCTCGCTCACCGAAGACCAGGTGGCGCGCTTTTGCGAGGAAAACCTCACCGGCTACAAGCGGCCCAAGTACATCGAATTCCGCGACGAGTTGCCCAAGACCAACGTGGGCAAGGTGCTGCGGCGCGAACTGCGGGCCAAGGCCGCGTGAGCCGCGCGCATGGCCATCGGGTTCGCGGACGGCATCCAGGTCCTTGAGCGCGGCTGGCTGTCGGCCAACGCCGTGGTGCTCACGCCGCCCCCGGGGCGCGAGGGGCGCGGCGCCGTGGTGGACACGGGCTACTGCACGCACGCCGCGCAGACCGTGGCGCTGGTCGAGCACGCGCTGGACGGGCGCGCGCTCGACCTGATCGTCAACACCCATCTGCACAGCGACCATTGCGGCGGCAATGCCGCCTTGCGCGCGCGCTGGCCGCGCTCGCTCACGCTGATTCCGCCCGGCCATGCACGGGAGGTGCGCCGCTGGGACGAAGACGCGCTGACCTACAAGGCCACGGGACAGGAATGCCCGCGTTTCGACTTCGACGCAACGCTGGAGCCCGGCGACGAGGTGGAACTGGGCGGTCGCGGCTGGCAGGTGTTGGCCGCGCCAGGCCATGACACCCATTCCGTGGTGCTGTTCGAGCCGCGCCACGGGGTGTTGCTGTCGGCCGACGCGCTGTGGGAGAACGGCTTTGGCGTGGTGTTTCCCGAGCTGGAGGGCGGCGCCGCGGCCTGGGACGAGGTGGCGCTGACGCTGGACGCGATCGAGCGGCTCGCGCCACGCGTCGTCGTGCCCGGGCATGGTCGGCCGTTCGATGCGGTCGAGCAGGCGCTGGCGCGTGCGCGCTCGCGGTTGGCTTCGTTTCGTGCCAGCCCGTCGCGGCATGCCACGCACGCGACGAAGGTGCTGCTCAAATACAAGCTGCTGGAATGGCAGGAGCGTGAGCTCGATGCCTTTGTGGCATGGGCCGAAGGGCTGCCGTACCTGACGGACCTGTGGCGCCGCTACTTTGCCGGGCAGCCGATGCGCGATTGGCTGCTGGAGAACGCCCAGGCCCTGGTGGCCAGTGGCGCGGCGGCGCTGGAGTCGCGCGACGGGCGGCCGTTCATCGTCAACCGGGGTTGATCGTCCGCCCAGACTTCTATCGGCCCTCGCGCAGGTAGCGGCCAATCCGCTCGGCCAGCCACTCGGGCCGCTCGTGGACGACCCAGTGCGTGGCGTCGGCGATGGTCTCCAGCGTCATCTGAGGCACCCAGCGGTCCAGGCCGTCGATCAGCGAGGGCGGCAGCGCCAGGTCGTCCAGCGCCCAGAGCACCAGGGCGGGCACGCGCACCGTGATGGCGGCATCGTCCAGTTTGACGCCCGCCGCGCCCGCGAAGTCAGGCGTGGGCGGCCGCAGCGGCGAGGTGGCGTAGTAGTTGCAGCCACCGCGCAGACCGTGACGCCAGACTTCGCGGTACTGCTCCTTGACCTCGGGCGTGAGCCAGCCGCGCGCCTCGGCGCCGGCGCCCATCTTCTCGAAGAAGGGCCACAGGCGCGCGAAGTCGTTTTCGGCCAGCAGCTCGGGCGCATCCGGTCGGGCCAGGAAGTTCATGTAGGCACTGGCGGCCTGTTGGGCGGCGCAGCCGGCCAGTTCGCGCTGGAAAGGGCCAGGGTGCGGTGAGTTGATGATGACCAGCCGCTCCAGCGGCGCGCCGGGCTGGCACGCCAGCGTCCAGCCCAGGGCGCCGCCCCAGTCGTGCGCGATCACGGCGTCGGCCCGCCCGCCCTCGCTGGCGATGAGGGCCAGCAGATCTTGCGTGAGGTGCTTGGCGCGGTAGGCCGCCGGCTCGGCCGGGCTGCTCGAAGCCTCGAAGCCGCGCAGATTGGGCGCGATGCAGCGGTAGCCGCCGTTTTCCGGGCGGGCGAAATGCGCCAGCAGGCCATCCCAGACGAAGGCGCCCTCGGGAAAGCCGTGCAGAAACACCAGCAGCGGCGCGCCCACACGCCCGGATGCGCGACAACTGAGCGTGATGCCGTGGGGCAGCTCACGGGTGAACCGTTCTATGGATGACGTGACGGGCATAGCTATGAATAGTGTAGTAAAAAATCGTAGCTGCTCATGGTCGATTTTATTGAACAAATGGCGCAAAACACCATGAAAAAAGACCGAAAAATCGTCAAATGGCGCGATTGCCGTGATTTGAGCGTCCGCAAGAGGTATTTTTGCCAAAAAACATGAATCAAATCGATGATTTAATCATTAAACATCGCCACAGGCAGCTATCGTTTCAGGAGTTTCCGCGGAGTCGGCATGCGTCCAATCCCACAACACGTCGGCCAGGTCCCGAACGCCGGTTTTCTTCAAGGCCGAAAACAACTGCGCCGAACCGCCGCCCGCGTTCAGTCGGGCGATGGACAGCGCCTTGGCGCCTTCCGCGCGCGAGAGCTTGTCGGCCTTGGTCAGCACCAGACGGAAGTTCAGCCCCTCTTCGACGCGCGGGCGCAGGACTTCGAGCAGCGCCTGGTCGAGTTCCGTCAACCCCAGGCGCGGATCGACCAGCAGCACGGCGCCGCGAAGGTTGGCCCGGGTGGCGAGGTACTGCGCCATCACGCGCTGCCAGCGCAGCTTGTCCTCGCGCGAGACGGCTGCGTAGCCGTACCCGGGCAGATCGGCCAGCAGCGCATCGGTTTCACCTTGTCGCCCGACGGCAAACAGGTTGATGTGCTGGGTGCGCCCGGGCGTCTTGGAGGCGAAGGCCAGGCGCTTTTGCTGCGCCAGCGTATTGATGCAGGTGGATTTGCCCGCGTTGGAGCGGCCGACAAAGGCGATTTCGGGCTTGTCGTTGGTGGGCAGGTGCTGCAGTTGCGCGGCGGTGGTGAAAAAGCGCGCGGTGTGCAGCCAGGCGAGGGAGTCGGGACGGGCCGGGGCGTGCGCGTCGGATGCGGCTGCGGACATGCGGCATTGTAGAATTGCCCGGTTTCACACCGTGCCCCAAAGAACAGCAGAGTCCGGCCCATGAAGTTGCTCGCCCCCGTGTTGATCGCTTGCGCGCTGGCGCTGCCCGCGTTTTCCGCCACTGCCGCCGATGAGCCCAAGGCCGCGGCGCCCGCACCCAAGAAGCCCGATCTGGCCAAAGGCGAGGCCAGTTACGGTGCCGTGTGCGCCGCCTGCCACGCGGCAGATGGCAATTCGTCGATACCCGCCAACCCCAAGCTGGCGCAGCAGCACCCGGAATACCTGGTCAAGCAGTTGCTGGACTTCAAGGAAGGGCGGCGTGACAACGCGGTGATGAAGGGCTTTGCCAGCGCGCTGTCGGAAGACGACATGAAGAACATCGCCTACTGGCTGGCATCCAAGACGGCCAAGCTGGGGGCGGCCAAGGACAAGGATCTGGTGATGCTCGGCGAGCGCATCTACCGCGGCGGCATCGCTGACCGCCAGATCGCCGCCTGCGCCGGCTGCCACAGCCCCAATGGCGCGGGCATTCCGGCGCTGTACCCGCGTGTGTCGGGCCAGATTTCCGACTACACCGCCACGCAGTTGGTGATGTTTCGCGATGGCAAGCGCCGCAACAGCCCCCAGATGCGCGACATTGCCGCCAAGATGAACGATCGCGAGATCCGGGCGGTGTCCGACTACATGGCAGGTCTGCGCTGACGCCTGGGGAAACCTCTGCCAGCGGGCGGGCCCATAGCCATGGGCGCCGCCCGTTTTTCTTGCATCGCCGCACAATCGGGCTGACCCGCGTTGGGATTTGACGTAGAGATGAGCGATCAGGCTGCCCTTGCCCCACACACCGAGCCGGTGCACCCCACACCCGCGCGGGCGAGAGGACGCGCGCTGTGGGAGTTGCTGTCGTCGATGCGTTTCGCCATCGCGCTGCTCACGGTGATCTGCATCGCCTCGGTCATCGGCACGGTGCTCAAGCAAGGCGAGCCGCTGAACAACTACGTCAACCAGTTTGGGCCCTTCTGGGCGGAGGTGTTTGGCGCCATCGGGCTCTACCACGTGTACAGCGCGCCGTGGTTTCTGCTGATCCTGGCGTTTTTGGTGCTGTCCACCTCGTTGTGCATTGCGCGCAATACGCCCAAGATTCTGGCGGACCTGAAAACCTACAAAGAAAACCTGCGCGAGCAAAGCCTCAAGGCTTTTGGGCAGCATGCCTCGGGAGGATTGCCGCAGGCGCCTGGCGATGAGGCCCAGCGCATCGGCGCACAGCTCGTCAAGCGCGGCTGGAAAGTCAAGCTCCAGCGCCGTGACACGGCACAAGGTGATGGCTGGATGGTCGCGGCCAAGGTGGGTTCGGCCAACAAGATCGGCTACCTCGCCGCGCACAGTGCCATCGTGCTGATTTGTCTGGGGGGGCTGCTCGACGGCGACCTGATCGTGCGAGCCCAAATGTGGCTGGGCGGGAAGTCGCTGTATTCCGGCGGAGGGATGATTTCCGACGTGAAGCCCGAGCATCGGCTGCCGGTGTCGAATCCGACGTTTCGCGGAAATCTGTTGGTGCCCGAGGGCGCGCGCGCGGGGACGGCCATCCTGAGTCAGCCGGGCGGCGTGTTGCTGCAGGACTTGCCGTTCGAGGTGGAGCTGAAGAAATTCATCGTCGAACACTACTCCACCGGCATGCCCAAGCTGTTTGCCAGCGAGATCGTGATTCACGACCGCGAAACCGGTGCCACACAGGAGGCGCGTGTCGAGGTGAATCACCCGGCGAATTACAAGGGCGTCGAGATCTACCAGTCGAGCTTCGACGATGGAGGCTCGGCGGTCCAGTTGCTCGCGCGCCCGGTGGCGGGAGGCAAGCCCTTTGAAGTCCGTTCCACCATTGGCGCCAGCGTGCCGCTGACGCGTGTGAGTCAGAACCAGGAAACGGCGGCGCTCACGCTGGAATTGACGGGGCTGCGCGTGATCAACGTGGAGAACCTGGGGGAAGGCCTGGGCAAGAGCGCCTCGGGTGCCGATGTGCGCAAGGTCGATCTCGGCGAGGCGTTCCGTGCGCGTCTGGGCGCGGCCAACAAGACAGGCGGCGAAAAGAAGTTGCGCAACGTGGGGCCGAGCATCACCTACAAGTTGCGCGACGGCGCGGGCCAGGCCAAGGAGTTCCACCACTACATGCTGCCGGTGGACATGGGCGACGGGCCGGTATTTCTACTCGGTGCGCGTGATACACCCGCCGAGTCGTTCCGTTACCTGCGCGTTCCGGCCGACGAGCAAGGCGGTCTGGACGGCTTCATGCGGTTGAACGATGCGCTGCACGATCCCGACATGCGCAAGACCGCGGTGCAGCGCTATGTGGCCGGGGCACTGGATGGGGCGCGGCCCGAATTGAGCGAGGCCTTGCGGGCGTCGAGTGCGCGGGCGCTCGATCTCTTTGCAGGCGCTGTTCCCGACGCGAAGGGCAAATCGGGGCTGCAGGCGATTTCGGATTTCATGGAGGCGAACGTGCCCGAGGCAGAGCGCGAGCGCGCGGGCACGGTGCTGATCCGCATCCTCAATGGCGTGCTGTTCGAGTTGGCGCAACTGTCTCGCCAGAACGCGGGGCTCAAGCCGCTGGCACCCGACGAGAAAACCCAGGCGATCATGACGCAAAGCGTGATGGCGCTGAGCGATCTGCCGTTTTACCCGGCGCCGCTGCTCTTTGAGCTCAAGGACTTCAAGCAGGTCCAGGCCAGCGTGTTCCAGGTGGCGCGAGCCCCCGGAAAAACCGTGGTCTATCTGGGGTGTGCCTTGCTGATTCTGGGCGTTTTTGCGATGCTCTACATCCGCGAGCGACGCCTATGGGTATGGCTCGCGCCGCGCGCGGCGGGCGGGACTGACGCGACGATGGCACTGTCGTCCAATCGCAAGACGCTCGATGGCGAACGCGAGTACAGCCGTCTGAAAGCCCTGGTGCTGCGCGAGGCGCCTTCGATCACAACACCATGAATACGACCACCGCTGCTGTTGATACCGTGGAACTGACGCCGGGCTACTTCGCACGGCGCTCGCCGCTGGACTGGTTTTTTGTGCTGCTGATGGTGCTGGGCGCCGCGTTCGCCTGGACGCGTTATGGCGCGTACATGGATGTCTACGAAAAGGGCATTCTGATCGGCACCGTCCCGGCACTGATCTGGCTGGCCTGGTTCTGGCGGCCGCTGCGCAACCTGATGCTGGGCGTGGCGGCGGCGGCTCTGCTGGCGATTGCGCTGTACGAAGGGCAGCTTGGACGCGCCGAGACGGTGTTCGGCTTGAAGTACTTTCTGTCCAGCCAGTCGGCCATTCTGTGGATGAGCATGCTGTTTTTCATGAGCACGCTGTTCTATTGGGGGGGCATGTTCGTGCGCAACCGCGAGGCCGCGATGGAGTCAATTGGCTCCCGCCTGGTCTGGGCGGCGGTGACGATGGCGCTCATCGGCACGCTGGTGCGCTGGTACGAGAGCTATTTGATCGGCACGGATGTGGGCCACGTGCCCGTCAGCAATTTGTATGAAGTGTTCGTGCTGTTTTGCTGGATGACGGCGCTGTTTTACCTGTACTACGAGTCGCTTTATGGCACCCGCGCTCTCGGGGCCTTCGTGATGCTGGTGGTCAGCGCGGCTGTTGGGTTCTTGCTGTGGTACACGCTGGTGCGCGAAGCGCATGAGATTCAACCGCTCGTCCCCGCGCTCAAGAGCTGGTGGATGAAGTTGCATGTGCCGGCCAATTTCATTGGCTACGGCACGTTTGCGCTGGCCGCGATGGTGGCGTTTGCCTACCTGATCAAGCAGCAGGCCGGAGAGACCAATTGGCTGAAACTGGCGCCATTGTGGCTGCTGGGGATCGTGCTGTGTTTCGAGCCGCTGGTGTTCCGCAAATCGGCCAGTGGCGGTCTGAGTGACTATTGGGCGATCTACTTTGGCGTTTCGGCGCTGATTGTGGGCGGCATTCTGGCGGCGCGGCGACGTATAGCGGCACGGCTGCCCGCGCTGGAAGTCCTGGACGACGTGATGTACAAGTCCATTGCCGTTGGGTTTGCGTTTTTTACCATCGCCACGGTGCTTGGCGCACTGTGGGCAGCCGAAGCCTGGGGAGGCTACTGGAGCTGGGATCCCAAGGAAACCTGGGCCTTGATTGTCTGGTTGAACTACGCGGCCTGGCTGCACATGCGCCTGATGAAGGGGCTGCGCGGAACCCTGGCGGCTTGGTGGGCGCTGGCGGGGCTTGCCGTCACCACGTTCGCCTTCATCGGGGTGAACATGTTCCTGTCCGGGCTGCACAGTTACGGCGCGTTGTAACCAGACGAGGTCGCTGTTCGAATGGGTGGGTGTGAACCAAGGAGTTTTTATGTTGATTCGCACCGATCGACGCGGATATGACCATCCCCTGTCCAGCGAGATCACGCCGCAGCCGGTCTATCAACAGCGCCGAGACTGGCTCAGGCTGTTGGCCAGCGGGGTGGCTGGTGGGGCAATGGCGGCTTGGGCGGGGCGCGATGCACTGGCCGAGGCGGCGGCACGGCCGGGCAAACTGACCGCGCTGCCGGGCTCGGCGTCCAGGGTGGTGGGCGCGACGACGATGGAAAAGATCACCGACTACCAGGACGCCAGCGGGTACAACAACTTCTACGAATTCGGGACTGACAAAAGCGACCCCGCCCGCTACGCGCAGACGCTCAAGACCGATCCGTGGTCCATCGAGGTCGAGGGCCTGGTCAAGAAGCCGGGCCGCTGGACGCTGGAGGATCTGCTCAAGCTTGCGCCAATGGAGCAGCGGATTTATCGCTTGCGCTGCGTGGAGGGGTGGTCCATGGTGATTCCATGGGTTGGCTACTCGTTTGCCGAACTGGTTCGCCGCGTGGAACCGCAGACCAGCGCCAAGTACGTGGAGTTCGTGACGCTGGCCGATCCCAAGCAGATGCCGGATATCCGCTCGCATGTGCTGGATTGGCCTTACGTGGAGGGCTTGCGGCTGGACGAGGCCGTGCATCCGTTGACGCTTCTGACCTTCGGCATGTACGGCGAGGTGCTGCCCAAGCAAAATGGTGCTCCGATACGCATGGTTGTGCCCTGGAAATACGGGTTCAAGTCGGCCAAGTCAATCGTCAAGGTCCGCTTTGTGGAAAAGCAGCCAAACACCAGCTGGAACAAGGCCGGGGCCAGCGAATATGGCTTCTATTCCAATGTCAACCCACAGGTGGATCACCCGCGCTGGAGCCAGGCCACCGAGCGCCGGATTGGCGAGGATGGCTTGTTTGCCAAGAAGCGCAAGACCTTGATGTTCAACGGGTATGAATCGCAGGTCGGACAGTTGTACGCGGGCTTGGATTTGCGCCACAACTTCTGACAGCCCATGGTGACCAAGCAGGAGTCATTGCGGGTCGCGCTATCGGCAGCGGGCGTTCGTCGGTTGTTGTTACATCCGGCGGCCAAGCCATTGGTGTTCGTGCTGTGCCTGCTCCCTTTTGTATGGTTGACTCTTGGCGCGGCGTCTGATCGTCTGGGCGCGAATCCGGCGGAAGTGCTGATCCGATCGCTCGGGGATTGGGCTCTGCGCTTCTTGTGCCTGACGCTGGCCGTCACCCCGCTGCGCGTGCTGACCCAAACGCCGCAACTGGTGCGTTTTCGACGCATGTTGGGGCTGTATGTGTTTTTCTATGCCAGCTTGCATCTGTTGGCCTATGCCTGGCTGGACATGGGCTTGGATGCAAGCGATATCGGCCGCGATATTTTGAAGCGCCCGTTCATCCTGATGGGCCTTCTGGCGTGGCTGGCATTGGTTCCGCTGGCGGCGACATCGTTCAATGCCGCTATCCGCTACTTGGGTTCAGCTCGCTGGCAGGCCTTGCATCGGCTGGTGTACGTGGCGGTTTGCTTGGCCCTGGTGCACTTTCTTTGGATGCGCGCGGGCAAACGGAACTTTGGCGAGGTGGCGGTGTACGCCGCCATCGTGGGAGTGCTGCTGATCTGGCGCATGCAGGCGGCCATCGGCCGGCGCCGGCAACGCTTTAAGGTAGCAGCGTCTCGGCCTTGAATGTGTCGGTGGCGGTTTCGCGCACGCGGATGAGGGATGCCGATTCGCCGTCGACCAGCACCTCGGCCGCTCGCGGGCGCGTGTTGTAGTTGCTCGCCATGCTCATGCAATAGGCGCCGGCGGACATGACCGCCAGGAGATCGCCCGATTCGGCAGCCAACACGCGGTCGCGCGCGAGCCAATCACCGCTTTCGCAGACCGGGCCGACCACGTCCCAGGTCGGGGCGCCGAAGTCTTCTCGCGGAGAAACGGCCACCACACGGTGATAGGCCTGGTACATGGCTGGGCGCGGCAGGTCGTTCATGGCCGCATCGACAACCAGAAAATTCTTCTGCTCGCCGAGTTTTCCGTACAGGACTTCCGTCAGGCATACGCCCGCGTTGCCGACCAGTGAGCGGCCCGGTTCAATGAGCAATCGGCGCCGACCGAAGCCGCGCTGATCAAGCCGCGCGAGCAGGCGTGACCACAACAACTCGGCGGCCGGCGGTTGCTCAGTGTCGTAGGTGATGCCCAGGCCACCCCCGAAATCCAGGTGACCGATGGGGATGCCCATGGATTCGATGGCTTGCACCAGATCGAGCATGAGGTCCACCGCGTCGAGATAGGGTTCCACTTGCGTGATCTGAGAGCCGATGTGGAAGTCAATGCCCACGATATGAAGCGAGGGAAGCGAGGCCGCGCGCGCGTAGAGCGCCAGAACCTCTTCATGCGCGATGCCGAACTTGTTGCCCTTGAGGCCTGTCGAAATGTAGGGGTGTGTTTTAGGGTCAACGTTGGGGTTGACGCGCAAGCTGATCGGCGCGCGCTTGCCCATGGACGCGGCTACCTGTGCGAGTCGCTCCAGCTCTGGTGCGCTTTCGACGTTGAAGCAGCCGATGCCAAGATCGAGCGCACGTTGCATCTCCGCGGGAGTCTTTCCAACGCCCGAGAAAATGACTTGTGCAGGGTCACCACCGGCGACGATCACGCGTTCCAGCTCACCACCTGACACGATGTCGAAGCCGCAACCGGCGCGCGCGAAGGTCTGCAAGATCGCGAGACTGGAATTGGCTTTCATGGCGTAGCAAATCCCGGCATCCCTGCCCGCGAAGCCGCGTTGGTAGCTCGCCAGCGCGGCGAGCATGGCCGCTTTGGAGTAAACGAACAAAGGTGTACCGTATTGGGCGGCGAGCGTGCGGAGCTGGACGTCTTCCGCATGAAGATGTCCGCCCACGAAGTGAAAGTGGGGGTACCCGGGCAGTTGCGCGGTGGCGGTCATGAGCAGCGGCGGATCAGCGGGTCGGCGAGGTTGTCGCGGGTTGGGAAGAGATGGGCATGATGGCTTGCGGCAAAGTGGCGCGATCTGCGGCCGCGGATTCGGTCGGCAGGTATAGCGCACCTTTTTGCCCACAGCCAACGAGAAGACTCAAACCCAATACCGTGGTGGCGACCACCGGCACGGATAGTCGTTGAATCCGTAGAATTTCCCTTGAGCAAATCATCGCTGAATTGTAATGACCGACCTTGAATACCTGAACGCCGCCGAGCAGGCGCTGGCGACCGTCGAGCGTGCCTGCGACCGCATCAACGACGAGACCGATGTGGACCTTGACGTTCAACGCAGCGGCGGCATGCTCACATTGAGTTTCCGCGACAAGAGCCAAGTGGTGGTGAACTTGCAGAAGCCGCTGCACGAGATCTGGTTGGCTGCACGCACCGGAGGCTATCATTTCCGTAGCGTCGATGGGGCATGGCGGGACACCAAGGATGGCGCGGACTTCTTTTCGCGATTGTCGGAATGCGTGTCCGAACACGCTCGGCAGCCGCTTGAAATCGCGGCATCGCGGTGATGCGCGGGCTATTGAGTGTTTCCGGAGCCGCGGAAAATGTCGAGGATTTGACGGCGCTCCTGCTCGCGCGTCGATGCCGCGGCGCCATCTCCGCCTGAGGAGGCGGATTCGTCCGCAGGCTTCGGCTCACCGCCGCCGAGACCGAGGGAGCGCACGCCTCCACCATGAGCGAATTCGTCAAAGTACCAGTCGCCCAGTTGCACCACGCCCTCTGGCACGGGGTATTCAACCTGTGGCACGCCCTTGAGCGCGTGCTCCATGTAACTGATCCAGACGGGTAAGCTCAAAGTGCCACCGGTTTCGCGGTCGCCCATGCTGCGCGGTTGGTCGTAGCCGACCCATGTGACGGCGACCAGAGTAGGGTGGAAGCCTGCGAACCAAGAGTCCATCGAGTCGTTGGTGGTGCCGGTTTTTCCATAGATGTCACCACGTTTGAGTGCCTGTTTTGCCCGAGCGGCCGTGCCAGAGCGGGTAACCTCCTGCAGCAGTGAATCCATGACGAAGGCGTTGCGTGCAGGAATCGCACGGTTGGCCTCGTCCAGCGGCGTGGGGGTGAATTGGGCGACGGCCTTACCCTTGTGGTCGGTGATCTTTTCAATGAGCCAAGGATTGATGCGGTAGCCACCATTGGCAAATACGGCGTACGCCGTCGCCATCTGCATGGGAGTCGCGGCGCCCGCGCCCAGCGCCAGCGTGAGGTAGGGCGGATTTTTTGCTGGATCGAATCCAAATCGTGTTGCCCATTCTTGCGCGACGGGCGGGGTGACGGACTGAATGACGCGAATTGACACCATGTTCTTGGATTTGGCCAGGGCTGTGCGCAAGCTCATTGGGCCGTCGTAACGGCCATCGTAATTTTTCGGCTCCCACGCCTGATTGCCCGTGGTGGCTGCGTCAATGACGATGGGGCCATCAAGAACCACGGTGCTGGGGGACAGGCCCTTTTCGAGCGCGGCGGAATAGATGAAGGGCTTGAAGCTTGAACCCGGTTGTCGCCACGCCTGCGTGACGTGGTTGAACTTGTTCTTGGCGAAGTCAAACCCGCCTACGAGTGCTCGTACGGCGCCGGTACGGGGATCAAGGGCGACAAAAGCGCCTTCCAACTCGGGTTGCTGGGTGACTTCCCACGCACCTTTGGCATTGCGCTGAATGCGAATGACCGCGCCACGCCGAATGCGAATATTTGGACCGGCACGCTCACTGAGTGCCGATGCCACGTGGCGCAGGCCTTCACTTGAAATTTCCAGGGTTTCGCCGTTTTGCCGCATGGCGCTGATCTTGCGTGCGTCCGCCGAAATGACCACCGCTGACAGCATGTTGTCGTTGTCGGGGTGATCCTCGAGCGCTGCGTCCACGGCATCGTCAAGGTCTGAACCCGCCGCAGGCAACTCGACGTAGGCTTCTGGACCGCGGTAGCCATGACGTTTGTCATAGTCGGTCAGGCCTCGGCGCAGAGCTTGATACGCCACGGCCTGATCGGTGGACTTGAGCGTGGTGTAGACGTTCAGGCCGCGGGTATAGGTCTCTGGGCCATATTGGGCAAGAAGCAGTTGTCTGACCGTTTCCGCTACATACTCGGCGTGTAACGCTGAAGCGCCCGCGCCGGAGCGCAGCCGCAGCTCTTCCGACTTGGCTGCAGCGGCTTCAGCTGGGGTGATGAACCGGTTTTCTTCCATGCGCTCGATGATGTAGAGCTGTCTGGCGCGCGCACGCTTGGGATTGACAATGGGATTGAACGCCGAGGGGGCCTTGGGCAATCCAGCGAGCATTGCCGCCTCCGCGATCGTGATGTTCTTGAGGGGTTTTCCGAAGTACGCCTCTGATGCAGCCGCGAAACCGTAGGCCCGATTGCCGAGAAAGATCTGGTTCATGTAGACCTCCAGAATCTGATCCTTGGTCAGCAGATGTTCCAGTTTGAAGGTCAACAAAATCTCGTAAATCTTGCGTGTGTAGGTCTTCTCCGACGACAGATAGACGTTGCGTGCGACCTGCATCGTGATGGTCGATGCACCTTGGCTCTTGAACTTGCCGAGGTTGGCCAGTGCCGCGCGCGCGACGCCCACGTAGTCGACACCGCCATGCTGATAAAACCGCGAGTCCTCAATGGCGAGCACTGCGTTTTTCATGACCTGCGGGATCTCCGCGATAGGCACGAGTGTGCGGCGCTCTTCGCCGAATTCGCCTATCAGAATGCCATCGCTGCTGTACACCTTGAGCGGGAGCTTGGGGCGGTAGTCGAGGAGCTCATTGAGATCGGGCAGATTCGGGTAGGCTGTGGCAAGCGCAACCATGACGACCATGACCGCCACCGCGGCCAAGGCCAGCAGAAAGCCGAACAACCAGCCTACAGGGCGTAGCATCTTGCTCCACAGAGATCGGGTTGGGAGCCCTGCGGAACGGGCGGCAGTGCTATCGGAGGAGGGTTCTGACATCATGTGGGGCGCGGACGCCCGTGGCCGTACTGGGCACGGATTCTGCCGCCTTTGGGTTAGACCGGATGACGACGGCTCAGGGCTTTGGGTGCGAAATCGTAGGGTTTTGGCAACGACAGTGCGCTCAAAACCGCAAAATTCACTGTCGAGTCAATGGTCTTGCTGCTAGCATTCAAGTGAAATCTCAAGTTTACGGTTGCGCAGTGACCGGATCAGGGAGACGGATTTGATCTCTTTAGGGTCGTTATTCACTCGACAGCCTGAGCCCTTGTTAGGCATTGACGTCAGCTCATCGAGTCTCAAGCTCGTGGAGTTGGGGCGTGACAAGCAAGGCACTTATTCTCTCATTCGTTGCGCGATCGAACCGATCGACGCAGGGTGGGTTGTGGACGGCAACATCGAGAAGTTCGATGAGCTGTCAGAAGCGATTGTTCGGCTCGTCAAGAAGAGCGGCGCCCGGACCAAGAACGTCGCCATGGCGTTGCCCGCGTCAGCGGTGATCACCAAGAAGATCGTTCTACCCGGAGGCTTGTCGGACCAGGAGCTTGAAATTCAGGTCGAGTCCGAGGCCAATCAGTACATTCCCTTTTCGTTGGACGAAGTTAGCCTTGACTATTGCATCGCGGGTCCGAGTGCGTCGTCTCCTGGCGATGTGGACGTCTTAATCGCGGCGTCGCGCAAGGAGAAGGTGCAGGATCGTCAGGGCTTGGCCGAGTCGGCGGGGCTCAAGCCGGTGATTCTTGATGTCGAGTCCTACGCATCTCGGCTGGCGACAAGCCGTTTGATTGGAAACCTCCCGGGTGGCGGACAAGATACCCTGGTGGCACTGTTCGAAGTTGGCGCCGCCACCACGACTATGCAAGCCATCCAAAACGAAGAAACCCTCTACGACCGCGATCAGGCGTTCGGTGGCGCGCAACTCACGCAGTTGATCGCGCGACAGTATGGGTTTTCTCAGGAGGAGGCAGAGTCGAAGAAGCGCAAGGGTGAGTTGCCTGATGACTACGAAGCCACGGTGCTCAAGCCGTTCGTTGCAAGCTTGGCGCAAGAGATTGGACGAGCATTGCAATTTTTCTTCACGAGTACGCCGCACAACAAGGTCGACTACGTGTTTCTAGCGGGCGGTACCGCGTCATTGCCGGGATTGACCGAGGCGGTTACACAGCAAACCTCCTTTGCGTGCTCGGTGGTCAATCCGTTCGACGGCATGGAGATATCAGACGCAGTGCGCGAGAAGCGGATGCGTCGTGAGGCGCCGTCGTACCTCACGGCTTGTGGCCTTGCCATGCGGAGGTTCTTGCGGTGATATTGATCAACCTGCTTCCGCACCGAGAGGCGGCACGCAAGCGCCGTCGTGAGGCCTTTTATGCTTCACTCGGGTTGGCTGTTGTGCTTGGCTTGTTGATGTCCGGCTTGGTCTATCTCTGGCTGGATCAGCAGATATCGGCTCAACAAGGCAGAAATGATTATTTGAAGTCCGAGATCACGAAACTCGACGGTCAGATCAAGGAAATCTCTACCTTGCAGGCGGAAATCACCGCGCTTCAAGCACGCCAGAAGGCAGTTGAGGATTTGCAAAGTGACCGCAACCTTCCGGTGCATTTGCTCAACGGGTTGGTCCAGCTATTGCCGGATGGCGTGTATCTGACGACACTGCGTCAGGAAAACAACAATATCATTATTCAGGGCGTAGCTCAGTCCAATGAGCGAGTTTCAGAGTTGTTGCGGAGTCTTTCCACCCTGAGCGAATGGATCAAACGGCCTGAACTGGTCGAGATCATTGCCGTAAACGTGAACACTGGTGGAAAAGATCTGCGGCGGGTATCTCAATTCTCAATCCGAGCCACTTTGGACAGAGGCAAGGGTGCCGATACCTCAGAACCCAAATCTGCGCTGAAGAGGTAAATATGGCGGGAAAAATTGATTTTACTTCCCTCCAGGAAACGCTAAAGGCGCAATTTCGAAATCTGAACCCGAACGATCCGTCGGTTTGGCCCATTGCGCCGAAAATGCTGCTTGCGCTGCTCATTGTAGCGGCAGTAATAGGGGCGACATGGTATCTGTTCCTGAGCGCGTACGACGAACAGTTGCAGATGGAAGAGAAGAAAGAGCAAGACCTAAGGGCTGAATATTCAAAAAAGATTGCTCAAGCTGTTAACTTGGATGCTCTTAAAAAGCAGCGCGAACAAGTGCAGCAGTACGTGACGCAGCTTGAAAAGCAACTTCCCAGTAAAGCTGAAATGGACGCGTTGTTGTCCGATATCAATCAGGCGGGTCTCGGGCGGAGCCTGCAATTTGATTTATTTCGGCCCGGGCAGGTGGGTGTCAAGGAGTACTACGCAGAACTCCCTATTGACATCAAGGTAACAGGCCGCTACCACGATATTGGCTCGTTTGCGTCCGATGTTGCCCATTTGTCGAGAATTGTAACGCTCAACAATATCAGCATTCTGCCCGCAAAAGAGGGCTCTATGGTCATGGAGGCGAAAGCGAAGACATTCCGATACTTGGATGCGGACGAGGTGTCTGCTCAGAAGGGCAGAAAAAAATGACATACCATCGCGGGGTGTTTCATCTGCTGAGTTTTTCGATAATTCTGGTGGCGCTTACTGGTTGCGGCGCTTCTCAGAATGAAGAGCTGAATCAATGGATGGCTGAGCAAAAAGCATCGGTAAAACCGGGGGTGAAGCCAATATCTGAGCCAAAAAAATATTTCCCTCAAGCGTATGCCATGGAGGCAGCCGCAGATCCTTTTTCCAACCAACGTCTGATCAGTCTCCTGCGAAAAGAGAGCAATGTCACCGGTGCTTCAAGTGCGCTGATAGCTCCGGAAATGACGCGGCGCAAAGACCCACTGGAGGCGTACCCACTGGATGCAATTCAGATGGTTGGCAGTCTGAGCAGGAACAACGAACTCGTAGGGTTGGTGCGTGTGAACAATCTTCTATATCAAGTAAAGCCCGGTCAATATCTCGGGCAGAATTACGGGCGAATCACCAAAATATCAGAAGATCAAATAAATGTTAGAGAATTGATTCAAGATGCTGCGGGGGAATGGACGGAACGGACTGCGGCGCTTCAATTGCAGGAGAAGGCCAAATGATAGGTGCCATAACCAAAATAGCTGGGTATGCTGCGGCGGCCCTCTTTTTAACCCTCCCGCTGATCGGCAGGGCGCAGAATGCGATTGAGTCCGTCACCGGATCGACTCAAGGTGGTGCGGAGATGCTGAAGATTCAGTTTTCCAAACCATTTGTGGGTCAACCTGTGGGGTTTGTCGTTCAGTCCCCGGCCAGAATAGCACTCGATTTCGGCGGAGTGACGAGTGCCCTGGCGCGCTCGGCGATTGAGATCAACCAGGGAAATGTTCGATCGGCTCAGGTTGTTCAGGCAGGGGATAGAACGCGGGTCGTGTTGAATTTGAAGCAGGCGGTGACCTACAAAACCCAGGCTGACGGCAATGCGCTGTACGTCATGCTGGATTCGGCCACAGCCGGAGCAGCTCAGCAAGGCGATAGACGGGAACTGTTCGCTGAGAATCAAAACGGATCTATACTGCCGCTCAAGGATATGGATTTTCGCCGGGGTACGGACAATTCCGGGCGACTCATTGTGTCTTTGCCGAATAGTCAGGTGGGGGTGGATATTAGGCCATTGGGTACCAATCTCATTGTCGAATTTGCCAATACCAGTTTGCCCGAAGGCATGCGCAGACGTCTGGATGTGTCTGATTTTGGCACCCCCATTAAGGCGGTTACAGCCCAGCAGACAGGGAATCGGGTTCGCATGGTGATTGAGCCTCGGGGTGCATGGGATCACAGTGCGTATCAGAGCGACAACACACTGGTCGTTGAAGTTAGGCCTCAAAAGATTGACCCTGGCAAGTTGACGAGCGGTCCGGGATACAATGGAGAGAAACTTTCGCTGAATTTTCAGAATATCGATGTGAGATCTTTGCTCCAGGTCATTGCAGATTTTACGAATTTTAATATTGTCACTTCCGACAGTGTGGCGGGGGCGCTGACACTCCGCTTGAAGGACGTTCCTTGGGATCAGGCGTTGGATATCATTCTCCAGGCAAAAGGGCTGGGAATGCGCAAGAGTGGGAATGTGTTGTGGATTGCCCCGAAAGATGAAATTGCCGCGAAAGAAAAGCAGGAGCTGGAGGCGAAAGCTGCAATTCAAAATTTGGAGCCTTTGAGGACGCAATCATTTCAACTGAATTACACTAAAGCAGCAGACATTGCGCTTCAAATATCCAGAGGGACAGCTGGAGCAAATAATGCGGCGACGCGTATGCTGAGTCCCCGTGGCAGTGTGATCTCTGAGCCGCGGACGAATCAGTTGTTCGTCACGGATATTCCTGCGCGGATAGAGCAAATTCAGCTCATGATTTCCAAGCTTGACATAGCGGTTCGTCAAGTTTTGATAGAGGCGCGTATTGTCGAGGCCTCCGACACGTTCGGAAAATCGCTAGGGGTGAGACTGGGGGCCTCTGATTTGCGCGCGCGACAAGGTGGAGATGGCGGGTATCAATTAGCGGGGAACAATCGAGTGGGTTTTGGAACCAGTTACTCCAATGTCGTGGGAGTTACCGGGGCCAGTACCGGGCCTGATCCAGCTGGTACATTTTTGAACTTGCCGGCCGTTGGTCAAGGTGGGTATAGCCCAGCAAGTTTTGCGATATCCATATTCAATGCAACCGCCAATAGATTTTTGAACCTTGAAATTTCAGCCCTGGAGGCTGACGGTATAGGTAAGGTGGTCTCGAGTCCAAGGGTCGTGACGGCGGATCAAACCAAGGCGCTCATCGAGCAAGGTACCGAATTGCCGTATCAGCAAGCTACGGCCAGTGGGGCGACCGCTATTGCTTTTCGCAAGGCTAATCTGAAGCTGGAAGTGACGCCGCAGATCACGCCCGAAGGAAATATCATTCTCGATCTGGATGTGAATAAAGACAGTGTTGGGCAGTCTACAGCCTCCGGATTTGCGATCAATACCAAGCACATCAAAACTCAGGTGCTGGTTGAAAATGGCGGAACCGTTGTTATTGGTGGGATATTTGAACTCAACGAAACCGAGAGTGAGACCAAGGTGCCGTTTTTGGGTGACTTGCCCGCCGTAGGTAACTTGTTCAAGACCCGCCAAAGATCAGCCAATAAGCAGGAAATGATGGTGTTTATTACTCCAAAGATGATTTCTGATCGGACGCCGGTGCGTTGACGTGTTTACCACGACTTGAGGTATAAACGAATGGAAAGCAGGAAGGCGAGCATGAGCTACTTGAAACTCTGGTTTGTGGTGTTGTTCGGCGCGTTGTTGGCGTCGTGTGGCGGAGGCGGCGGGAGTTCCGGCACTCCGATCAGCAACTCAGCTGCAAGCGCAACTTCCAGCATCGGCATCGCGATGTTCGACAGCGGAACCGTCACAAACAGAGTCAGCGCCACCGGATCGACCACCGCAAAGGCGGCCGTGTATGACAAGAACGGCAGCGCAGTTCCAGGAGTGAAGGTGAGCTTTTCCGTCGGAACGACGGGTTTGGTCGATTTTCTCCCGACCTCAGGCGAGGTTCTGACCGACGCCAACGGAATCGCCGAAATCGTGGTCAAGAGGAGTTCGCTGTCCGCTTCTGGAGCGGGTACGTTGTCTGCGGTGGCATTGGTGGGCGGCGTTTCCACGACGGGTTCTTATGACTTCTACGTGGGATCGGCCAGCGGTAAGAACATATCGCTCGGGTTGTTTGACGGAAACGTTCCAACAAGCCTTATCAACCAGAATGGCAGCACAGTCCTCAGGGCGACGGTTGTGGATAGGACCGGCGCCCCGGTTGCGAATCGCTTGGTCACCGCAACGGCAAGTGCGGCGGACCTCGTAACCTTCTCACCGTCTACCTCCGTTGTGACGAACGCCAACGGTGTCGCGGAGATTACGGTAAAGCGCGCGAGTACCGCTGCCACGGGTGCGGGCTCGCTGTCCGTCAGTGCCAGCGTCGATGGCGAGACGGTAACTTCGTCAATCGATTTCCAGATCATTGGAAGCACAGCCGTGGTCAAGAAGGTGACCATCAAGCTGTTCAGCAATGGTGCACAGAGTTCCCGATTGCCGCCCGGAAATACCAATACAGCACAGGCGACGGTGATTGACAAGGATGGCAAGCCGGTCGCCAACACGAAGGTCACATTCAGTACCACCAATACGGACCTGATATCGTTTTCACCCGCATCGGGGGCCGTGTTGACCAATGACTTGGGTATTGCGGAAGTGACTCTCAAGTCGGCCAGCCTGCTTGCTGAAGGCGCCGGAACTCTTGTGGCGACGGCGACGGTGGACGGTGCGGCGGAAACCGGGTCGGCCGACTATCAGGTGTCGGCATCCAACATCACGCTGGGGGCCATGAACGTGGGCACCGGGACGCTGCAGTTGTACGGCAATCGCGCGGTGTCCGTTGTGGCGAATGTCAATGGAAGCCCGGCGACCACGGGCGTGCAGGTGAGTTTCTCCGCCAGCTGCGGCACCGTTTCGCCAACCGTGGTCATCACCAGCGGAAATGGATTGGCCTCCACCACCTATACGGCTGACCAGTTGTCCTGTGCGGGCTCCAACATCACGGTACGGGCTTCCGCCAGTGGCGGCGCCACCGCCTCGGGTTCAATCGCGGTCGGGGCTGCACAGGCGACGAACATTCAGTTTGTGTCCGCTGCTCCTCAACTCATCTATCTGCAAGGCTCCGCAGGTGCAACTCAGTCCCAAGTCAAATTCAAGGTGATCGACAACATTGGCGCTCCCTTGCAGAATCAGCCCGTGAGGTTCTCGCTGGTCAACCTCAGCCCCGGTGTGAGTTTGAACACCTTGGGGAACACGGGCACCGTGGATTTGACGACCGATGCTTCGGGCATCGCCACGGTTTCGGTCTTCGCCGGCACGGTACCGACCTCTGCGCAGATTCGTGCGGCCCTGGTGTCGAACCTGAATATCTCCGCTGTTTCGAATGTACTGACCATTGCCAGCGGCCGGGCGGTCCAAAGTTCAATGAGCTTGGCTTCGGACGCGTGGAGCATTGATGGTCTGACCATTGACGGTACGACGGCCACGTTGTCGATTTCCTTGAGTGATCGTCAAAGTAACCCTGTACCCGACGGTACTGAGGTCAACGTAGTGGCTTCGCACGGTGTAATCACGCCGCCGGTGTGTGTCACCGCCAACTCACGCTGCACGGTCAGCTACCGCTCTCAGGGCATCCGTCCTCCCAATGGGCGAGTAGCGATACTGGCGTATGCACCAGGCGAGGAGAACTTCACCGATCTGAACGCCAACAACATCTACGACCCGGGTGAACCGTTTTTCGATCAAGGCAATGCCTATCGCGATGACAACTTTGATGCGGTCTACAACAATGGCGAGTTCAGCGTTCCACGAGGTTCCGGCGTGCAGTCCTGCCCAATCCCCGTACGCAAGGACAAGGTGCCTGACAACAGCAAACCCAATACCTGCGACGGGGTGTGGGGTGCGATTGACGTGCGAATGGAGGGGATGCTGCTTCTGACGAGCGCTCAAAGCACGGTGATCACGAACCTGGGTTGGGCAGTGAGTACCCCTTCTGGCACGTCCACCGTACCTGTCGCGACCGGATTGACCGTGAGCATCAGTGACCAGAACAACAACAGCGCCGCGACAGGCTCCACGATCAACACCAGCGTGACCAAGGCGACCGGCTCGAGTGAATGCGTCATTCAGCAGACCGCGCCCACGAAAGTCGCCAACCCTGGAACAGCGGCGAGCGCTGGCTCTGATACCGCACGGCTGATCTATCCCACCGCCTTTTCAACGTCGGCCAGTATTGTGTTGGACAAATGCAGCAGTGGTAACGTGATCAACGTGTGGATCGTGACTCCGCTGGGGAATGCGTCACCGGTCTACAGCTTCACCATTCCGTAAAAGGTTCAAGGAAATTCAGTTTGATGGACCGTCTTTTTGACAGCGCTCGTTGGGCGCTGTCCCTTTTTCTTGCCGGTGTTCTTCTCGCTGCCTGTGGGGGAGGTGGGGATACGTACACGCCTTCTGGCGGCACCGTTGTCCAATCGATCCCCGCAGTCCTGACGCTCAACGATGCCAATGAGCGGCCGCTGACGGCCAATGTCCTGGCCCCCGGCGAAATCTATCTGGTGAAGTTACGTCTGGTGCCGACCACTCCGAATACGGCCGTGGCCAACCAGTTGGTGACGTTCCGCACCGACCCCAGCTATGCCGGCTTTTTTCCCGCACCGTTGCTGTATCCGACCAGCCCTCCCGGCTCAACGACCAGTACCGTGACGGCCGTCCTATCCGCGATTACGGATGTGACCGGGGTCGCTCGTGCCTACCTGCTTGGCAAAGCCCAGAATGGATCGACCGTTTCGGCGGTCTGCAGTCCTCAGCCCTGCGTGGCGACTGCGGTGAACTTTCAGACCTACCCTCTCAATGCGCCTCCCGATAGCGCGTTGGTTGGTGTGCCGTATGCGCGCGGCGTCACGGTGGCATCGTCCACACCGAGTATCGAGGGATTCGCAAAAGACGGTGTAACCACCACCGTGGCTGCGTTGCTGTCAGATCGCTATGGCAATCCGGTGCAGACGGGGACCCGTGTCTATTGGAAGGCCACACACGGTGAAATTCCGACCTTCTGCGACGTGGACACATCCTCCGTGTGCCGCGTGATCTATCGCACGTCCGGGACCAGGCCCGCGAATGGCCTCGTCGGGATTCTCGCCTACGTCGAGGGGCCGGAGGAGTTCACCGATCTGAACGCCAACCGGCGTTACGACTTGGGTGAGCCCTTCGTGGACATTGGCGATCTCTACCTCGATCGCAACCTCAACGGCGTGTATGACCCGCTGGTGGATGAACGTTTGGCCGGGGGAGCCAACGGCACCAGCGCGTGTGCGGGAACCTTCATCAACATCGCCAATACATGCGATGGCGTATGGACCGCCAAGACGCGTCTGGGAGCGCGCTTGATCCTGACGCTCTCGACATCCAAGGTTCTCATCCAGCTCTACGGGGCACGGTCTCGCTCGGGATTTGTCGTGAGCGTGACCGATCTGAACGGCAATGTTTCCGCGGTCGGAACCACGGTGGTGGCCGAAGCACTGGCACGCGCGTTGCCCACGGATCTGAAAAACGCCTGCCTGGTGACGTCCGTCGTTCAGACGAGTGACACGCTCTACTCCGTCATGCTCAACGGCGCCGATGGTTGCGACGTGACGCCTGTCCAGGTCGATGTCACCTCTCCAGCAGGCCAACTCACTTCGGCGGTTTTCTAGCCCAACATGTTGTGTGCGCTCGTGGGCATGCCGGGTTCGGGCAAATCGACGGTGGGGCGCATGCTTGCCCGCCGGCTCGGTGTTTCGTTCGTCGATTCGGATCAACGCATTGAGCAGCGCCTGGGATGCAGCATCCGCGAATTTTTCGAGCGCGAGGGCGAAGCCCGTTTTCGTGACGTCGAGCAAGACGTCATCGACGAATTGGCTCGGGTCACCGATGGTGTGCTGGCCACCGGCGGTGGCACGGTCTTGCGCCCGGCCAATCGGGAGTGATTGCGCGCCAGGGCAACGGTGTTCTACCTGCGCGCGGCGCCCGAAGGACTGTATCGCCGCCTGAGGCACGACCGCAACCGTCCGCTCTTGCAAGTGGAGGATCCCTTGACGCGCTTGAAAGACCTGTACGCCGCGCGTGACGGCTTGTACCGCGAGACGGCGCATTACGTCATCGACACCGGGCGCCCATCCATCCCGGCGTTGGTGCAACGCATCATGGGCTTGCTCGGCCGGTTGCCGCAATCGGCTTCCTAGGCTCTCGCGCCCGCCCGCCCGCTTGAGGCGCCAGGCGGTGCGCCTGGTTTGGCCGGTACACTTTTCAACCCATGACCTCCGATTCAGCATTTCCCGGCAGCGGGCGCGTTGACGTCGCACTTGGCGACCGCAGTTACCCCATTCTCATCGGCCCCGGCCTGTTGAGCGATCCGGCCAGTTTTTCCGGTCTGCCGCGCGCCAGCGCCGCACTCATCGTCAGCAACCAAACGGTCGCGCCGCTTTACGCTGAACGTCTGCGCGCCGCACTCATGCCGCATTACGCGCAGATCTGGAATGTGGACCTGCCCGATGGCGAAGCCCACAAGACCTGGGAAACACTCAACACCATTTTTGACTGCCTGCTGCAACGCGGCGGCGACCGCAAAACCGTGTTGTTTGCACTCGGCGGCGGCGTGGTCGGTGACATGGCGGGTTTTGCCGCCGCCTGTTACATGCGTGGCGTGCCCTTTGTGCAAGTGCCCACCACGCTGCTCGCGCAGGTGGATTCCTCGGTGGGCGGAAAGACGGCCATCAATCACCCCCTGGGCAAGAACATGATCGGCGCGTTCTACCAGCCTGAGCGCGTGATTTGCGATCTCGATTCGCTCAAGACCTTGCCCGAACGGGAATTGTCCGCGGGCTTGGCCGAAGTCATCAAATACGGCCCCATTGCCGACATGCGGCTGTTGGACTGGATGGAAAGCCACTTGCCCGATCTCCGTGCGCGCTCGCCCGAAGCGCTGACGCACATCGTGCAGCGCAGTTGCGAGATCAAGGCCTCGGTCGTCGGTCAGGACGAGCGCGAATCGGGGCTGCGCGCCATCCTCAACTTTGGCCACACCTTCGGTCATGCCATCGAAGCGGGCACGGGCTACGGCACCTGGCTGCACGGCGAAGCCGTGGGCGTCGGCATGATCATGGCGGCTGACCTGTCGCGCCGGCTGGGCCTCGTGGATGCGGCGTTCACGGAGCGCCTGACCTACCTGATCGGCCGCGCGGGCTTGCCCATACGCGGTCCCCGCCTGGGTGCGGCGCGATACCTGGAGCTGATGCGCCTGGACAAAAAAGCCGAAGCGGGTGACATCCGCTTTGTCCTCATCGACCGGCCGGGCCACGCGATCGTGCGCCCCGCGCCCGACGCGCTGGTCAGCGAGGTCATCGAAGCGTGTACCTGATGCTGTACTTTCGATAGCGCGTCGTGGACGATTTCATTGAATTTGGCGCTGTTTCGAACACACAAATTGTCGCCCCACGGCTCCCCCTGGCCGCCTACGCCAGCGACCCCGCGCGTACCCGCGGCCGGCGCCATGCCGAACCTGCTGCTCCGACTCGCAACGACTTTCAGCGCGACCGTGACCGCATCGTCCACAGCACCGCATTTCGCCGCCTGGTCTACAAGACCCAGGTTTTTCTGAATCACGAAGGCGACCTGTTCCGCACGCGGCTGACGCACTCGCTGGAAGTCGCCCAACTCGCCCGATCGATCGCGCGACCACTTGGGCTCAGCGAGGATTTGGTGGAAGCCATAGCCCTCGCGCACGACCTCGGGCACACGCCGTTTGGTCACGCCGGTCAGGACGCACTCAATCGCGCCATGCAGCACGCGGGCGGCTTCGAGCACAACCTGCAAAGCCTGCGCGTGGTCGATCATCTTGAGGAGCGCTACCCGGCCTTCGACGGACTGAATCTGTGCTTCGAAACGCGCGAGGGGATCCTCAAGCATTGTTCGCTCGCCCGTGCCCAACGCATTGAACTGGCCGAGCCCGGCGGCGTGGCCGCGCGCTTTCTGCTTTCTGGCGGTGTTGGGCAGCCGAGCCTGGAAGCCCAGTTGTGCAACGTGGCGGACGAGATCGCCTACAACGCGCACGATCTGGACGACGGCTTTCGCTCAGGCCTTCTCTCCCGCGACCTGCTGGACGGGGTGCCCCTGGTGGCCCGGCATCTGGCCCAGACAGAGGCCGAATACCCCCATTTGGCGCCTCGGCGCCTGCTGTTCGAGGCCATCCGCCGCATGCTGTCGGCTCAGGTGTACGACGTGATTGACGCTACCCGCCAACGCCTGTCCGCGGCCCGGCCCGATAGCGCCGAATCGGTGCGTGGATTGCCGCCTCTGGTGGGCTTCTCACCCGCCATGCGTGAGCAATCGACCGCGCTCAAACGATTCCTGTTTCTCAACCTGTACCGCCATCCCCAGGTACTTTCCACCACCGGCCAGGCGCGCCGCGTGCTGGCGGAGCTGTTTGCCAGCTATCGTGACAATCCCAGGCTCATGGCGGCCGAACATGCGGACCGGGCGGCGCGCGCAAGCAGCGCCGAGGCCGGGCTGCGGGCCATCGCAGACTACATCGCGGGCATGACCGATCGCTTCGCCGCGCGCGAACATGCACGAATCCACGGCGGAGAGCCCATCGCATGAACGGGGCGCCACCGGTTGTCGCCTCGCCTGACGGGCGCGCGGCCTGGCTCGTGATTCTGGCGGGCGTCAGTGCCGCGCTGCATGTCGGCAAACTGGCACCGGCGCTGACGGCGCTGCGCGATGCGCTGGGCATGGGGCTGGTCGAGGCGGGATTCCTGATCTCGCTGGTGCAGTTCGCCGGCATGGCCGCGGGCCTGTTCATTGGCTTGGCGGCTGACGGCATGGGCCTTCGGCGCTGCATGCTGCTGGGCCTGGGGATTCTGGGGCTGGCGTCCATGGCGGGGGCGTTTTCCCGGGGGGCCGAGGCGCTCCTGTGGCTGCGTGCGCTGGAAGGCCTGGGCGTGCTGCTGGTCTGCCTGCCCGCGCCGGGGCTGATTCGCCGCCTGGTGGCGCCGGCGCGCATGAGCAAAATGCTGGGCTGGTGGGGGGCCTACATGCCCACGGGCACGGCGCTCGCCCTGCTGCTCGGTCCCTGGGTCATCGGCAGTTGGGGCTGGCCATTCTGGTGGATCGTTCTGGGGCTGTTTTCCCTGGGGGTCATGGCGGCTGTCGCCCGGTGGGTGCCCGACGTGCAGGGCCCCACTCATTCCCCACGCTGGAACGACCTGGCGGCGCGCCTGCGCCGCACGCTGGCGCATGCCGGCCCCTGGCTCGTGGCGCTCACGTTCGCGGTGTATTCCGCGCAGTGGATGCTGGTCATCGGATTTCTGCCCACGGTGTACGCCCACGCGGGCGTGGGTGCGCAGCTTGCGGGGCTGCTGTCGGCCATGGTGGCGGCGGTCAACATGGGCGGCAATGTCGCCTCGGGGCGCTATCTGGCGCGCGGGGTCCCCGCCAGGCGTCTTTTGTGGATCGGGTTTGGCGCCATGGCCGTTGGCAGTGTCGTGGCGTTTGCGCCCGCGTTTGATGGCGCGGGTCTGTGGGTGCGCTTTGCCGCCGTCTGCGTGTTCTCGGGCGTTGGCGGCTTGATCCCCGGTACGCTGTTCTCGCTTGGCGTGCGCGTAGCACCGGGTGAAGATACCGTGTCCACCACGGTGGGCTGGATGCAGCAGTGGTCGTCCCTGGGTCAGTTCGCCGGGCCACCCGTGGCGGCGTGGTTGGCCAGCCGCGTGGGCGACTGGTCCATGACCTGGTGCATCACCTTGGCCTGCGCCGCCGTGGGGGCGATGCTCGCCGCTTCGCTGATACGCCGGCCCGCTTCCTAAAATCGGCGGATGCCCCTCATACCTGACGACGAAACCGCCTGCGCCGATACCCGGCGCTGGCTTGAACGTGCCGTGATTGGATTGAATCTGTGCCCTTTCGCTCGCGGCGTGAGCGTGAAAGGGCAAATCCACATGGCCGTGGCGCGCGGCTCTGATCCCGAGGTGCTCGTTCAGGCGCTGGCCAGCGAGTTGCGCGCGCTGCAAAACCTGAATGCCGACATCCGCGACACCACGTTGCTGATCCTGCCCGACGCATGGCCGGACTTCCTCGACTTCAACGACTTTCTCGACCGCGCCGACGCGACGCTCGCCGAACTCGGGCTGGAAGGGGTGCTGCAGATCGCCAGCTTTCATCCCCGCTTTCAATTCGCGGATACCGAACCCGACGACATTGGCAATTGCACCAACCGGTCGCCCTACCCCACGCTCCACCTGCTGCGGGAGGAGAGCATCGACCGCGCGGTGGAGGCTTTTCCGCAGGCCGAGACGATCTACGAGGCGAACATCGCCACGCTGGAAAAGCTGGGGCGTCAGGGCTGGGACGCGCTCCAGGTAGGGCCGTCGGTGACATGACGGCGAAGGCGCGCTCAAACGGCAAGGAGGACGCCGCCGAATCGCTCGGACTCGCGCCGGGTCAGTCGCTGGAGTTGCTCAAGGAGTTGCACATCCTCACGCGCGAGGGGCGCATCAATCAGGACTCGCGCCGCAAGCTCAAGCAGGTGCGGCACCTCGTTCATTTCATCGAGCCGCTGCTGCGCGAGCTGCTGCAGGCGGGTGATTCGCCCACGCTGGCCGACCATGGCGCGGGCAAGAGCTACCTGGGCTTTCTGCTCTACGACTGGGTGCTGCGCGAGGCCGGGCGCGGCGAGATCGTGGGCATCGAAACGCGCGAGGCCCTGGTCGAATCGTCGCGCCAACTGGCCGCGCGGCTGGGGTTTGGGCGCATGCGGTTTCTCGGCGTGCCCGCGGCGGATGCGGCGCGGCATCCGGACCTGCCGCCGCGCATCGACATCGTCACCGCGCTGCACGCGTGCGACACCGCCACCGACGACGCCATCGCCTTCGCACTGGCCAAGCAGGCCCGCCATGTGGTGCTGGTGCCCTGCTGCCAAGCCGAGGTGGCCGCGTGCCTGCGCCGGCACAAGGCGCTGCAACGCTCGGCCAAACCGCTGGCCGAACTCTGGCGCCATCCGCTGCACACGCGCGAAATCGGCAGCCAGCTCACCAACGTGTTGCGCTGCCTGTACCTGGAGGCCTGCGGCTACCAGGTCACGGTGACGGAACTGGTCGGCTGGGAACACAGCCTCAAGAACGAACTGATCATCGCGCGCCGCACCGGGCAGCGCCGAGGTTCGAGCGGCGAGCGGCTCAAGGCGCTGCTGGCCGAGTTCGGCTTGGAGGAACTGCTTCCCACGCGCTTTGCCGCGCTGGCGCAGGCGGTGGAGCCGGCGTAGGCCGCGCCGAAGAGCGCTCGTTCAGATCGGGCTGCGCCGCCATGGCGCCGCCGGTATCACGGCCGTCTTGCTGCGCGAGTACTCCTGAAACAATAGCTGCCCGTGGTGATGATGTATTGCTTTTCTGGCATATTCATGCCAAAAAAACGACCAAACTTCCGATATTTTGTAGATATTTCTACAAAATATGTCACAACATCTACAAAATCACGGTTTTGGCGGCCTTTTAGGGGTACTTTTAGGTATCAATTTGACATTTAAGCCAATAAACACAACCACGGATAGCTACCAAAATCATAGTTGTCGAATGCCCCCAATCCTGCCAACTCGGGTCTATGCCGCGGGTGGCTGGCTCTGCCGGGTGGCCGCTTGGGCCGTGGGGTTGAGCGTGGGCTCGCCGATCTTGCGCAACCGGTTGTGGTCGGTGTGGTGAAACGGCTCGGACTGACCAGGAATGACCAGTTCCGTATCCAGCTCATACGACCAGGTGCCGTCGTCGTGAACCGTGACCGTGATGGTGTAGCTCTCGGTGCGAAAGGCGTATTCGAGGAACGGGTTCGAGACGATGCCGTTGGTCATCGATCCGCGCTGCGCCCGCAGCGTGAACGTCTTGGCATCGGCGCTCGCCTGGCCCACCGCCATGGCCGTCTGGCCGCGCGGGATTGACAGCGTCTGCATCAGCGCGCCGGTCGCGGGCTCCCACAGCCAATATCCCACCTGGTCGTGGAACGTCTCGGGATTGCCGGGCTTGACCATATGGGCGTGGTAGCGAAGGCCGTAGAGAAGCTGCGGGCCATTGGTCTGCGCGTCGATAGGCTGCAACTCGATGCGCTCGATGTAGTCTTGTCGCTCAGGGCCCGCGGCCTTGGGGCTGACGTCCATGCTCATACGCCCCGTCCAGACGCCGGCAAGGGCACGCAAGGGTCCGAGATTGGCCAGCGTATCGACGTCGGGTTCAGCCTCGGTGTAGATGTCTTTGGGAAAATCGCTCATGGCGTATCGTAACGCCCAATTCTGGCGCTCTCTTCCCCATGGCCCGTCTGCCCCGTCTCACCCTTGCCGGCCACGCGCACCACATCATTCAGCGTGGAAACAACCGTGGCGCCATCGTGCGCGACGACGAAGACCGGCGCGTGCTCAAGGGGCTGCTGCTGGACGAGGCGCGTCGGCATGAGGTGGCCGTCCATGCCTACGTCATCATGGACAACCACCTGCACCTGCTGGCCACGCCCAAAACCGGTGACGGCATCCCCCGCCTGATGCAGGCGTTTGGCCGACGCTACGTGCGCGGATTCAACGACCGCTGGAGCCGCAGCGGCACGCTGTGGGAGGGGCGCTACAAATCCACGCTGATCCAGGCCGAGGCGCACCTGCTGGTGTGCATGGCCTACATCGACCTCAACCCCGTGCGCGCGGGCATGGTGACCGATGCGGCCGCCTACGAATGGTCCAGCCACCGCCACTACGTCGGCCAGCGCCGCGACCCGCAACTGACGCCACACGCGCTCTACTGGGGGCTGGGCAACACCCCCTTCGCGCGCGAGTCGGCCTATGCCGAGTTCGTGCACCAGGGCGTGGCGCCCGCCCAGGCCGCCCGCGTGACCGAGGCAACGCTCAAGGGCTGGGCCCTGGGCGACGAAAAGACGCTGGCGTCGATGCAGGAACAGTCGGGGCGGAGGGTGACCAAAGCCCGAGCCGGCCGCCCACCCAGGCGGGAAGCGGGCCTGCCAACACCTGAAATCACTCCCATGGTCCACGCTCGCCCGTGACGCAATCGATAAGTTTTTTTGGCGATTTTTAACCTGTCCCTTATTTATTTATAAGAGAGAAAATTTTTAAGAAATTATCATCTGACCCTGATTAATCAAATGCTGCGATGCAGTATCCTGCGGGCTTCCCGTGTGATATTCGAAGGAGTGCGCCATGACGACGTGGGCAGAGAAGGAAGTCTTGCAACGGCAGGGGCTGTATGACGCCGCCAATGAGCATGACGCGTGTGGCGTCGGTTTCGTGGCGCACATCAAGGGCGTCAAGAGTCACGCCATCGTCACGCAGGCGTTGAAGATCCTGGAAAACCTCGACCATCGCGGCGCGGTCGGGGCCGACAAGCTGATGGGCGACGGCGCGGGCATTCTGATCCAGATGCCCGATGCGCTCTATCGCGAGGAAATGGCCCGTCAGGGCATCACGCTGCCCCCGCCCGGGGAATACGGCGTGGGCATGATCTTCCTGCCCAAGGAGCATGCGTCGCGCCTGGCGTGCGAGCAGGAAATGGAGCGCGCGATCAAGGCCGAAGGCCAGGTGCTGATCGGCTGGCGCGACGTGCCGGTCAATCGCGACATGCCCATGAGCCCCACGGTGCGCACCAAGGAGCCGGTGATCCGCCAGGTGTTCATCGGCCGCGGCAAGGACGTGATCGTGCAGGATGCGCTGGAACGCAAGCTCTACGTGATCCGCAAGACCGCCAGCGCACACATCCAGGCGCTGCGTCTGAAGCACAGCAAAGAGTATTACGTGCCCAGCATGAGCAGTCGCACGGTGATCTACAAAGGATTGCTGCTGGCCGACCAAGTGGGCACCTATTACGACGATCTGCGCGACGAGCGCTGCGTCTCGGCGCTGGGCCTGGTGCATCAGCGCTTTTCCACCAACACG
The DNA here is from genome assembly GCA_036752305.1 of Burkholderiaceae bacterium. Lineage (GTDB taxonomy): Bacteria > Pseudomonadota > Gammaproteobacteria > Burkholderiales > Burkholderiaceae_C > DAIOSZ01. The sequence continues at coordinate 34,278 of DAIOSZ010000010.1, forward strand.
TTCCCCGAGTGGCCTCTGGCGCACCCGTACCGCTACGTCGCGCACAACGGCGAGATCAACACCGTCAAGGGCAACTACAACTGGATGCGCGCGCGCGAAGGTGTGATGAGCTCACCGGTGCTCGGCGAAGACCTGAAGAAGCTCTACCCCATCAGCTTTGCCGACCAGTCCGACACCGCCACCTTCGACAACTGCCTCGAACTGCTGACCATGGCCGGCTATCCGCTGAGCCACGCGGTCATGATGATGATCCCCGAGCCCTGGGAGCAGCACACGCTGATGGACGAGCGCCGCCGCGCGTTCTACGAATACCACGCCTCGATGATGGAGCCCTGGGATGGCCCGGCGTCCATCGTGTTCACCGACGGCCGGCAGATCGGCGCCACGCTGGACCGCAACGGCCTGCGCCCGAGCCGCTACTGCATCACCGACGACGACTTCGTCATCATGGGCTCCGAATCCGGCGTCCTGCCGGTGCCCGAGGCCAAGATCGTGCGCAAATGGCGCCTCCAGCCGGGCAAGATGTTCCTCATCGACCTGGAGCAGGGCCGCCTGATCGACGACGAAGAACTCAAGGCACAACTGGCCAACAGCCGCCCGTACAAACAGTGGATCGAGAACCTGCGCATCCGCCTGGACGACGTGGTGCAACCCACGGCGGGCGCCGACGCGCAGGAAAAACCCATCGAAGCCACGGAGCCGCAAGCCCCGGGCGTCGAAACCACGCCGCCCGAACTGCTCGACCGCCAGCAGGCCTTCGGCTACACGCAGGAGGACATCAAGTTCCTGCTCTCGCCGATGGCCGCCAACGGCGAGGAAGCCATCGGTTCCATGGGCAACGACAGCCCGCTGGCCGTGCTGTCGTCCAAGAACAAGCCGCTGTTCAACTACTTCAAGCAGTTGTTCGCCCCGGTGACCAACCCGCCGATCGACCCGATCCGCGCGG
>DAIOSZ010000011.1:0-819 GCA_036752305.1 Burkholderiaceae bacterium
CAATCAGATCGGCATAGCGCAGCAGCAGCCCGGTTTGGGAATCGGTCAATTCCAGCCCTAGCCCCCTAGCTCCTTCCGTCAAGCCATCAGCCAGCGCCGGCTCCATCATGCAACCCTCGCCTCACGCTGGCCCGCGCCAGCAAATCCCAACGCACGGCTCTTCTTCAGGTGAATCAGCAACAGCGAAATGGCGGCCGGTGTCACGCCCGAGATGCGCGAAGCCTGACCCAGGGTCTCGGGCTTGTGCCGGGCGAGTTTCTGCCGCACCTCGATCGACAATGCGCTGACTTGTGCGTAGTCGATGTCCACCGGCAGGCGCAGGTTTTCGTAGTACGCGGCGCGTTCGACCTCCTCTTTCTGCCGGTCAATGTAACCGGCATATTTGGCGGCGATCTCCACTTGCTCGATCACCGCCTCATGCGCTTCGCCAAGTGTTTCACGTGAAACCGCATCGTCGGCCCATTGCCCGGCGTTCATGCCCATCAACGCGCCATAGCCGACGCCAGGGCGGCGCAGCAGGTCAAACAGCCGGTGCTCGTGCTCGATGGCTTTGCCCAGCACACGCTCGGCCTCGGCCACCGGCAGGATCTTGGGGTTCACCCAGGCGCTCTTGAGCCGTTCGGTTTCACGTGAAACCGCGTCGCGCTTGCGACTGAACGCGGCCCAGCGGGCGTCATCCACCAGGCCCAGGCGGCGACCGGTTTCGGTCAGGCGCAGGTCGGCATTGTCTTCCCGCAGCTGCAACCGGAACTCGGCCCGGCTCGTGAACATGCGATAGGGCTCGGTCACGCCCTTGGTAATCAGATCGTCCACCACCAC
>DAIOSZ010000011.1:829-13853 GCA_036752305.1 Burkholderiaceae bacterium
TTCGTCGCGCGCCGGCAGCCAGGCCGGTTCGCCGCGACATTGCAAGGCGGCATTGATTCCGGCAAACAAGCCCTGCGCCGCCGCTTCCTCATAGCCCGTGGTACCGTTGATCTGACCGGCAAAGAACAGCCCCGCCACGTCACGCGTCTCAAAGCTGCTCTTGAGTGAGCGCGGGTCGAAGTAGTCGTACTCGATCGCGTACCCTGGGCGCAGGATGTGCGCCTGCTCCAGGCCCGCCATCGATCGCACCAGCGCAAGCTGGATGTCGAACGGCAAACTGGTCGAAATGCCGTTTGGATAGACCTCATGCGTGGTCAATCCCTCGGGCTCCAGGAAAATCTGGTGGCTGTCCTTGCCAGCAAAGCGATTGATCTTGTCCTCCACGCTCGGGCAATAGCGCGGGCCAACGCCCTCTATCTTCCCGGTGAACATGGGGCTGCGGTCAAAGCCCGAGCGAATGATCTCGTGCGTGCGCTCGTTGGTGTGCGTGATCCAGCACGGCCGCTGAGCTGGATGCATAGCAGCGGTGCCCATGAAGCTGAACACCGGCATCTTCGGATTTTGCCCGCCGGGCATGCCGTCCCCCGGCTGCTCCTCACAGCGGGAAAAGTCGATGCTGCGCCCGTCGATGCGCGGCGGCGTACCGGTTTTCAGGCGCCCCTGCGGAAGCTTCAACTCCTTGAGCCTTGCCGACAGCGAAACCGCCGGCGGATCCCCCGCCCGCCCCGCCGCGTAATTCTGCAGCCCAATGTGGATGCGCCCGTCCAGAAAAGTGCCCGCGGTGAGCACCACGGTGCGCGCCGCGAAGCGAATGCCACTTTGCGTGACCACTCCGGTCACGCGCTCGCCCTCCCCCGTGAGGTCACCGCAGGTTGGCGGGACCAGCCACAGATTCGGCTGATTCTCCAGCCGGTGGCGAATGGCCGCCTTATAGAGCACGCGATCCGCCTGCGCCCGCGTGGCGCGCACCGCCGGGCCCTTGCTGCTGTTGAGAACACGAAACTGTATGCCGGCCTCATCGGTGGCCAGCGCCATGGCGCCGCCCAGCGCATCGACCTCCTTGACGAGGTGGCCCTTGCCAATGCCACCGATGCTCGGGTTACAGCTCATCTGCCCGAGTGTCTCGATGTTGTGCGACAGCAGCAGCGTGGCGCAACCCATGCGCGCTGCGGCGAGCGCGGCCTCGGTACCGGCGTGTCCGCCGCCGACCACGACCACGTCAAACACCTTGGGGTAGATCATCATGCCGGCACCTTCTCGGTCTTCACGCCCGCATCCTGCGCGGCCTCGGCCTGGCGCGCGTCAGCGGTGACGAAACGGTCCACCCGCGCCGCCTGGGCCGTACCGATGTGCAGCGCATCCATGGCCCGCAAGCCGGTGCGCTGCATGGCCGCGATGGCGAAAGCCTCGATCTCCGCGGTCACCGGCAGAACCTCGAACTCCGCGAAGTCCGCCGTCACGGCCGCCATGCCCGCGCGGTACTGCTCAGGCGGCAGGGCGTTGGCGTGCACGTCGCGCAAAAATGCCGAGGCAATTTCCAGCTTGCCATGCGCGGCGAGCACCACGCCGTCGGCGCGCGCCAGCCATTCGTCCACATGTTGGCAGCCGTCCTCTCGCTTGTAGCGCTTGGCCAGCGCCGAGGTGTCCAGAAGAATTCTCATGGTCGCAACTCAATACCGCGCCTGCTCGCGCTCTTCAATGATCAATTGCGCCATCGTCTTTCCATCGGGGCGCGAATATTCGAGTGGATGCTCCAACGGTTGCTTCCAGCGGGGAGCGCAGGCCGCCTGCGGCGTGGGCGGAACCAGATCCGCCACGGGTTTGCCGTGACGCAGGATGCGAACCGTGTCGCCTTGCTGCACGCGGGCGAGCATCTCGGCGGCGTGGGCGCGGAATTCGGAAACGGATACCGTGTGCATGAATCGTACAAATTTCGTATTTTGTACATTTTATCCTGCGCATTCCGAACGATCTTCTTGTGCCGGAAAACCCTGTTGGGACTCTCGGCCTGGGCGCCTAAGCTGGCAAACCTATCCCATCACCGCGGAGAAGCCGACTTGAACAACGCCAACCTCAGCCATGCGCTGCCCTCCTATCTCGACCCCACGCACCTGGGCCCCTGGGGCATCTACCTGCAGCAGATCGACCGCGTGACCCCGTACCTGGGAGACTTGGCGCGCTGGGTCGAGACGCTCAAGCGCCCCAAGCGCGCGCTGATCGTGGATGTGCCACTGGAAATGGACGACGGCCGCATCGCGCACTTCGAAGGCTATCGCGTGCAGCACAACATGTCGCGCGGGCCGGGCAAGGGCGGCGTGCGCTTTCACCAGGATGTGACACTCTCCGAAGTGATGGCGCTGTCGGCCTGGATGTCAATCAAAAACGCCGCGGTCAACGTGCCTTATGGGGGAGCCAAGGGCGGCATCCGCGTCGATCCCCGGCAACTTTCGCGCGGCGAACTGGAGCGCCTGACGCGCCGCTACACCAGCGAGATCGGCATCATCATCGGTCCGAGCAAGGACATTCCCGCGCCCGACGTCAACACCAATGAACGCGTGATGGCCTGGATGATGGACACCTACTCCGTCAACGTCGGCCAGACGGCCACCGGCGTCGTGACCGGCAAACCCATCCAGCTGGGCGGCTCGCTGGGCCGCAAGGAGGCCACCGGGCGCGGCGTGTTCACCGTCACGCAAGAGGTGCTCAAGCTGTCGCGGCGCGAGGTTGCGGGCAATCGGGTCGCCGTGCAGGGTTTCGGCAACGTCGGCGGCATCGCGGGCAAGCTGCTGGCCGAGGCGGGCGCCCATGTCGTCGCGGTGCAGGACCACGGCGGCACAATCTACCAGGCCTCGGGTCTGAACGTTCCGGCGCTGCTGGCGCATGTCAGCCAGCACGGCAGCGTCAAGGGATTCGACGCGGTCAGCCCCGGCGTGGAGCTGATCGACAACGCCAAGTTCTGGTCGGTGCCCTGCGAGATTCTCATTCCCGCCGCGTTGGAGGGGCAAATCACGGCCGCCAACGCGGGCGAGATCACGGCCCAGTTCGTGATCGAAGGCGCCAACGGCCCGACCACGCCCGAGGCCGACGACATCCTCAACGCAAAAGGGGTGATCATCGCGCCCGACGTGCTGGCCAACGCGGGCGGCGTAACGGTGAGCTACTTCGAGTGGGTGCAGGACTTTTCCAGCTTTTTCTGGACCGAGGACGAAATCAACGCCCGTCTGGTGCGCATCATGCGCGAGGCCTTCGCCGCGGTCTGGCAGGTGGCGCAAGACCACAAGGTCAGCCTGCGCACCGCGACCTTCATCGTAGCCTGCAAACGCATCCTGGCGGCGCGCGAGATGCGCGGCCTGTACCCCTGAGGCGCCAACCTGGCCGCGCTACTTGCCGATGCAAAAGCGCGAAAAGATGGCTCCGAGGAGGTCATCGGCCGTCACCCGGCCGGTGATCTCGCCGCAGGCGTCGTGGGCCAGCCGCAGATCCTCGGCCACCAGTTCAAGCGGCGCCGGAAACGCGGCCAGCCAAGTCGCCGCGCCCTCCAGGTGCGCCCCAGCGCGCCGCAGCGCGTCCAAGTGCCGCTCGCGGGCCGCATAGACGCCCTCGGGCAAGGCTTGCCAGCCCGCGGCTTCGAGCAGCGCGCGGCGCAGATCGGCAAGACCCGAACCCGTCTTGGCGGAAAGCGCGATCCCGGTCCGCTCCCCAGTCACCCCTGCCAGCGGCGCCAGGTCGGCCTTGTTCCACAGATCGATCACCACCGCGCGGGCTGGCAGGCGCGCGCTCACGCTGGCGGCCAGCTCGGCATCCTCGGCTTGCCGGGCGGCGTCGCCCTGGCGCGTCAGATCGTGCAGCAGCAGCAGCACGTCGGCCTCGCCAATGGCCTGCCAGGCGCGCTCGATGCCGATGCGCTCCACCGGATCGCCGCTGTCGCGCAGGCCAGCCGTATCGGTCACGTGCAAGGGCACGCCTTCGATGGCAATGTGCTCGTGCAGCAAATCGCGCGTGGTGCCAGCGACATCGGTCACGATGGCCCGTTCGGCGCCAGCCAAGGCATTGAGCAGCGAGCTTTTGCCCGCGTTGGGCCGCCCCGCAATGACCACGCGCAGCCCTTCGCGCAGCAGCTTCCCTTGCCGCGCCCTAAGGGTCAAATCGGCCAATTTCCTTTGCAAATCGCCCACGAGCAGCTTCAATTTAGATAGCGCCAACTGGCTCACGTCCTCTTCATCCGGGAAGTCCAGTTCGGCCTCCAGACGCAGGCGCAGGTCGAGCAGCCCCTCGGCCAATTCCTGCACGTCGCGTGAGAACGCGCCCGACAGCGAGCGCGCCGCGCTGCGCGCCGCGGCTTCCGTTGAGGCGTCGATCAGATCGGCCATGGCCTCGGCCTGCGCCAGGTCCATCTTGCCGTTGAGGAAGGCCCGCTCGGCAAACTCGCCGGGCCGCGCCAGTCGGATCGGCCAGCCCAGCGAGGCGCCCGCCTCCAGACAACGGGCCAGCAGCAGGCGCAGCAACACCGGTCCGCCATGCGCCTGCAGCTCCAGCACATCTTCGCCGGTGAAGGAATGCGGCGCGGGAAAGTAGAGCGCGACACCCTGGTCCAGCACCTCGCCCCGCGCACCGAGGAAGGCACCGTAATGCGCGTGGCGCGGTGCCGGCACGCGTCCCAGCAGCGCCCGGGCCAGGTCGGCCAGCGCCGGGCCGCTGACGCGCACGATGCCGACCGCGCCCCGCCCTGGCGCGGTGGCAATGGCCGCGATGGGCTGGCCCGTCACATCTGCCGCGCGGGAATGCGCACGCGCAGGCCGTCCATGTCTGGCGTCAAACGCACCTGGCAGGCCAGGCGGCTGGTGGCCTGCCGCTCGTCGGCCACGAAGCCGAGCATCTCTTCCTCGGCCGCGGTCGGCTCGCCGACCCGCGACCAGAACGCCGGATCGATGATGGCGTGGCAGGTGCCGCAGGTCATGTTGCCGCCGCACTCGGCCAGGAAGCCGTCGATGCCGTTCTTCTGCGCCGCGCGCAGCAGCGTCATGCCAGGCTTGGCCTCGGCCTCGAACTCGGCGTCGTCGCTCGCGCGGGTGAAGAAAACCAGCATCGCGGCCTCATCAAGCAACGCCAAGCCGCTTGTTGATGATCCATTGCTGTGCAATCGACAGAATGTTGTTGGTCAACCAGTACAGCACCAGGCCGGCCGGGAAGAAGAAGAACATGATGCCGAAGACCAGCGGCATGATCCACATCATCTTGGCCTGCATGGGATCTGGCGGCGTGGGGTTCAGCCAGGTCTGGAGCAGGGACGAAGCCGTCATCAGCGCCGGCAGGATGAACCAGGGATCCGGCGCGGACAGGTCCTTGATCCAGCCGATCCACGGCGCGCCGCGCATCTCGACGCTCGACAGCAGCACCCAGTACAACGCGATGAACACCGGAATCTGGACCAGGATCGGGAAGCACCCGCCCATGGGGTTGACCTTCTCCTCCCGGTAGATGCGCATCATCTCCTGCTGCATCTTCTGCGGATCGTCCTTCAGGCGCTCGCGCATCTCCATGACCTTGGGATTGATGGCCTTCATCTTGGCCATGCTGGCGTAGGCCTTGGCGTTGAGCCAATAGAACGCGACCTTCAGCAGCACCACCAGCGCGACGATGGCCCAGCCCCAGTTGCCCAGCAGCTTGTAGAGATAGTCCAGCAGCCAGAACAGCGGCTTGGAAAACACCGTAAACCAGCCGTAGTCCTTGACCAGCTCCAGCCCCGGCGCCATTGCCTCCAGGCGCTTTTCCTCCTGCGGACCGGCGTAGAACCTGGCCTCGGCCTTGGCCGTCTGCCCCGGCGCCAGCGCGGGCAAGGGTGCGGCGATGGCGCCGACCGCGTACAGATTGGCCTCCAGCTTGCGCATGAAGTTCTCGCGCGGACCGTCCGGCAGCACCCAGGCCGAGGCGAAATAGTGCTGCACCATCGCCACGTAGCCACTGGGGGCGCTCTTCTCGAAATCGGCCTTGCCCTTCTCGATATCGGAGAACTCCACCTTCTGGTATTTCTTCTCCGGCGAATACACCGCCGGACCGGTGAAGGTGGAATAGAACGACGACTCGCCCGGCGGCTTGTTGCCGTCGCGCACCAGTTGCACGTACAGCTGCGGCGCCACTGGCACGCTGCCGACGTTGACGATTTCATGCACCACCGTGGCCTCGTAGCGGCCACGTGGGAAGGTCCAGGTCTTGGCCAGCGTCACGCCGCCGGTCTCGGCGGACTCGAACCGCAGCACCAGCGCATCCTCGCCATCCTTAAGCTCGCGCTGGCTGCTCACCAGGCGCATCGGCGTCTTGTGCGTCGGCAGGCCCGGCGCGCCGACGAGACCGGTCTGCGCCAGATAAACCCTGTCCTTGGAATCGTCCAGCAGCACGAAGGGCGCCGTCGGCGTCGGGCCATGGTCGTCCTGATACTTGAGCAGCACCGTGCGTACCAGCGATCCGCCATCGGAGTCGAAGGTCAGCGCCATCACGTCGGTCCGGGCCTCGTAGCGCTGACGCGCCATCGCCGGAGCGGCCACCGCCCCTGGCACGCTGGCACTGCCCGCCGCGCTCGCCGAAGGCGCTGGCGCGGCGGCCCCGGCGGCGCCCGTTGCCGCAGCGCCTGCCGCTGGCGCGGTCTTGGCCGTTGGCTGCGGGAAAAAAGTCGCCTTGTTGCCGTTGTAGACCTGCCATTGGTCCCACAGCAGCACCATGGAAAAGCCGAAGATCACCCACAAAATGGTGCGGCGGATATCGTTCATGAAACCGTCTCGTCGGAAGAAAATTGCGAGCCTTGGCGAGGTGGGGGCACCGGATCGAACCCGCCCGCGCACCAAGGATGACAGCGCGCCAAGCGCCGCAAGGTCAAATAGCTGCCCGGCCCCGCGCCATGCGTGCGCAACGCCTCGATGGCATAGCGCGAACAACTGGGCTCAAACCGGCAGGCATTGCCCAGCATGGGCGAAAACAACACCTGATAGCCGCGCACCAGCCCGATCAGCGCACGTTGGACGGGCGTCCGTGCCAAGGAGGGCTCGTCGCCGCTCACTGGACTACCCTCCGCGCACGGCGCTGCGGGGTTCGCGCTTGGGAGCGGCCCGGCGCGCCTCATGCCGCCACCCCGGCGCGCTGCCAGAGCGTGATCAGTTCGGCGCGCACCGCACGCTTGAGCTGCGGGCTGCTGGCGCTGCGCAGGATCGCCGCCGCGGCGGACCGGTCCGCCCCACGGGACTTGGCACCGCCGGAACGCTGATCGACGGCAGACCGCAAGCGCAGCACATAGGCCACGGGCCCGGCCGCCGCATGCAGCGCCCAGCCTTCCGCGGGTGCCAAGGCGTAGATTTGCCGGCGGATCGCATTGCGCGTCACCGCGCGGCGCGCCCAGCGCTTGGGCGCCATGGCACCCAGCCACAGCGAATGCGGACTGAACAAGAGGTGATCTGGAGTCAGGCGCAGGCGATGCAAGGCAAAGTGGCGCGTGCGGGCCACGGTATCCGCTGCGAGCACCGCCTGAAATTGCGGGCGGGTTTGCAAACGCCACGGCACCACGGTCAGGCCCGGGCAGCCAGCCACCTCAACCGACCGCGCGGCCGATGCAGGCTTACTTCAGCCCCAGGCGCTTGCGGCCCTTGGCGCGACGCGCATTGATCACGGAGCGGCCACCCCGCGTCTTCATGCGAACGAGAAAACCATGCGTGCGGGCGCGGCGGGTCTTGGAGGGCTGGTAGGTACGTTTCATGATGCCGGATATCCGTCAAATAATGGGCCCGAGGGGCGAATCCCCCAGACGCATGCCCGGAAAATCGGCTCCCCGGGCGAGGACAAAACCCGGCATTATCGCTGTTTCCGGCCATCGCTCAAGCGTAGGGCTGTTGGCATCGCGCTGACCTGCCACAATCCGAGCCCGCCAACGCACCCCGACATGCACGCCGAGACGCACGCCGACATGTCCCGCGCGTCGGCCCGTCTTTCCCCGAGGCGTTGTGCATAACTCGGCACAGCCACTACAATTCCCAGGTGAGCGGCAATCCATTTATCCACAGCCTGCGGTCCGAACCATCGGGTGATCAGGCAAGTCTTCTGTCTCCGTCCCAGCCCCCGGAATCGACACCCGATGCCGGCCAGGAACTGTGGCTGGCCTGCACCGAACTGTTGGCGCAGACGCTGTCCGAGCAGCAGTTTTCGACCTGGATCAAACCGCTGGTTGCACATGTCGCCGAGGACTTTTCCAAGGTCTCGCTGCTGGTGGCCAATCGTTTCAAGCTCGATTGGATTCGTGCCCAGTACGCGGGCAAGATCGCGGCGGCGCTGGCCGGGGTGTATGGGCAGTCCATTACCGTTGAGTTAGTGCTCGCTCCGCGCCAAATGCCTGTAGATAGGGCACCCTCTGTCACGCAGTCAGCCCAGCCAGCGGCCACCGGTCAAGGCATGGCACAGGCCGCCGCCGATGCGTCGGGAGACCCCGCGGTGCCCGATATGCACCGCTCGCGCCTGAATCCGCTGCTCAGTTTCGACACCCTGGTCGAGGGCACGGCCAACCGCATGGCGCGCGCGGCGGCGCTGCATGTGGCGGGCTCCCCGGGAACCATGTACAACCCGCTGTTCATCTACGGCGGCGTCGGCCTGGGCAAGACGCACCTGATGCACGCCGTGGGCAACCGCCTGATCGCCGACAAGCCCGGCGCGAAAGTTCTCTACATCCACGCGGAACAATTTGTTTCAGATGTGGTTAAGTCCTATCAGCGCAAAACCTTCGACGAGTTCAAGACACGCTATCACCAGCTCGATCTGCTGCTGATCGACGATGTGCAGTTCTTCGCCAACAAGGAGCGCACGCAAGAAGAGTTCTTCAACGCGTTCGAGGCGCTGCTGGCTCGCAAGTCGCACATCGTGATGACCAGCGACACCTACCCCAAGGGCCTGGCCGACATACACGAGCGGCTGATTTCGCGCTTCGACTCAGGCCTGACGGTCCAGCTGGAGCCACCTGAGCTTGAAATGCGCGTGGCGATTCTGCAATCCAAGGCCGAGGCCGAGGGCGCCAGCATGCCGGAGAACGTGGCGTTCTTCGTGGCCAAGAACGTGCGCTCTAACGTGCGCGAGCTGGAAGGCGCGTTGCGCAAGGTGCTGGCCTATGCGCGCTTCAACCACAAGGAAGTGTCGATCGAGCTCGCACGCGACGCGCTGCGCGACCTGCTGGCCATCCAGAACCGGCAGATCAGCGTGGAGAACATTCAGAAAACGGTGGCCGACTACTACAAGATCAAGGTCGCCGACATGTATTCCAAAAAGCGCCCGGCAAGCATCGCCCGGCCGCGCCAGATCGCCATGTACCTGGCCAAGGAGCTGACGCAAAAGAGCCTGCCCGAAATCGGCGAACTGTTTGGCGGGCGTGACCACACCACCGTGCTGCACGCGGTGCGCAAGGTCGCCGCCGAGCGCCAGCAGCTCGGCGAGCTCAACCAGCAGATCCACGTGCTCGAACAAACGCTAAAAGGATAGCGCGCGAGCGCGTGTTTTCGCCCAAAAACCGGCGACAATGCGGGTTTGCCACGCGCACGGGCGCACGCGCGTTAACAACGAGGTTGACATGATGCTTTTGAAGGCTCCACAGGAGCAAGTGCTGGCCGCGCTGCAGTCGGTGGCGGGAATCGTCGAGCGGCGCCACACGTTGCCCATCCTGGCCAACGTGCTGCTGCGCAAGCACGGCCAGAACGTGGAGCTGACGACCAGCGACCTCGAAATCCAGATCCGCACCACCGCGCCCCTGGGCGGTGACGAGGGCAGCTTTTCCACCACCATTGGCGCGCGCAAGCTCATCGACATTCTGCGCACGCTGCCCGCCGAGCAGGTGGTCAGCCTCGAAGCTGCGCAGGGCAAGATCGTGCTCAAGGGCGGCAAGAGCCGCTTCACGCTGCAAACGCTGCCGGCCGAGGACTTTCCCCTCGTCCAGGAAGCGCCCAACTTCGGGCCAACCTTTGCCGTGCCGCAAAAGGTGCTGAAGTCGCTGCTCGACCAGGTGACCTTTTCGATGGCGGTTCATGACATCCGCTACTACCTCAACGGCATTCTCTTCGTCGCCGAGGGCAAGCAACTGTCACTGGTGGCCACCGACGGCCACCGCCTGGCCTGGGCGAGCGCGCAGCTCGACGTGGACGTGCCCAAGCAGGAGGTCATCCTGCCGCGCAAGACGGTGCTGGAACTCCAGCGCCTGCTGTCCGACACCGAAGCGCCCGAAGGCCAGGCGCAGCCCATGATCCAGATGCAATTTGCCGGCAACCAGGCCAAATTCAGCTTCGGCGGCATGGAATTCGTCACCAAGCTGGTCGAGGGCAAGTTCCCCGACTACAACCGCGTGATTCCGCGCAACCATCCGCACAGCATCACGCTCGGCCGCGCGCCGCTGCTGGCCTCGCTGCAGCGCACCGCCATCATGACCACCGACAAGTTCAAGGGCGTGCGCCTGAACGTGGACCCCGGCGCGCTGCGCGTGGCCTCGACCAACGCCGAACAAGAGGAAGCCAGCGACGAACTCGACATCGACTACGGCGGCGCTCCCATCGAAATCGGTTTCAACGTCAGCTACCTCATCGACGTGCTGGCCAACATGAGCCAGGACATGGTGCGCATCCAACTGTCCGACGGCAACAGCTCGGTGCTGTTCCTGCAACCCGATCACGACCACTTCAAGTACGTCGTGATGCCGATGCGCATCTGAGCATCGACTCTTGTTTTGATAGCTGCCCGTGGGCATCACCCGCCATTTCTGGCGGGTTTCGTCCATTGAAAATGCGCAGAATTTCCGTGTAAGGCCACCATGAGCACCCCCGAAGACCACGCCAAGCCCGATTCCCAAGCCAACGTCCCCCAGGGCGCGGAGGGCAGCGCCTACGGCGAATCGTCGATCCAGATCCTCGAAGGCCTGGAAGCGGTGCGCAAGCGCCCCGGCATGTACATCGGCGACACCTCCGACGGCACCGGCCTGCACCACCTGGTGTTTGAAGTGGTGGACAACTCCATCGACGAAGCCCTGGCCGGATATTGCGACGACATCGTCGTCACCATCCACAGCGACAACTCGATCTCCGTCACCGACAACGGCCGCGGCATCCCCACCGGCGTGAAAATGGACGACAAGCACGAGCCCAAGCGCTCGGCCGCCGAGATTGCGCTGACCGAGCTGCATGCCGGCGGCAAGTTCAACCAGAACAGCTACAAGGTCTCGGGCGGGCTGCACGGCGTGGGCGTCTCCTGCGTCAACGCGCTCTCCCGCTGGTTGCGCCTTGTGGTGCGGCGCGAGGGCCAGGTGCACAGCCTGGAGTTTGCGCGCGGCTTCGTGCAAAACCGCCTGATCGAGCAACAGGCAGGCGCCGAGGTCTCGCCCATGCGCATCACCGGCGCCACCGACAAGCGCGGCACCGAGGTGCACTTCCTGCCCGACACCGACATCTTCACGCAAAACAGCGACTTCCACTACGACATCCTGGCCAAGCGCCTGCGCGAACTGTCCTTCCTCAACAACGGCGTGCGCATCCGCCTGGTCGATGAACGCACCGGCAAGGAAGACGACTTTGCCGGTGCTGGCGGCGTCAAGGGCTTTGTCGAATTCATCAACGCCGGCAAGAAGGTGCTGCACCCCAATGCCTTCCACGCCATCGGCACCCGCCCGGCCGACAGCTACGGCGGCATCCCCGGCACCGAAATCGGCGTCGAGGTCGCGATGCAATGGAACGACGGCTACAGCGAACAGGTGCTGTGCTTCACCAACAACATTCCGCAGCGCGACGGCGGTACCCACCTGACCGGGCTGCGCGCCGCGATGACGCGCGTGATCGGCAAATACATCGAGCAAAACGAGATGGCCAAGAAGGCCAAGGTCGAGGTCAGCGGCGACGACATGCGCGAAGGCCTGTGCTGCGTGCTCTCGGTCAAGGTGCCCGAACCCAAGTTCAGCAGCCAGACCAAGGACAAGCTGGTCTCCAGCGAGGTGCGCGCCCCGGTGGAAGACATCGTGGCCAAAACGCTCACCGACTACCTGGAGGAGCGCCCCAACGACGCCAAGCTGCTGTGCGGCAAGATCATCGAAGCCGCCCGCGCCCGCGAGGCCGCGCGCAAGGCGCGTGAAATGACGCGCCGCAAGGGCGCGCTCAACGGCTTTGGCCTGCCCGGCAAATTGGCCGATTGCCAGGAGAAAGACCCCGCGCTGTGCGAGATCTACCTCGTGGAGGGCGACTCCGCGGGCGGCAGTGCCAAGCAAGGCCGAGACCGCAAATTCCAGGCCATCCTGCCGCTGCGCGGCAAAATCCTCAACGTGGAGAAAGCGCGCTACGAAAAGCTGCTCACCAGCAACGAAATCATCACGCTGATCACCGCCCTGGGCACCGGCATTGGCAAAACCGCCGCCGACTCCGGCAAGAGCGGCGCCGACGACTTCAACATCGACAAGCTGCGCTACCACCGCATCATCATCATGACCGACGCCGACGTCGACGGCGCCCACATCCGCACGCTGCTGCTCACCTTCTTCTACCGCCAGATGCCGGAGTTGGTCGAGCGCGGCCACATCTACATCGCCCAGCCGCCGCTGTACAAGGTCAAGGTCGGCAAGGAAGAGCAATACCTCAAGGACGCCTCGGCGCTTGATCAATTCCTGCTGCGCGTGGCGCTGCAGGGCGCCGAGGTCAAGACCGGTGGCGACGTGCCGCGCCAGCTCTCGGGCGAGACCCTCGCCGAGCTCGCGCGCAAGCACCACGCCGCCGAGCGCGTGATCGACCGGCTGGCCCCCTTCATGGACGCCGAGGCGCTGCGCGCCGTGGCCGCGGGCACCGCGCTCGACCTGGAATCGCTGGACCAGGCCGCCGACTCCGCCACCCGCCTGCAGGCCGCCCTGCGCGAAGCCGCTGGCGACGGCGTAGCCGCCCTGGCGTACCGCATCGCGGCCGATGCGCACGAGCTCCGAGAAGCGCAGACCCGGGCGCAGGCGCTCGCGCACCACGCCCCAGGCGTGGCGCATCGCGGCCGC
>DAIOSZ010000011.1:13863-32927 GCA_036752305.1 Burkholderiaceae bacterium
GCGCGAAGGCGAGGGGGACGGCGTGCCCGCCGACGTGCGCGCCGAAATGGACCCGCGCAGCGACAAACCGCTGCTGCGCATCAGCCGCCGCCACCACGGCAACGTGAAAAGCTCGGTGATCACCCAGGACTTCGTCCACGGCGCCGACTACGCCGCGCTGCGCGAGGCCGCGCAAACCTTCCAGGGCCTGCTGGCCGACGGCGCCACCGTCGCCCGCGGCGAGGGCGAGCGCCGCAAGGAAGAGCGCGTGAGCGACTTCCGCGAAGCCATGGCCTGGCTCATGCGCCAGGCCGAATCGGCCACCGCCCGCCAGCGCTACAAGGGCCTGGGCGAAATGAACCCCGAGCAGCTCTGGGAAACCACCATGGACCCCGCCGTGCGGCGCCTGCTGCGCGTGCAGATTGAAGACGCCATCGAGGCCGACAAAGTGTTCACCATGCTCATGGGCGACGAGGTCGAACCCCGGCGCGACTTCATCGAGACCAACGCGCTGCGGGCGGCGAATATTGATGTGTGAGATCTCGCCCTAAATTCCAAGCGATGAGGAGGGCGCGCAATGTGCGCTCATTGCGCCATCCCGTCTCTTGCGGCGCCACTGGTTCTATTTCCCAGCTTCCGCCAGACTCCCAGCAGGCTACTTAGGACATCAAAAATCATAGCTGCTCGTGGTCGTGTTTTCTGGGGAAAATCCCAATCAGGCAGAAAAAAACCCAGCTTTCAGAGCAGGAATTCGTAGAACGCTCTACAAATTTGTAGATATATTTACAAATTTATCGCCTGAACCTCTTCAGCGCGAGGTTTTGAGGCCATTTTTAAGGGTGTTTTAGGCCTGAACATCAGGAATGACAACCACGGCCAGCTATCGTTTTTAAAGTCCTCACCAGGGCCCCCAAGAGCCCCTGGCTTACTGGAGCGCGACTTCCACCCGGCGCGCCAGCGCCGCGGGGCCGGAACCGGTGGCGTTTTCGGGCTTTTTCAGCTCGATCTGGCCTTCGGCAATGCCCTCGGCCACCAGCGCGTCACGCACGGCAAGGGCGCGCTGCTTGGCCAGTTCTTCGTTCTTGGCCGGATCGCCGGTGGTGTCGTGAAAGCCGCTGACCACGGCACGCTGGCCGGCCTGCACGCCCTTGACCACGCCGCCCAGGGCTTCCTTGGCGCCGGCGGCAAGCTCTGCCTTGCCGGAAGCAAAGTAGAACTTCACCACACCGTTTTCCACCACCACGCTGGCGCCGTCCGCGGCCACCGCAACGGCCTGCGCGGGCGCGCTGGCGGTGCGTGTCTTGTAGATGCCCAGGCCGATCACGAGGCCGATCACCAGCGCAATCACACCAAATACCACGCCCAGCGCCACACCCGTGCTGTCATCGTCTTGCGAAAGCATGCCCATCACCTTAAAAAAATCAGCTGGAAATATGTGCTCCAGATTTCATAGCTGCCCGTGGTGAACCTTGAACATCTGCAGGTCTACCAGGCAATGAAAAACGGAGGCGCGACCCCACGGCAAAACGCGGATGGCGCGGCTGGCGGGGATCGAACCCACGACCCTCGGCTTCGGAGGCCGATACTCTATCCACTGAGCTACAGCCGCAGAGTGGGGAGGCGACATTATAATTTGCCGTTTTCCCCACAGCGACAGCCCCGAGCAAAGCCATGAGCGAAGCCACACACGAAGAAGCCCACACCGGACCGATCAAAACGCCCAACCAGCTGCTGTGGTGGAGCCTGTTTGCCTTCGTGGTTCCGGTGTTCATCATCATCGGACTGGTTGCCTACGTGACCTCCGCCAACAAAACCGCCCCGGGCGCGGTGGATGAGGAAATCAAGATCGCCGAGCGCATTCAAAAAGTCGGCTCGGTCGAGATCCGCGACGCCAATCGCCCGCTGCGCGCCGGCAACGAGGTCTACACCACGCAGTGTTCCGCCTGCCACGCCACCGGTGCGGCCGGCGCGCCTAAGTACAGCGACGCTGGCGCCTGGGGCCCGCGCCTGGGTCAGGGCCTGGAGGCACTGGTCAATTCGGCTCTCAAGGGCAAGGGTGCCATGGCCGCCCAGGGCGGAGGCGATTTCAACGACATCGAGATTGCCCGCGCCGTGGTGTACATGGCCAACGCCGGCGGCGGCAAGTTTGCCGAACCCCAAGCACCAGCCGCCGACAAAAAAGACGAGGCGGCAGCCGCCAAGTAAGCGCGGCTCAGACAGCACCGCCCACAGCGTCATGCACAACAAAAAGCCGGTCTTTGACCGGCTTTTTTTTATGACCGTGCGGAACGCGCCAGCCTGATATGCGCCGGCCTCATTTGCGCCGGCCACCGCCCGGCGTGAAGAACAGCGACACACCGACGACGATCAGAATCACCGGCCACCAGGTGCGAAAAAGTTCCGCCAGGCTGATGTCGATGATCTTCAGATTGGTCAGCAGGAAAAAGCTGCCCAGCAGCACCAGCACGACCGCGGCGACGTTGCCTTTCATCTCACGCACTCCTATGCAATTGCCGCCATCGTAGCGCTACCAGGCCGCCGACTGCCAAGGACCGCCTTGATACCAGTGCGTCTGCTCACGAAACAGCAGCGCCCGGTCCATGCCGATGTCGCGCCAAAGATACGCGCCTGGCTCCACCATGGCCGCGCGTTGCGTGAGGGTACGGGCCGCCAGATTGACTTCAAAGCGCTGCAGCTCGATCCGGGTTGGGCTGAAATATTCCCATGGCTGGCCTGTGTACGACGTTTGGCCATAGACCGAAACTTCTCGCGATTCGTTGACCCTGACCGGCAGCGCCACGCGAACACGATCGCCACCAAACTGCAAGGCAATCGCATGGTGGTCGGTGAGCACGGGCGCCTGCGTTCCGCGCCGCCCAATCACCGTTTTGGCCAACTCGCGTGGATTGGCCGGGTCGCCCACGTCAAACAGCGAGACCTTGACGCCCTGATACCAGTCAAACAGGCCGTCGCCACGCCCGCCGGAGGCGTCGGGAATGGTTTCCTTGCCCACGCCGAGCAACAGCGATTCGGACACCGGAAACAGATAGTCCGAATAGCCCGTCACGTTCAACTCGCCGGCAATGCGGGGATCGAAGGGATTGGACAGGTCCAGCACATACAACGGATCGATCTTTCGGTAGGTGACCACGTAACCGCGCGCGCCGAGAAAGCGCGAGGCATACAACTGCTCGCCGGGCTTTCCCAGCGACTGCGGGCGCTTATCGTTGGGCAATTCGCCGGTGACGACGAGCCTGTCCACCAAATCCTTTAGAACGGTCAGGCGCATGGGCGACGCGCCCTGCACGGCCGTGGAAGTGCTGGCTGCCGCCACCACTGCATCTTGCTCGGTGACAACGCGCAGAAAGCCCTGGTATTCGCCCATCCGGAATGACTTGCGGTCTTGCGCAAAGCCCAGATGACCCGCCACGCTGCCGGACCCCCGGTAGTTCATGGTCAGCCCTTCGAGGGAGAACTTGTGCAGATCGGTGCGTGTACCGCTGGCGTACTGCGGTCCCGAGGGCGCCATCGAGTAAGCGTAGCGCGTGGTCGCCAGGTACAGCGCCGCGTCCGACATGTAGAAAGCCTCGGTTCCGCCGACGAAGCAGCGCGCCTGGTGCCGGTGCGTGCCGGCGGCCAGGTCGATGGCCACCAGGGTCACCACGTCGGCGGTGCGCGCGCTGTTCTCGCCTTGCACCAGGCAATCCTCGGCACGGACCAGCGGCATGTCCACGCCATCGACCTTGAGCGACGGCAGCAGTTGCGACGGACTGACGCCATCGAGAATGCGCTGGTTGTCCGCGGTCACCGCGGCCGCCTGTTCGGCCGGCATGCCCGAATAGACCGTGCGAAGACCGACGTCCGTGGGAGACGAGCGCAGCAACAGGTACAGCGTTGAGCCCACGCGGCGCGAGCCAATCTGCCGCGCGCCAAAGCGCAACAGCCGCTTTTGCCGCATGTTCGAGTCGCGCACATCGATGATCGACAACTCCGTCGCGCCCTGGCCCCAGGGGTAGGGGTTGAACCAGGCCGCAAAAGGTGACCAGCCGTAGATCTGCTCGCCAAGCGCCGCGATCTGCTGGCGCTCGGCATCCAGGTACAGACCCGTGGCCCTGATCGACTCCCCGAACGGCACCGCATAGGTACCGCCATCGGCCAGCCGGGGAGCGCCCCCGTCATCGACAAACCGCTGTCGGCGCAGCACCGACGGCGCGTTGGTCACGTTGACCGCATCCGGCTTGGCAGGCAAACCCAGCGTGCCGACCACATCCGAACCGTTCCAGGCCCGCATTCCGTCCAGACTGAACACCTGTGTGCCATCCGACTTGATCAGATCGGCCTCGTCGACACCGGCTTCCTGGAGTGTCGTGCCCGACACCGCATCACCCATTGCGCCAACTGAAACAGCGGTGGCATCCGTGGCTGCAATCACCCCTGCGATGGGTGGCGTGGGTACCGCGGTGGGAACTATGAAATCAATCCCCGCGATCGCCGCGCCGCCTCCCTGCGCCAGCGCGCTGCGCATGAGATGCACGAAATCCGCTTCGCTGGTCGCTTGCAGGCCATAGCTCGGCGTGGGCTCCAGCAACTGCTTGAGCACCACATCCTGCCCGGCGTAGCAACCGGCCAGACACAGGCCTGCAATGGCCCCCACACCGGTCAGGCGAAGCCGCCCAATGCCACCGATTGACATACCCATATCTATCCCCTGAACTCAAAGCTGTGCACAAGCCCATTGGAAACCGAACCGTCGGCAGGCACCTGTGACGCGCAGCACATGTCTTTAGGTTCGACGCTCAAAAAAACGCCAGACATGCTGGGATTGCTACTTGTCCTTTATTCAATTTTTCAGATTAGTGGTAGTAGTAGCTAGTCGCCAAGTTGCCGGATAAGTCCATAAAGTCTATATAAATCAATAGCTTGAATGATCCCTACGGGTGTGGATAGCTCAGATCTCGCCCCAGCCGTGATTGGGAACAACCAGACATTGGGCTCCAAACCTGTGGATAAGCCAGGACTTGTCCCGATCTTTTGCACAGACTTGCCGCTTGGACCCTGGAGCCGGCGCCGCTAGGATGAGAAGCTGTTCCTCGCCGATGGCCCGACCCGACATGAACTCTTCGCTTCACGAAACCCTGCACGCGGCGTTTACCGTCCAGCACGAAGCGGCGCGGCGCGACCACAGCCCCAGCTTGCGCGTGCGCCGGGAGCGCCTGGCCCGCATCAAGGCGCTGATCGAGAACAACACAGCGCTGTGGATCGACACGATTTCGCAGGATTTCGGCCAGCGCTCGGCTCATGTCACGGAGGTGGCGGATTTGTTCGTGCTGCGCACGGGGCTCAAGCAGATCAGCGCCCAGTTGTCACGCTGGATGAAGCCGCGTCGCGTGAGCACGCCCGTGGTGCTGCAGCCGGCCAGTGCGCGCATCGTTCCCCAGCCGCTGGGCGTGGTGGGCGTGATGTCACCGTGGAACTATCCGTTGCAGCTCTCGGTGGGCCCTTCGATGGCGGCCCTGGCGGCGGGCAACCGCGTGATGCTCAAGCCGAGCCCTTTGAGTCCGGCGTTTTCCCAGGCCCTCGCCGAGAAGGTGGCACAGGCATTTTCACCCGAGGAATTCACCGTGGTCGTGGGCGGTGACGCGCTGGGCCCGTTGTTTGCAGCGCTGCCGTTCGACCATCTGTTTTTCACCGGGTCGACCAGGGTCGGCCGCCTGGTGGCGCAAACCGCGGGCGCGAACCTCACGCCGGTGACCTTGGAACTGGGCGGCAAATCGCCCTGCATCATCGATGCCTCATGCGACCTGCGGGTCGCGATGCCACGCATCGTTCATGGAAAGCTGCTCAACAGCGGCCAGACCTGCATCGCGCCCGACCATGTCTACGTGCCGCGTTCGCGCGTGAACGCCTTCGTCAAGGCTTTCGAGACGAGCGTGCGCAAAATGTTCCCGTCCGTCGCTGCAAACCCGGACTACACCACCATCATCAGCGATGCCCACTTTCAGCGGCTGCAAAGCCTGCTTGCCGATGCAGCCGAACAGGGCGCCACACTGCGGATGGCGCATGAACCGGAGCGCGCGCAGGCCGAGGCCGCGCGCAAATGCCTGCCCACGCTGGTGCTCGGCGCCACGCCCGGCATGCGCGTGCTGCGCGAGGAAATTTTCGGCCCCATCCTGCCGGTTCTGCCGTACGACGACATCGACGCGGTGCTGGCCAATGTCAATGCCGCCGATCGGCCGC
Source organism: Burkholderiaceae bacterium (assembly GCA_036752305.1). Taxonomy (GTDB): domain Bacteria; phylum Pseudomonadota; class Gammaproteobacteria; order Burkholderiales; family Burkholderiaceae_C; genus DAIOSZ01. The sequence goes on from DAIOSZ010000011.1 coordinate 20,080, forward strand.
TTGCGCTGTACTGGTTTGGCGCAGACCGTGAGCGGGGCGAACATGTGCTGGCCAATACCTTGTCCGGGACGGTGGGCATGAACGACACCTTGATGCAGATCGCACATAAGAACCTGCCGTTTGGCGGCGTGGGCGCCAGCGGCATGGGTGCATATCACGGCGAAACGGGTTTTCGCACCTTCTCCAAGCTGCGGCCGGTGCTGGACCAAAGTCGATTTTCAGTGGGCGGCATGCTCTACCCGCCTTACGGGCGCGCGTTTGAGCAGACCCTGGGCATGGTCAAGAAGCTGAGCTAGCAATTAGCTTGCGCGCCTTTTCCAGGCGCTGATCCAGGTATGCGGCGTAGAAATCGGGCAGGTAGCCGCCCGTCATGCGCTCGGCAATTTCCGTGCCGCCGGGGCCAAAGAACAGCAACGTGGGGGCGATCGAAATGGACCACTGGCGGATTTGCTGCGCTTGTGTGATGTGTTCACCCGAGAATGCGATAAGCGGCGAGGCATTGCCAAAGTCGATCTGCACGATCTGAATCGCGCCTTCGGCACGCATGGGCCGCAGATAGTTCTGTCGGGCCACCTTGCAAAAGGGGCAACCCGGCAGACTGGCCATCACGATCAAAGGCTCCTTCTTGGCCAGCGCGGCCTTGAGTGCGTCGGGCAGCGACCGCGGCGCAGGCAGAGGGACATCCTGCTGCGCCCGGGCCGAACCGACACCGCAGGCGCCCAGCGCGGCCAAGGTCATCCAACGACGACGGTTGAGGGGCAGAGGAATGGTGGAGATGGGATGCAGGTTCATTTCGACTCCCGGCCGCTGACGCGATCGACAAAATATAAGCTAAAGGCGATTTTCTTTCCAGGTCAGAAGACGATTTTTTGACGTAGTACAAACCATAACCGTCTTTTGCCGGTATCGTTCTACTTCAATACATCAGCAATGACGCATGAAGAAAACCTCACAGGTCATCCTTTCCGTACTGCTTGCGCTGGCTGCGAACGCGGGCGCTCAGACAGCCACGTCGGCGCGCGCCGAACCCAATCTTGCATTGGGTGAGCAAATCGCCAAGGCGCAGTGCGCCGTTTGCCACGGTGAGCGCGGCGACGGAACCAACGAGCAGTTTCCCCAGTTGGCCGGACAAAACACCCAGTATCTGCGCAAGCAGTTGGAAGATTTTCGCCAGGGGGGTCGTCAGGCGGAGCCGATGAGTACCTTGACGAAGTCCCTGACCGATGGGCAGATCGACGCGCTGGCCGCCTATTTCAATCGCCAGGCGCCCCAGCGCCACCCGGCGGAAGATGCCATGCTCGCTTCGGTGGGCCGCTACATCTACGAACGCGGCAACATCTACGCCAAAGTGCCCGCGTGCCAGTCCTGCCACAGCGCCACCGGCGTGGGCAACGCGCGTTTGCCGCGGCTGGCGGGCCAGCACCCGCTTTATGTCGAATCTCAATTGCGGCGCTTTCGCGCCAAGACGCGCAGCAACGATTCCGGTGCGATGGCCCTGGTCACCGAAGGCTTGAACGAACTGGAACTGCGCGCAGTGGCCGCCTACGTAGGCGGAATGGGAGGTCGGTAACCATGAAAACAAAATGCCTGATGCCGCGGCATCTGTTCATCATCCTGGCGGTGGCCCTGGGTGCATCGGCTGCCTGGGCGATTGACGCCGCGCAGGTCCCGGAGGCCAAGCGCACACCTCTGGGTCTGTACCTGACCGCGCGCGAAACGGCGGACATGAAAAACCAGCTGGGCGACAAGGCTCTGTTCGTCGATGTCCGCTCCCGGGCCGAGGCCACGTTTCTTGGCATGCCCAGCACGGCAGACGCGCTGATTCCGGCACAGGACTTCAGCGGCGAAACGACGGTTTACGACGAACGCGCGCAAACCTTCGCGCTGGAAGCCAATCTCGACTTCGTTTCCCAGTTTGACGCGCTGCTGAAGGCCAAGGGCCTGGGTAAGAACGACACGATCATCGTCATGTGCCGTTCAGGCGGCCGCAGCGCCACGGCGGTCGCCTTGCTGGCCAAATACGGCTACACCAAGGTGTACACCATGGTGGACGGCTACGAAGGCGACCCGGTGCGTCAGGGGCCGCAAGCCGGTCAGCGGGTACTCAACGGCTGGCGTGTCGAAGGCTTGCCCTGGAGCTATCGCCTGCCGCGCGACAAGGTCTTGCTCAAACCCTGACCGCGCATCACTTTCCGCTCAGGTACTCCGCGACGCCTGCTATTTCCAGCGCCGTCATCTTGCTCACGATGGAGTGCATCACGGCGTTGTCGTTGGTGCGCTCACGCTGCCCAAACTGCTTAAGCTGGTTCTCGGTGTAGGCCGCGAATTGTCCAGCCAGACGCGGCAAGGCCTCCGTCCCGCCGCCATCCTTGCCATGACAGCTTGCGCAGGCTGGTACCCCGCTGTAGCGGTTGCCCTGGTGGTAGATGTAGCTGCCCAGGCCGGCCAGCGCGGCGTCCTTGGCCGCGGTGACCTCGGGCTTCTTGTTTTCGAAGAATCTCCCGAGCGCCACCATTTCGTCCGGCGTGAGCTTGGAGGCCATTTCTCCCATGGCCGTGCTCTTGCGCGCGCCGCTCTTGAAATGCTCCAGTTGTCTGGCCGTGTATTGCCAATGCTGCCCGGCAAGCCGAGGAAACACCTCGCTGGCGGACTCGCCTTCCATGCCGTGGCAGACGAAACACACGCCGCCGACGATCTTCTTGGCCCGCGCCTCGTCTGCCTGGGCAAACGCAAGCCCACCGGTCGCGAGCAGCATGCTGGCGACCGCCCATGAAATGCGCCGCTTCATTTGAACGAGTCGGCCCAGATGTTGCGCGCCCAGGCGTTGGCAATGCGGCCTTCGAGTTCATTGGCCGCCGCGGACACGCCGCCCGCGCCAGCGACCGGCATCATCGTCTTTTGTGAAGGCTCGTAGCGATGCACGCTGGAGACGTGGATCACGTCCTCGTCCGAGACGAAGCTGTAGCAGGTGTTGTTGTAGATGGGCAAGGGATTGGGCGCGCGGCCCGCCAGCAAGGCCAACACCGCCGCCGCGCAGCTCTTGCCATGCTGGTTGGCCATGTGCCCGGACTTGGGCATCTGCGGAGCGATCTGGATGGCGTCACCCAGCACGTGAATGCCCGGCTGCGCCTTGGATTCGAAGGTCAGGAAATCCACCTCGCACCAACGCTTGTTGGCAGTGGTCAGCCCCGTCTCATGCGCGATGTTGCCCGCGCGCATCGGCGGCAGCACGTTGAGCACCTGGGCCTTCACGTCGTCGTTGAACTCGAACTTGAGCGTGTTCGTCGCGGCATCGACATCGATCAGTGAGTGTTTGGGCCGGTATTCGATGATGCCCTTGTAGCGCTCGGCCCAGGCCTTCTTGAAAAGAGGCCCCTTGGATGTGACGTCGTCGTTGGCATCCAGAATCAGGACCTTGGATTTGGGCTTGGCCTTGCTGAAATAGTTGGCCACCAGGCAGGCGCGTTCGTAGGGACCGGGCGGGCAGCGGTACGGCGCCAGCGGAATCGACAACGCGTATACGCCGCCGTCGGGCATGGCTTCCAGTTGGCGGCGCAGTGCCAGCGTCTGCGGGCCGGCTTTCCAGGAGTGCAGCACCCGGTCCTGCGCCCCGGGCTTGTTCATGCCGGGCAGAGCGTCCCACATGAAATCGATGCCCGGCGACACGATCAACCGGTCGTAGGGGAGCACCTGACCGTCGGCGAGCGTCACGGTGCGCTTGGCCGGGTCGATGCGCGTGGCCATGCCCCGGATGAGGTTCACGCCATGGCGTTGCACCAGGCCGTCATAAGGGGTGGTGATGTCGGCCATCTGCCGGAACCCGCCGATCACCAGGTTGGACATGGGGCAGGAAACGAAGGCGGGATTGGGCTCAACCAAGGTGACGTTGACGCCGCCATCCGACCACATGCGCAGGTATTTGGCTGCTGTGGCGCCGCCGTAGCCGCCGCCAATGACGACGACCTTGGGGCCGGAGCCCCCGCCGGCCGTGGCGCAGCCCGTGAGAGCCGAAAGCGCGCCGAGCGCGGCCACCGAGCTGCCCGCGCCCAGGGTTTTGACGAGTGTGCGGCGAGAAATCATGTTGGCGGTCTCCTGATTCATTTCTTCTGCGCGGCAAAGTAGCCGGCGATGGCCTGCAACTGCTCGTCGCTGTAACCCTTGGCGAGCTGGTGCATGATCGTCGCGGGCTTGCGGCCATTCTTGAAGTCCAGCAGCTTTTTGAGCGACTCGTCGGCTTTCACTCCCGCGAGCGAATCCATTCCAGGCTGAGCCACGCCGTTGGTTCCGTGGCAATTGGAGCAAGACGCCGCCCAGCTGCGCACCTGCAGCGGGTCGGGCGATTGAGCCAACGCCGCCAGCGGGGCGCCGGCGGCGACCAGAGTCGCCACAAAGGCGGGCGGCACGCGGGAAATAAGCTTCATGTTGAACTCCTGAATGGGCTGAAAACCAATAAACCCGACCACGGGGCGCTATCAAAAATCAAGTAGCAGAGCTGCTTTGCCTCAAGGCCGCAGGTACACAAAACCTTCCTTGGCCTGCAGGCGCGCCACTTCGGCCACGCCCGAAGGCACGATGCTGGCTTCAAGCGCCACACGATCCTTGGCGATGTTGCGCTGCGTCAGCGTGTTCTGGCAGACGCGAAACTCCACCCCTCGGCCCGCCAGCTCGCCAATCCCGCCCGCGAAGGGCTGGCTCTGCGCATTGACTGCGCCGTCGAGCAAAAAATCGATGCCGGCGCCATGCGTCACCACCACGATCTTCGTGCCCGGCTCAGCAGTCAGATGGTTGCGGATGTTGCCAATTGCGCGGGAGGCCTGCGCCAGCCCTTCATTGAGGTGATAGACGACCTTGGTCTGCGCCAGCGCCAGCCCGGCCGAAAGGCCGAGAATCAGCAAGGCCAGCAGATGTTTGAGCGAGAACTTCATTCGTCAGTCCTTATATAAATCGGATGGTACCGGGTTCGATGCCGCTTGCGGCACGGTGGAAACCCGAGCGTGGGGCCGGGCCGGAACGGCCGGCGCCGGTCAGCCGCGCCCCGCGTTCGACGACTGCTCGGCCTCGATGGCGATTTGCACACACACCGCCCGGCACAGCGTGACGACACGGTCGTTGACGATGCGGTAGTAAATCTGCACGCCTTCACGCCGCCGGCCCAGGACGCCGGCTTTGTAGAGGGTGTTCAGATGCTGCGACATATTCGGCTGCGTGGTGTCGATTTCCTGCAGCAACTGGCCAACGTTCTTCTCGCCATTGCATAAGGCGCTGATGATTTTCAAGCGCATGGGCGCGGACATCACGCGAAACACTTCGGCCGCGGCGTCGAACACGTCGTTGGATTCCAGCGCCGCCGCGCCGGCGGCCCTCAGACCAGACGCAACCATTTGCCCAGCTCGGTCATCAGGGCCTGATCGCCAGCGATGAACCCGCCAACATTGAGCGCGGTCAACCTCCGGGCGCCGTCAGGGTTCGCGGGGTCCAGTCCCAGCAGATACGCCGACAGCTCGGCCGCCTGAGGCGCCATCCGGTCAGCGCAGATCCATTGCTTGATGGGCACCGCGCGCGTCCGATTGAGCACCCGGCCGCCCTTTTCCAGCCACGCCCGTACCACGGCGGCCGACGCCGATACGCCGCTGTGCACCAGTGTGTTTTCCACCATGAACGGCACCGCGTCCTGGTAGCGCACGTAGGTCATCTGAGGCAGCTTGTCCATCACGTCGCGCAACGCGGCGCGCGCCATGACAGCGGTGATCGAATCCTCGTCCGGTGCGCCCACGCGCTTACCCTTGAGGTCGGCAAGCGTCTCGAGCGTTGAATTGGCGTTGATCAGGAACGCGGCCCGGTACTCGGTGAAACCACGCGTCAAGGCCAGCAGGCGGTAGCCCGATTGCAGCTGAGCCAAGATGGCGTGGTGGGCCGGGTGGACCCACGCCAGGTCGTAGCGCTTCTCCTTCAAGCCCAGTGCCAGATCCTTGTAGTTGTCTACCCGCCGAATCTGCACGGGCCGCTTGAGCAGTTTCTGAAGGTCGCCCGCCACGTCGGAAAACCGTTCGGTCGACGGTGCGGCAAGCTTGTAGGTTACGCCTTCGTTGATGGCGACCTGAACCGCGTTGGTGTCCTGCGCCTGCACGACGGGTGCGCCCGTGAGCGCAGCTGTGGCGGACAAAAAAATGCGACGGGAAATCATGCCAAACATTACATCACGCCGAACGCCATTCGCGCACCACCCGGTCGCCTGCTGAAAACGCTTCTTCAAAAATGGAATAACCCGCCCAATCGGCGTGCGCAAAGCGCAGGGGTCCGAAAGAGTTCAAATTTGATAGCTGCTCGTGGGCGGTTCTATTGGCCGTCGTCTCGAAAAAGCCCATGATACCGGGCTCCGGAACCGCCATCGCGTGGCCATAGCGCGTGACCAGCACCCGCTCCAGCTTGCCGCTCAGATCGGGGTGCGCCGGGCCCAGTTCGGCCAACATGCGCCCTGCCCAATGCTGCCACGGCTGCGTGAGCACCGCCTGCCGGGTGGCGGGGTCCAGGCCCGGCGCCAGATACCAGGTGATGACCTGTGGTGACGCATGCGGCGCGGGATCCAGCGCCTGATGGTTGGCGCTGACGTAGCCCAGCCCGGCACTGCCGTGCACCACGTTGTCCCATGCGGGCGCGGCGCCCGGCCGGTCGTCCAGCGCCCGGGCCAGGCGCGCATTGACCACGATCCAGGGCGCATGGCGCAGCCGGCGCGCGTAGGCCAGCAGCGCCGGGGGTGGGCTTTCGAGCACGCGCGCGGCCACGAACACCGGCAGCGCGACCACGCAGCGCGCGGCCAGCCAGCGCTCGCGGCGCGAGTGGGCATGGACCCAGCCATCGACCTCCACGCCGCCGCCGTGCCGCAGGCCGATGCGCTCCACGGTCACGCCGGAAATCAGGCGCGCGCCCAGCCGCGCGGCCAGCCGCGCGGCCAGCCAGCCGTTGCCTTCGGGCCAGGTCAGGACCGCATCGCGCTCGGCATCGCCACCGGTATCCTCGGGCGCCGCAAACCCGTGGCGGCTGGCGAAATAGTGCACGCCCGCGCGCGCGCTCACGATGGTGATGCCGGCGCCGTAGTCGTCGCGGCAGCAATAGTCCAGGTAGGCGCGAAGCCAACGGTCGTCGAATCCCTCCCGGTCGAGCCAGGCCGAGAAGCTGAGCGCATCAAGCGGCTGCAGCACGGCCGGATGTGTGGGCTCGTGTACCAAACCCAGGCGCGGAAGCCGGAACGCGCCGCTGGCGCGCAACGCCGCGATGCGTTCACCGAAGCGCCGGTACTGCTCGATCGTGCCGGGCGCCATGCCGTCCACGGGGAGCAGACCCGGATGCCAGCGCGGGCCATCGCCGCTGTTGTAATACACCCGCTCCTGGGGGCTGTGGCATAGGTAGCGTTCGTCCCACACCCGGCGTCCCAGTTCCCAGCGGCAAACGCCGCATTCGTCCAGAAAGTCCAGCACCGCGCGCGCAGTTTCGGGCGGCACGGGCAGGTAGTGCGCGCCGAGTGGGCAAGGCAGCGCCGCGGCGCCCGCCGAGCCGAGCAGCTTGCCGGCGCGGCTGTTGCCTCCGGCGGCATCCTCCTGTTCGAGGAGCGCGAAATCGTCGTGCCCCGCCAGGCGCAAGGCGCGCGCCGCGGCCAGCCCGGCGATGCCGCCACCGGCAATGACCGTCGCCACGCGGCGGGTCACCGCTGGCGCTTCGGGCGCGCCGGATTTGCGCCTTTCGCGCAGCCGATGACCACGCTCGGGGCTGGCGCCACCGACAAAGCCGCCCGGCACGTCCGGCGGCAGAACGTCCGGCGCGCCGTGGCGCGAACAGGCGCCCAGCAGCGGCATGGCCACCGCGGCGGCCCCCGCGCGGAGCAGCACGCGCCGCCCGGGCACGCACCTCACGGTTGCACCTTGCCCCATTCGCGCTCGTAGCTGTGGACCAGGACCTGGTTCGACAGGCGGTTGACCGGTGCCTCCACGCGCGCCATGTCGGCGGGAAAGTGAAACAGCAGCGGCAGGCTATCGGGTGTGAGAAACCGCAAGCCCGGTGGCAGCGTGGCCGGCAGGCGCCAGGGCCGGTGGCCGGCGATGATGAAACCCCACTCGCCAAAACTCGGAACCGAGGCATGGTAGGGCGCGGTGTTCAGGCCGGCGGCCTCCAGCGTGCGCGCCACGGTCCAGTAGCTCTCACGCGCCACCAGCGGCGACGTGGTCTGGATGACCGCGTAGCCGCTGGCGGACAGGCGCTGCTCCAGCAGGCTGTAGAACGACAGCGTGTAGAGCTTGCCGATCGCAAAGTTGGTCGGATCGGGAAAATCCACCACGATCACGTCATACCGCGTCTCGCTGCCGTCCTGCAGCCATTGGAAGGCGTCGATGGTGAGCACGCGCAGCTTGGGCGAGGACAGCGCTCCGCCGTTGAGCGCCACCAGCGCGGGATGGGTGGCGAACAGGCGCGTCATCGCCGGATCCAGCTCCACCAGCGTGACCTCCTCCACGCTCGGGTACCTGAGGATCTCGCGCACAGCCATGCCGTCGCCGCCGCCGAGCACGGCCACGCGCCGCGGCGCGCCATGAGCGGCCATGGCCGGGTGGACGAGCGCTTCGTGGTAGCGGTACTCGTCGCGCTCGGAAAACTGCAGATTGCCGTTGAGGAACAGACGCAGGCCCTGGCGACCCCGGGTCAGCACGATGCGCTGATAGGGGCTGGACTGCGCGAACACCACCTTGTCTTGGTAGAGCTTGTCCTCGGCCAGCGTGGTGATCTGCCCGGCGCCGGCGAACCCCGCCCCCAACAGGCCGAGCGTGGCTGCGCAGGCGAGCGCGTGGGCGCGCGGCAACGGCAGTTCGTGACGAAAGATGAACCACGCCCACACCGCGACCAGAGCGTTGAGCATGCCGAACAGCAAACCCGTGCGCGCCAGGCCCAGGTGCGGGACGAACAGCAGCGGAAACGCGACCGCCACCGCCAGCGCGCCGAGATAGTCGAAGGTCAGCACCTGGGCCACGGCGTCCTTGAGCACCACGTGCCGGCGCAGCATGCGCATCACCAGCGGAATCTCCAGTCCCACCAGCATGCCCACCAGCAGCACCATCGCGTACAGCAGGAAACGGAACGCCCCCGGCATCCAGCCATTGGCGACGAACAGGATCAAGGGCATGAGTCCGCCGGCCACCGCCACCAGCAATTCAATGCGCAGGAAATGCGCGGGGAGCTGACGCTCGAGATAGCGCGAGGCGTAGGAGCCCAGGCCCATCGCGAACAGATAGGTGCCGATGACGGTGGAAAACTGCAGGACGGAGTCACCCAGCAGATAGCTGGCCAGCGCGCCGGCCGCCAGCTCATACACCAGCCCACAGGCGGCCACCACGAACACACTGGCCAGCAGCGCCACGTCCAGTGCGCGTGGCGCGCGGCGGGACGCTCCCGTCATGGCGCAGGAGCCCGCACGGCCCTCGTCAACCGTGGATGGCGGCGGCGACGATGATCGAAATGCCCAGGCACATCGCCGCCACGACCATTGCAAGCGCGCGGTTCTGCTTATCGATGATCTCTTCCCACAGGCGATACGAGGGGGTGAGCTTGTCGATCAGAAGAAAGCTGAGCCAGAACACGGCCACGCCGATCAGCGCGAACACGATGGAGCCGAAAAATGCACTGGGTTTTATCCATTCCATGCTGGGATTCTCCGATAGGGATTCACTTGTGGCCTCCGCTGCTGCTGCTGGAGCCGCCATAGGAGCTGCCCGAGCTGCGGTAGCTGCTGCCGCTGCCACTGTTGTCATTGGCACATTGGGCCAGGATGATGAGCAGAATGATGACGATGATCGCCACGACGATCAAGGTGCCGCAGCCGACGCCCTTCTTGCCCGCCAGCGGCGCGGCGTCGAGCTTGGACGGGTCGTCCACGCCAAAGGCCTTGGCGACGCTGGCGGCGGGAATGCTGCTGCCTGCCGACCAGGTGACCTCGCGGGACGACTCCTCGCGCGCAAGCTGCTCCTTGCCGCCGGCGAAGCCCCGGTTGGAGGTTTTCTGCCCGGTTTGCACCTGCCAGTAGAACTCGCCCTGCACGTAGGTGGTTTCGGCCTCGTAGCTGTACTTGAGTGAATACTGGCGTCCCTGGTAGCGCGCGCTGTTGCCGCCTTTGTATTCCGGCGCGCCGGTGACGGGGCGCACCAGGCTCCAGCCTTCGGTGCTGTCCACCAAAAAGCAAAACCCCTTCTTGGCGTTGTAGAGCAGGTACTCGTTCCAGCCGAATTGCTCGTCGGGGTCGTCCGGCTCGTGGCCCACGCGATGCTGAAAGCCCACCACCTGCCAATGGGCGCCCTCCAACTGGCCGACCTTGCCCAGCGCAATGTCCGGGCTGAAGCTCTCGGTCTGCTCCACGTGCGACAGCTCGGCCCCCACGCCGCGCGACAGATCGATGATCGAGCCGCATTGGCCGCAGGTGATGCTCTTGCTGCCGTCGAGCTTGGGCTCGACACTGGCTCCACAGTTCGGGCAGTCAAAGGCACGACCCTTCTCTTCCCTGGCCGACTCGTCCTTCAGGCCCGTCATGGCCAGGCCTTCGATGCTGACCTCGCGGCCCAGGCTGAGCTGCGGCGGCGAAGTCCCATAGTCGATGCTGACCACTTCGCCTTGCGGACTGCGCAACTCGGCCATCTGGAAGGGGTGGTTCAACGGCGGCAGCTTGGGCAACTCGCCCTGCGCCGAAACCAGATGCACTTCCTGTATCGAGGCCACCGAGAACGGCTTGCCATTGAGCGCGGTGTTCATGCCGACACGGAAGGCGTCGGCCCCCGGCAGCGTGCCCGCCCCGCCGTCGTCGAACATCAGCTGCCATTCCGTCCAGCGGCCCTCGGGATACTGATATTGCAGGCGGCCGACGACGGTAAACGGGCGCTTGTCCTGTTTGCCGCCAGCACCGATCTGCAAGAGGCTGTGATCGTCGAACAGCTCACCCATCTTGCCCAGGCGCTTGAGCACCTCGCCGTCACGCACCACGGTGCTGCGGCAATAGTCGCACACCGCGTAGCTGGACTGCGCGGAGCGGAACAGCACCGGCGCGCCGCAGCCCGGGCAGGCGGCGCGGTAGGCGCGTTGGGGCGATGCGGAATCAGCCAAGGCGGGGAGTGCTCAGCCGCAAATCGCTACTGAAAACGCAGCTGCTTGTGGGCGTGCTGCTTGATCAAACGAGCTTTTTCAGCAGTTCCGTTTTCTTGGCATTGAACTCGTCGTCGGTGAGGATGCCCTTGGCCTTGAGGTCGCCGAGCTTTTCCAGCGTCGCCATCACGTCTTCTGGCTTGACACCCGCTGGTGCCGCGGCCGCCGCCGGCGCATGGCCGCCTTGCAGGCCGGCCTGCAGGTTCTGCGCCAGCACCTGACCCAGCGCCACGCCGGCGCCAAGGCCCATCGCATCCCCCGCGATGCTGCCCCCGCCGCCGGCCGCGCCCTCGGCCATCTTGGGAATGGCCTGCGCGGTCTGGTATTGCATGAAGCGGCCCATGTCGTTGCCGATCATGCCCATGCCGGCCTTCTGGTCCAACACCTTCTGCAGCTCTTCCGGCAGCGAGATGTTTTGTACCGTCATGCCTTCGAGCTTGAGCCCGATGGCGGCCAGCGCTGGCGCCAGATCATTGGTCAGCGCCTGCGCGAACTTGCCCTGATTGGCCGCGAGGTCGAGGAAGGGGACGCCCGCGTTGGCAATGGCCGTCGAGATGTGTTGCAGCACCAGGCCGCGCAATTGACCGTCCAGATCGGACACCGCGTACTGCTCGCGGGTGCCGGAAACCTCGGTATGAAACAGCTTCGGATCGGCCACGCGATAGGCGTAGTTGCCAAAAGCGCGCAGGCGCACCGCGCCGAACTCGGCGTCGCGGATCGTGATCGGCTGCGGCGTGCCCCAGCGTTGGTCAAGCTGTTGGCGCGTCGAGAAGAAATACACATCGCTCTTGAACGGCGACTCGAACAATTTGTCCCAATTCTTCAGGTAGGTCAGCACTGGCAGCGTCTGCGTCGTCAGCTTGTGCGTGCCGGGGCCGAACACATCCGCCACCTGGCCTTCGTTGACGAAAAGGGCCATCTGCGACTCTCGCACCACGAGCTGCGCGCCGGTCTGGATTTCCATGTCCTGCATCGGAAACCGCCAGGCAAGCACGCCGTCGTTGGTCTCGGTCCATTGAATGATGTCAATGAACTGCTTCTTGATGAAATCCATCAGCGCCATGTCACACCCTTCCTTTCAAAACAGGCTATTTTTCCAGTGCCCACTGAATCAGAAACTTTGCCACGAAGCCCACCATGCCGAACGCCAGGCCCAGAAAGAGCACGAAGGTGCCAAAGCGTCCCGCCTTCGACTCCCAGGCCAGATGACCAATGATGAACAGCATGTAGAGCATGAACGCTCCCACGCCAAAACTCAGGCCAAAGGCCGCGATCTGCTCTTCGCTGTATCCGAACATCAGATGCTCGCGCGCGCCACCAGGCCGCTTGCGTCCACGGTGTCTCGGTAGGCGTGCCAACTCGCGTGACCCAGCATGGGCACGACGAACACCAGCCCCAGCATCAGCGAGCCCAGGCCCAGCAGCGTGAACGACATGATGAGAAAGGCCCAGAACGCCATGGGCAACGGGTTGGCCAGCACGACGGCCCAACTGGTCATCACCGCCTGGCGCAGCGTGACCTTGCGGTCCAGCAGCAGCGGCATCGCGACCACGCTGGAGGCAAAGATCGGCGCGGCCATCAGCCCACCCAGGCCCAGCCACAGCTCAAACAGGAAGTGGCTCTTGCCCAATACGACGGCGCGCAGAAAATCCACCGGGGTGGCGATCGGCGCGGGCGCC
>DAIOSZ010000012.1:0-11661 GCA_036752305.1 Burkholderiaceae bacterium
GCGGGGGGCGGGCGGGGCGCGCGGGCGGGCCGGGCGCCCGCCGGCCTCGCTGCGGCCCAGCACGCGGGGGGGCGGGGGGTCGTTGCGTTGATTCGCATTCATGATGAACCTCCTATTCCAGACTGTGTGACGATGCCGTGATCATGCTGGGAAACATCGGCACTGACCAATGAAATCGACGACGCTGATCTATACTGAATTGGCATGAATTCACCGCACCACCGTCCGCTTTCCCTGGCACATTTGCGCAGCTTCGACGCGGTGGCGCGGCACCTGAGCTTCAGTCAGGCCGGGGCCGAGCTGTTTCTCACGCAGCCGGCCATCAGCCGCCACATCCGCGCGCTGGAGGACGAACTGGGCGCGCTGCTGTTCGTGCGCGGCACCCGGCATGTGGACCTGTCGGAGGCGGGCCAGCAGTTGCGCGCGGCGGTCCAGCCCCTGCTGGCGCGGCTGGACGAGACGGTGCGCGGCATCCGCACCAACCCGCTGCGCGCGCGCATCCGCGTCTCCACCTACCCCTCGTTTGCCACGCTGTGGCTGATGCCACGGCTGGAGAGCTTCGAGCGCGAGCATCCCGGCGTGGACATCCGCATCTCGGCGACCGACCGCCTGGTCGAGCTGGACGAGCCCGACCTGGACGTGCTGCTGCGCTCCTGCCGCCCCGCGCAGGCGCCGCCGGGCGCGGAATTCATGTTCTCCAGCGTCAACACCCCGGTCATCGGCGCGCGCCTGGCCGATGCCATTGCGCGCGGTGAGGCGCCGCCACTGGACCGCCCGGCCGACCTGGCGGCGCACACGCTGGTGGAGATGGAAGACCAGAACCCCACCGCCGGCAGCGCCTTCGCCTGGCGCACCTGGCTGGAGGCCGAGGGCCTGCCGCGCCTGGAGCCACGCCGCTGGATCAGCGTGAACTACACGCACCAGCAGGTGCAGTTCGCGCTGGCCGGGCGCGGCGTGGCGCTGGTGCTGCATTCGCTGGTGCACGACGCGCTGGAGCGCGGTGAACTGGTCGAACCCTTCGGCCCCGCGCTGCGGCGCCCCACGGCGTTTGCCGCGCACCTGGTGGTGCTGCCCGGCGCCCGGCTGGCCGAGCGGCCCGAATTGCAGACCTTTGCCCAATGGGTGCGCGAGCGCGCGGCCGAAACCCGTGCCGCCGATACCCGCCCCGGCGCTGCGGCGCCGGCTTCAGGCCACGCCCCGGCGCCCGCGACAGACAGCGCCTAGCGCGCGTTGGACAATCAAACACAGGAGACTCCCCGATGCCCGCACACGACAAGTTCTGGCCCAAGCGCCTGCCCCGCACCCTGACGCCGCTGGCCACCGGGCTGGCCGAGAACCTGCGCGTGTCCGCGCGGCGCTACCCGAACAAGGTCGCCAACTGGTTCTTTGGCCGCGTGCAGACCTATGCCGAGCTGGCCGACCAGGCGGCGCGCCTGGCGGCGGCGCTGCAATCGATGGGCGTGAACAAAGGCGACCGCGTGCTGGTGGACATGCAGAACAGCCCGCAGTACGTGGTGTGCAACTACGCCATCCTGCACGCGGGCGCGGTGGTCGTGCCGGTCAACCCCATGAACCGGGCCGAGGAGCTCAAGCACTACATCACCGACCCCGAGGCGCGCGTGGCCTTCACCACCGCCGACCTGGCCGCCGAGCTGGCGGCCGCCAGCAACGCGCTGGCGCCCGGCCAGCGGCTGGCGCATCTGATCGTCACGCACCTGCGCGACGCCTTCGACTACGACAGCGTGCCCGACGAACTGATGCCCGCGTCCTGGCGCCCCTGGCTGGGCCAGCGCCACGCGCCCCCGGTGCTCGACGGCGGTCAGGTCCACGCCTGGACCGATCTGCTCGCCCCCGGGCGCCACGCACCCGCGCCGCTGGTGGACGTGGCGCCGCACGACCTGGCCATCCTGCCCTACACCAGCGGCACCACCGGCCTGCCCAAGGGCTGCATGCACACGCATGCCAGCGTGGGCTTCAACACCATGGCGGCGGCGCTGTGGGGCGGCGCCACGGCCGAGGGCGTGGGCCTGGGCGTGGTGCCCATGTTCCACATCACCGGCATGGTGGCACTGATGCACTCCACCGTGTACCTGGGCGCCACGCAGTACATCCTGCCGCGCTGGGACCGCGATCTGGCCGGGCATCTGCTCACGCACCACGGCATCACCCAGTGGACCAACATTCCCACCATGGTGATCGACCTGCTGGCCAGCCCGCGCATCGCGGAGTTCGACCTCTCGGGCCTGACCTACATCGGCGGTGGCGGCGCGGCCATGCCGCAGGCGGTGGCTCAGCGCCTGTTTGACCAGTACGGACTGCGCTCCCTCGAAGGCTACGGCCTGCCCGAAACCGCCGCGCCCTCGCACAACAACCCGCCCGACCATCCCAAGCAGCAATGCCTGGGCATCCCTTACCTGGGAGTCGATTCGCGCGTGGTCGATCCCGAGACGCTGCGCGAGCTGCCGCAGGGTGAATCGGGCGAAATCCTCATTCGCGGACCGCAGGTCTTCGCCGGCTACTGGAAGCGGCCCGAGGCCACGGCGGCGGCCTTCGTCGAACTCGACGGCCTGCGCTTCTTCCGCTCCGGCGACATGGGCCGCGTGGACGAGGACGGCTATTTCTTCATGACCGACCGCCTGAAGCGCATGATCAACGCCAGCGGCTTCAAGGTCTGGCCGGCCGAGGTGGAGGCGCTCATGTACCGCCACCCGGCCATCCAGGAGGCCTGCGTGATCGCCTCGCGTGACCCGTATCGCGGCGAAACCGTCAAGGCCGTCGTCGTGCTGCGCCCCACGCACCGGGGACAGGTGAGCGAGCAGGACATCATGGCCTGGTGCCACGACCACATGGCGGTCTATAAGGCGCCGCGCCTGGTCACCTTTGCCGAGCAATTGCCCAAGAGCGGCAGCGGCAAGGTGATGTGGCGCCTGCTGCAGGAGGCCGAGGAAGCGCCGCGCGGCGCCGGATTCTGAGCCCGATCAGCCGCTGGTGGGCCAATGGCCACCACGGGGCGCTATTAAAATCGTAGTCATGAGTTTTTCCCGCCTGCTTTCCGCCGCGCTGGCCCTGGGCGCCGTGGCAGCCGCCGCGCAGACGGCGCTGCCCTACCTGCCGCCGCCTTCGCCCTACGCCCGCGTCGAACCGCGCCCGGTGCAGCCGCGCGAGCCGCTGTCGGCCGAGGAGCAGCGCGTGGTCGCGCTGTTCGAACGCGCCGCCCCGGCGGTGGCCTACCTCACCACCGAGCTGGTGCAGACCGACGCGCGGCAAAACCGCGAGGTCACGCAAGGCGCGGGCAGCGGCATCGTGTGGGACCAGTTCGGCCACGTGGTCACCAACCACCACGTCATCCAGAACGCGCGGCGCGTGCTGGTGCACCTGGGCGGCATCCCGGTCGAGGGCCAGGTGGTCGGCCGCTCGCCCGAATACGACCTGGCCGTGGTGCGTCTGACGCGCCCGCTGGCGCAGGTGGCGCCGCATCTGGAGCCCATCCCGCTGGGCGACAGCCGCTCGCTGCGCGTGGGGCAGACGGTCTACGCCATCGGCAACCCCTTTGGCCTGCAGCGCACGCTCACGCGCGGCATCGTCAGCGCGCTGGACCGCGAACTGCCCACCACGCAAAGCCGCGAGGTGTTCGGCGTGATCCAGACCGACGCGGCCATCAACCCCGGCAATTCCGGCGGCCCGCTGCTCGACAGCGCGGGCCGCGTGATCGGCGTCAACAGCTCGATCCGCCCCAACTATGGCAACGCGGCGGGTATCGGTTTTTCGATCCCCATCGATCTGGTCAACCGCATCGTGCCGGCGATGATCGCGCGCGGGCGCGCGCCGCTGCCGGGCATCGGCATCCGGCCCATGCGGCCGGAAATCGTCGCCCGCGCCGGTATCCAGGGCATCGTCATCGAGGCGGTGGACGAAGCCAGCCCGGCGGCGCAGGCCGGCCTGCGGCCCTACGACCCGCGCTCGGGAGAACTCGGCGACGTGATCACGGCGATCAACGGTCGGGCGCTGCCCAGCGTGCAGGCGCTGGTGGCCGAACTCGACCGCGCCGGCCTGGGCACCGAGGTCGAACTGACCGTGGTACGCAACGTCTACCCCGACCGGCGCGAGGAACGGCGCCTGCGGCTGCGGGTGGTGGATTTGCAGAAGTAGCGGGGCGCCCGCCAATGCCTGCGCGGCGGGCTTTTGCTAAGCTCGGCCCGGCGGCGCGAGCCCTCATGGGTGCCGCGTCCGCGCATCCGCGCGCACCGTTGTCCAAGGCCATGTCCATCCTCACGTCCTCCGCCCCTGTCATCGAACGCGCCGATCCCGATCGCCTGGGCTTTTGCCCCGAACGCCTGGCGCGCCTGCCGCGCCTGCTGGCCGAACGCGCGGCCAGCGGCCACATTCCCGGCGCCGTGGTGGCGGTGGGGCGCGCGGGGCAGGTCGCTTGCCTGGATGCCGTGGGTTCGCAGGCACCGGGCGGGCCGGCCATGCAGGTGGACAGCGTGTTTCGCATCTATTCGATGACCAAACCACTGGTCTCGGTGGCGGCGATGCAGTTGGTCGAGCAAGGCCGCATGCTGCTGACCGACCCGCTGCCGCGCTGGCTGCCCGAGTACGCCGACACCGGCGTGGCCGCCGTGGAAGCGGGGCGCCTGAACAGCCGCCGCCCCGGCCGGCCACCCACGCTGCAAGACCTGCTGCGCCACACGGCCGGCTTTACCTACGAATTTCTGGGCGACGGCCCGGTGCAGCGGGCCTACGCGGCGGTGAGCGTCGGCAGCCGGGGCCGCGACAACGCCGCGTTTTCGCGCGAGTTGGCGCGCATCCCCTACGCCTTCGAGCCCGGCAGCGTGTGGGCCTACAGCCGCGCCACCGACGTGCTCGGGCGGGTGGTCGAGGTCGTCAGCGGCCAGACGCTGGGCGCCTATCTGGCCGAGCATGTGCTCGGTCCGCTGGGCATGACCGAAACCGGCTTTGCGGCGCGCGACGAGCAGCGCGCTCGCCTGGCCCAGCCGTTCTCGCACGATCCCGATGGTGGCGTGCCGCTGGCGGTGTTCGACCCGCTGGAGGCGCCGCTGATGGAAAGCGGCGGCGGGGGGCTGGTGTCCACCGCGCCGGACTACCTGCGCTTTTTGCAGTGCCTGCTCGCCCGGGGGCGGCTGCCGGACGGCGGCTGGTTGCTGTCGCCGCGCACGCTGGCGCTGATGACCAGCGACCACCTGGGCCGGCGCATCCCCGCCCAGGGCGACCTGTTGCCGCCGGGGCATGGCTTTGGCCTGGGCTTCGCGGTGCGGACCTCGGCGGGCGAGGCCAGCACGCCGGGATCGGTGGGCATGTACTACTGGAGCGGCATTGCCGGCACGGCTTTTTTCTGCGACCCCGCCGAGGATTTGTGGGCCATGATCCTCACGCAGGCGCCCAACCAGCGCGACCACTATCGCCTGCTGCTGCGCAACATGGTCTATGCGGCGCTGGTGTCATGAACCGCGGCACCCTCTTTCTGGTCGTCGGCCCGAGCGGCGTGGGCAAGGACACGCTGATCCACGGCGCGCGCGAGCGCCTGGGCCCCTCGGGGCGCTACGTGTTCGCGCAGCGCGTGATCACGCGCGAGGTTCAGCCCGGCGGTGAGCCGCACCGGCCGGTGAGCGCCGAGGTCTTTGCGGCGATGGAGCGCAACCAGGAGTTTTTGCAGACCTGGGTCGCGCATGGCTTTCACTACGGCCTGCCGGCGGCGCTGCGCCACGAACTGGAAATGGGGCGCCACGTGGTGGCCAACGGTTCGCGCACCGTGATCCGCGAACTGGCGGCGCGCGTGCCGCATCTGACGGTGGTGCAGGTCACCTCGCGCCACAGCGACCTGGCCGGGCGGCTGCAGGCGCGCCATCGCGAGACCGAGGCCGAGATTCAGGCGCGGCTGGCGCGCGAGGTGACGCTGGACCTGCCGGCCGGCGTGCGCCATCTGCATGTGCACAACGGCACCACCGTGGAGGCGGGCGTGGCGCGCTTCGTCGAGGCCCTGGTCAGCGGGCATGAGGAGGCGCTCACTTCGCGAACAGCCGAGACGGATCGGCGAACGCCTTGAACTCCAGCGCGTTGCCGGAAGGGTCGCGGAAGAACATCGTCGCCTGCTCGCCCGGCTCGCCCTGAAATCGGATCTGCGGCTCCATCACGAAGTGCACGCCCGCGGCGCGCAGGCGCTCGGCCAGCGCGTGGAATTCGTCCATGGCCAGCACCACGCCGAAATGCGGGATCGGCACCGAGTGGCCGTCCACCAGCCCATGCGCCGCCACGCGCTCGCCCGCCTGGGGCGCCAGATGGGTGACGATCTGGTGGCCGAACAGATCGAAGTCGATCCAGTCGGGTGAACTGCGGCCCTCGGGGCAGGCCATCACGCCGCCGTAGAAGGCGCGCGCCGCGGTGAGGTCGTGAACGGGAAAGGCGAGGTGAAAGGGTTGCGGCATCCTGAGTGCTCCTGCGTCAGCGGTTCTGTCCACGGTAGGGTTCCACGGTCTCGGCCGCCAGCGCGTAGCCGCTGGCGCCCATGTCGGAGCTGCCGCGCCTGACGGCCAGCGGCCCGCTGACCCAGACGGCGTCCATGGCGCGCAGCGACCAAGGCTTCTTGAGCGTGACGTGCACGATCTGGTTGGCTGGCGGCGGCGGCGTGTGGATGCAGGCGCCGAAGTAGGGCACCAGCAGAAACTCCTTGATCTGCTCGCCGCCATCCAGCGGTACCACGTAGCCGGGCAGGCGCAGGCGCGCGCCGTCGAGTTCGGCGCGCGTCGGGGCGTTGTCCCACAGCTCGCGCATCTCGCCCATCATTTCCTGTTCGGCGGCGCTGCCCTCGGCCACGCGGCCGACGTTGCGGCCCTTGAGCTGCTTGAGCGGGTCCCAATCCTTGGGCATCAGCTCGTCCCAGGTGGCGGTGCGTGGCGGGCCGGCCGGCGCCGCCTTCTGCGCCTGCGCGGTGTGCCAGCCCAGGCTGCATGCCGTGGCCATGAAAACGGTGAATCGGCGGCGGTTCGGGTAGGTCATCAAAGCCCCTTGGGTGACAGTCCATCGGCCAGCGACAGGCGGTACGCGCGCCAGCCCGGCAGCAGGCTGGCCAGCAGGCCGGCGGCAAATACGCCGCCGAGCAGGCTCCATTCCGCCGCACTGGGCCAGGAGAGCGTGAGCGCGAGGCCATGGCGCGATTGCAGCCAGGGCCCGAGCGTGGCGACTGCCAGCCACCATAGCACCAGACCGAGCGCGATGCCGGTGGCCGTGAGCAAGCCCCCTTCCAGCGCCAGCAGCGCCAGCACGCGCGGCGGGCCGGCGCCAATGCTGCGCAGCACGGCCAGTTCGCGCCGCCGCTGCTCCAGCGCCGTCAGAACCACGGCCACCAGGCCCGCCAGGCTGACCAGGCCGATCAGCCCCGACAGCAGCAAGAGCGCCCGCTCGGCGCCACCCAGCGCACTCCATATCTCGTCGAGCGCCACTCCGGGCAGAATCGCCAGCAGTGGCTCGGCGGGAAATTCGGCGATGCGCCGCTGCACCGCGAACACCGCGGCGCGCGACTTCAGCCCCACCAGCGCCGCGGTCACGGTCTTGGGCCGCAGGTCATGCTGCTCCACCTGTGCGGCGGGCACGGCGGCGCCGGGCAGCGGCACGCCAGCTGCCCAATCCAGGTGCATGGCCTCCATGCCGGCCAGGCCGATGTGCAGCGAGCGGTCCACCGGCGTGCCGGTGCGCGCCAGGATGCCCACCACGGTGAAGGGCTTGTCGTCGTGGTCGTTGCCGTCGATTTCGCCTTCGCCATGGCGCAGCACCAGCGGCTGACCGAGGCGGTAGCCCAGGCGCTCGGCCACCTCGGCGCCGAGCACCAGGTCAAACACCTGCTCGAAAGCTCGGCCCTGCGCGAAGGCCAACGCCTGCCGGTCGCCGTACTGAAAATGCGTGAAGTAGTCCGCCGTGGTGCCCAGCACCGGATAGCCGTGGTGCGAGTCACCCAGCGACAGCGGCACCACCCAGGCCACCGCGCGGTCGCGTGCGATGGCCTCGACGCTGCTGTAGCGCATGCCCCGCGTTGGCTGGCCGATGCGAAAGACGGAGTACAGCAGCAGCTGCACGCTGCCGGTGCGCGCGCCGACGATCAGATCGGTGCCCGAGACCGCGCGCGAGAAGTTCTGCCGCAGGTCGTGCCGCACGCGCTCCACCGACAGCAGCAGAAAGGACGACAGCGCCACCGACAGGGCCACCAGCGCCAGCGCGTGGCGCCGGTGCCAGGCGCTGCGGCAGGCGAGCATCCACAGCGCGCGCATCAGCCTTCCCGCGCGCCTTGACGGGCGCGGTTGATCGCGGCCAGTTCCAGCACGCGGTCGAAGTGCGGCGCCAGGCGCGCGTCGTGGCTGACGAAGAGCAGCGCCGAGCCCGCCGCCTGGCAGCGCGCGAGCAACAGCCTCATGAAGGCGTCACGCCGCTCGTCGTCGAGCGCGGAGGTCGGCTCGTCGGCGATGATCAGTTGTGGCTGCCCGATGAGCGCGCGGGCCGCCGCCACGCGCTGCTGCTGGCCCACCGACAGTTCGCCCGCCGGTTTGCGCCACAGCGCGGCGGGCAGGTCGAGCGCATCCAGCAAGGTTTGCGCGGCCCGCTCCAGCGACGCGCCGGCCCGCCGCGCCCGAAGCGGCGAGAAGCGGCAGGGCAGCAGCACGTTGTCGAGCGCGCACAGGTAGGGCAGCAGGTTGAACTGCTGGAACACGTAGCCCACGTGGTCCACGCGCCGCTGGTCGCGCGCGCCCGCGCCGAGGCCCTGCCAGTCCTGGCCCAGCAGTTCGACCCGGCCCGCGCTGGGCAGCAACACGCCCGCCGCCAGTGACAGCAGCGTACTCTTGCCGCAGCCGCTCGGGCCGCGCACGAGCAGGCGCTCGGCGGCGCCCAGGTTCCAGCCCGGCATGTCGAGCACGTCGTGGGCCGTGCCCGGCCAGCGAAAGCGCAGCTCGGACATGCGCAGCACCGGCGCTGGCTGGAGTGCGGTCATGGGCGATTCACGCCTTGCTGGTGGTCCATCCGTGATGCCGCAGCCAGCCCATCGCGCCCATCGCCTCGCCGGCCTGGCGCGCCAGATCCAGCGCCGCGGCCCGCTCGGCGGGCGGCAGCGCGAGCGCGCGCAGGCGCAGCAGGTCCATGCGCAGGCCCTGCCCCTGCGGCGCAAGATCGCCGGTCAGCAGCTCGTCGATCCACGCCAGCGCAGCCTGAGCCTGCCCCGCCCGCAGCAGCCGGTCGCAGGCCACCCAAGCGGCCAGCGCGCGGCTGACGCCGTGACATTGCCCAATGGCTTCGGCGCGTTCGCGCAGCACGGCGGCGTCCGCGGGAGTGCTCTCGTCGAGCTGGGTGGCCAGCAGTTGCCAGTACTCAAAGCCTTCCGATTGCGCCAGCGCCGCGGCCTGGCGCGCGGTCGGGGCATCCGAGGGCGCCGCCTGGGTCGCCCATTCGAACAGCGCGGCGCAGCACAGGGTGACCACCTCGTCGTGCGCGGCGGGGGATTCGTCGGCGCGCTGTCTGACCAGCGCCCGCTGGGCGGCAAGGCCGGCGGCGTCGCCGAGCAGCCAGCGCAGCCAGGCGTCCTGGCAGCCCAGCAGCACCGCGACGTCGGACGGGAAGTAGCGCATGCGCTCGTCCTGAGGCAATCGCTCAGCCAGGGCTTGCGCCTGGGCGCACGCAGCGGCCGCTTCGGACAAGCGGCCCAGCCCCAGCAGGGCCGAGGTGCGCGCCCAGGCGGCGAACAGCTGCTGGGCGCCTGCGCGAGCCTGCGTCTGCAGCCGCGCCGCGTCGTCCAGCGCCCGCGCATGATCCAGGCCGCTGGTGTGCAGGTAGACGACGGCAAGCGCATCAAAGGCCAGTTGCTGCTCGTCCTCCAGCAGCTGCGGCAGCAGCTCGGTCAGGCGCGCGATCACCGGGTTGGCCCGCCGCGCGCCGAAGCCGTCGCGCGCCAGCAGGCAGCGCGCGTGCTGGAGCAGCGAGGCCGCGTGTCCCGCGCCGTTGAGATAGCCCAGCGCGGCCAGGTGGTCATAGGCGTGGCAGCCGGCGAACATGTCGCGCGCCTCGATGGCGGCCAGCCCGGCGGTGTGCCAGGCCTCCTTGGCCGACTCGACCCGGCCGGCGCGCTCCCACAGCGCCGCAGCCGCGCTCCAGTCACCGCGCGCGTGCATCACCTGGGCGCAGGCCGACGCGGTGGCGGCCAGCTCGCGCGGCGGCAGCGTGCCCAGCACATGCTCGCGCAGGCGCGGGTGGAAGAAGGCCATGCGCCCCGGCCCGCGCGAAAACACCAGCCCCGCCGAGAGCGCGCGCTCCAGCGCGCCACTGACCTCGGCCTCCGGGTAGAGCGCGTTCAGGCTGGATTCGTCGAACAGCATGCCCAGCACCGAGGCCGCGCGCAGCACCTGACGGCCCTGTCCCATGCGGTGGAACATGGCTTCGCAGGACTCCTGAAAGCGCGGATTGTCTTCCCCCACATAGGGCAGATCGGCCACCAGGTACAGCGGCACGCCGCGCGCGTTGACCACGCGGCCGCGGATCTGCGCCTCGTCCAGGCTCGCGGCCTCGGGCAGCGAATCGACGATGCGCCGGGCGCTGGCGTCGTCCAGCGGCGGCAGGTCCAGCGTCTGGTAAGAAGCCAGGCTGGTGGCGATGGCCGCCAGCGGGTTGTCGTGGCCGGCGCGCATGGTCAGCAGCCACAACGCATGGCGCGCGCCGCGTGCCACGCGCAGCAGGATGTCGGCACTGGCGGGGTCGATCCATTGCACGTCATCGACCACGCACAGGTGGCGCAGGTCGGCGCCGCTTTCGAACATGGCTACCAGCGCCTCGACCAGCACGCCGCGCGATTCGCTGGGCAGACCGTGTCCGCTGGCCACGGCTTCCAGCGCGCGCAACTGGCGCGCGCTCCAGCTCACGCTCAGTTGAGCGGACAGGCGCGCGAGGCGGTCGGCGAGGTTGCCGGCGCCTTGCAGCAGCGCCGCGAGGAACTCGCGCAGGCAGCGCCAGGGCGCGCCCTGGGTCTCGGGCCGCGCACCGATCCAGAACACCAGCCCCCCGCCTTGCTGGCAGCGGCTGGCGATCTCCCAGGCCAGCCGCGTTTTGCCCATGCCCGACTCGGCGCGCAGGCACAGGCCGGTGGCCAGGCCGCTCTGGCTGGCCACCAGCAGGCGTTCGGCCAGCGCTTCCTCGCCGTCGCGGCCCGCGAAGGCCGACTCGCGCCCGCCGATGGGCGCTATCAGCGGTTCGCGCCCATCGGCCAGATGCAGCTTGTGCAGCGTGATGTCTTCATCAAAGCCGCTGGCACGCAGTTTCCACAGCGGCGCGATGCCAAAGTGCGCGGCGTACTCGGCCATGCTGTCGCAACAGGCCAGTTCGCCGGGCGCGGCGTGGCGCAGCAAATCGTCGAGCAAGTGCAGCCGCCGCCCCAGCACGACCGGCGCGGTATCGCGCGAGGGGGCGGAAATCACCAGCACGCGGCCAGCGCTGGCGGCCAGCCGTGCCGTGGGCGGCAGCAGCGCTCCGTTCCACGCGTGCAGCGCCGCGCGCAGCGTCTGCCAACGCTGGCCGGCCTGCGTGCGCCGCACGCCGAAGGCAAACAGCGCGCCGCGCGCATCGGTCGAGATGCGGCGCCCGCCAAAGGCCTCGACCTCGCGGGTCAGCGCGTCC
>DAIOSZ010000012.1:11671-19101 GCA_036752305.1 Burkholderiaceae bacterium
ACCGCCATTTCGGCCGGGGCGCGGTCCAGCCGCCGGCGGCCGGAGCTTTCATGCGCGGCGCTCGGCTCGCGCGGGGCCAGCGGCGGCACGATGAGGGGCTCTGGCATCGGCTCGGCGCGATCGAGCCGCGCGCGCTGGCTGGTCAGCCAGTCGGCGAAGTCGCCCGAGGCGTCGCTCCAGATGCCGGGCAGCCAGGCGTCGGTCGCCTGCGCGGCTTGTCGGGCGAGCGGGTGCGCGCGCGCGGCGCTGGCCCAGGGCTGGGCGGGGTCGAGGTAATTCAGGTCGAGCATCGCGCCATCGCCGGCGCGCGCCATCAACCAGTCGCGCTGAGCCTCGACCAGACCGGGCAGATCGAGGTCCTTCAGGCGCGCGACGAGGTCGAACAGCACCACGCGCAGGTTGTTGCGCGCGGCGGCACGGTCGAGGCTGGGCCAGAACAATTCGCCCAGCGCGTCGCGCGAAACCGGGGTGCCCGCATGCGCCAGCAGGAAGGCCAGCACGCCGTTGCCGCGCCGGTAGCGCAGGTCGAGGGGCCGGTCGCTGCCGTCGCGCCACAGACGCGGGGTGCCCAAAAAGCTTAGAACGGCCGTGGGCGCGGCGGAGGAGAGAGTCGTCATGAGTCGCCGAGGATAGAGTGCGGGGCTTCCTCTGCGGCGAGGTTGTCGATGATGGCGAGCAGCACCCGCCGCGCCAATTGCTGGTCGGTCTCGGGCACACCCGCCACGGCGACGCGGTTGACTTCGACCGCCAGCGGCACCAGTTCGTCTTCCAGTGCTCGTCCGGCGGCGGTCAGGTGCACATACAAATTCTTCTGGTTGCCGCCGCAGCGGCGGCGGTCGATCCAGCCCTGGCTTTCCATCGCCTTGAGCGCGACGTTGGTGGTTGGCTCCATCACGCCGACCTTACGCGACAGCTCACGCTGCGTCAGACCGTCCTGTTGCCACAGCGCGCGCAGGAAAGCCCAATGACCAAACGCCACGCCACGCTCGGCCAGGCGCGTCTGCAGCTCGCGGGTGAATGCGCGCCCCGCGTCGCGCACGAGGTGGGCCAGGCGGTCGCCTGGGACCTCCCCCCGCCAATGTTTCTGAATTTCGCGTGTGGGGCTGGGGTTCTCGCGTGGTCTGTCCATGCGCCGATTGTCCAGGAGCTTTCGTTTCGTGTCCTATGACGGGGCACATTGGTAGGCCGGGGCGACCGGCTGGCCGCCCTGGGCGGCCGATTCCAATATCGCGAGCGTCGCCGCCGTGGTTGCGCGCTCCCATTCGCCAGAAAACAGGGGCACCTCACCCCGGCGCAGCACGCGCCACAGCTCATCGGCGATGCTCTCGCGTGGCACCTCGGGAAGCGGCGTGGGCTCGAAACGCTCGCCCTGGCCATCGGCGATCCACAGGCCTCGCGGTGTCAAACGCAGGTCGCCGGCCTCACCGCTGACGATAACGGGTCCAAAGTGGGGATGCGCTTGCGGCGCTGGCGCGGGAGTGGCCGCGCCCGTGGCGACACCGCCGTAGCCCCGCGAGGCTTTGAACGCCGCCTCCCGTCCCGGCTCGTCCACCATCGCGGCCAGCGTCTGGCGGGCGCGCGCATGCGCGCCCGGCGCCTTGGTTTGCGCCATCTCGCCGATGCCGTCCATCCACGCGTCGGTGTCGAAGCCGGCGTGACCGCTGTAGACCAGGGTGGCGCTGGGGCCGGGCTCGTTGCCCTCGCCCGCGAACTGCACGAGCGCCTGGTAGGCGCCTTCACAGGTGCCCGCGCGGCCGTTGGCATGCGTCGGCCAACGGTGTGTGACGGCCTGCACGCTGCGCACGCGCCCGCCGGCCAGCAGGCGGGCCACGTCCATCTGGTGCGCGGCCTGGCTCATCACCACGCCGCCGCCCTGGGCGGTGTCGAGTTCCGCGGCGCGGCGCGGACGGTGCAGAAAATCGGTGTACTGCAGGCTGGTGATGAAGCGCACGCGGCCGATGGCGCCTTGCGCGATGAGGCGGCGCGCATGCAGCACCGGTGCGTCCCAGGCATGGCTGGGGCCCACCAGCAACTTGACGCCCGCCTGGCGCGCCGCGTCCACCATGCGCGAGCAATCGGCCAGGCGCAACGCCATCGGTTTTTCGACCAGCAGGTGCCGTCCGGCGTGCGCGGCCGCCGCCGCGTGCGCGGCGTGCATCTCATGCGGCGTCGCCACGTAGACCAATTCCACCGCCGGGTCGGCGCACAGGTCTTCCACGCTGTTGTGCACGATGGCGTTGAAGTCGCGGGCAAAAGCCGCGCTCGCCCGCGCATCACGGTCGAACGCCGCCACCAGGCTCAGGCGCGGGTCTTGCGCCAGCGTCGGCAGCGCCAGCATGAACCCCCGGCCCAGGCCGAGGATGCCGATGCGGATGGGGGTGAGGTTACCGTTCACAGGTCGAGCACCAGCACCGTGCCCGCGCGGGCGCGCGACACGCAGGGCATGATCTGCGTTTGCTGCTCGGCCTCGCCGAGCACGAAGTCCCGGTGCTCGGCGGCGCCTTCCAGCAGGCCGGTGCGGCAGGAGCCGCAAGAGCCGCTTTCGCAGGAGCTGGCGACCGAGCAGCCGGCGGCGCGCAGCGCATCCAGCAGCGACTGACCGGCTGCAACCTCGACCCGGCGGCCCGTGGAAGCGAGCACGGCCATGAAGGCTTCGTCGCGCGCGCGCTCCACGGCGCTGACCCCGAAACTTTCGAAGTGCACGCTGCCCGAAGGCCAGTGCCCGCTCATGTCGCGCACTGCGTCCATCAGCCCGCGCGGGCCGCAGCAATAGACCTGGGTGCCGCGCCGGGGCTTTTCCAGCAGTGGCCAGAGGTCGAAGGCGTCGTCCGCGCGACCCCGGTCATGGTGGACGACGACCTTGCCGCTGGCGCGCAAGCCATCCAGCGCGTCCTGAAAGGGCATGCCCGCCGCGTCGCGCGAAAGAGCCAGCAGCGTGAACGGCGTGCCGTTGGCCGCCGCGGCGCGCGCCATCGCCAGAATGGGCGTCAGGCCGATGCCGCCGGCGATCAGCAGCAGGCTTTGCGCACGCTCGTCGAGCGCGAAATGGTTGCGCGGCTGCCCGCACCACAGCGCGCTGCCCGGCTCGGCGCCGTCGCACAGGCTGACCGATCCCCCACGGCCGCCGGCCTCGCGTTTGACGGCGATTTCATAGCCCCCGGCCTCGCCCGGTGCCTGGCACAGCGAATATTGCCGCCAATGACCGCCAGGCGTGAACACCGGCAGATGCGCGCCCGCTCCGGGCCAATCGAGCGCTTCGCCGTTCCGAGCGGTCAGCACAAAGCGCCAGATGCCATCGGCCACCTGCTCGCGCGCGGCCACGCTCAGGCGCCGGGGCGGCAGGTTGTCGCCAGGAGCGGGGGGAGGAGGGGAGTCTTGCATGAGGGGTTGGAGAAAAATGCACTCGCATTGACAATCGTCAAAGCTCCGCATAATCTTAGGCAACTAAGTATTTGTCTGCAAGCCATACCGTCATGACTCCTGAAGAAAACCAGCGCCTGTGCCGCGTCGAAGGCCGGGCGCCCATGGGCCAACTCATGCGCCGCCACTGGCTGGCGGTCTGCCTGTCCGAGGAGGTGGCCGAAGCCGATGGCGCGCCGGTGAAGGCGCGTGTGCTGGGCGAAGACCTCGTCGTGTTCCGCGACAGCGACGGCAAGGTCGGCGTGATGGCCGAGCGCTGTCCGCATCGCGGCGCCTCGCTGGTCTACGCGCGCAACGAGGATTGCGCCCTGCGCTGCCTCTACCATGGCTGGAAGATGGACCGTGACGGCAACGTGCTGGAAATGGCGTCCGAGCCCGTCGCCAGCGGCTTTGCCGACAAGGTCAAGCACCGCGCCTATCCGGTGGAGGAATGGGCGGGTTATGTCTGGGCCTACCTGGGGCCGCGTCACGCGATGACGCCGTTTGTGCCGCCGCCCTGGGCGCCCAGCGAGAACGTGCGCGTGGCGGTGGCCAAGATCGTGATCCCGTGCAACTGGGCGCAGATTCTGGAAGGGCAAATCGACTCGGCGCACAGTTCCAGCCTTCATTCGTCGGACATGGTTCCGGCGCGGGTCGATGGCGCCATTGCCACCGACGAACAATGGCTGCGGCCCTCGACCGACAAGTCGCCGCGCCTGCAGGTCGAGCGCACCGACTACGGTTTCCGCTACGCGGCGCTGCGTCGGCCCATCAAGGATGCGGCGGCCAACGAATACGTTCGCCAGACCGTGTTCCTGGCCCCGGCGTCGGCGCTGATTCCGCCCAACAACCGCTACAACGTGGCGAACATGAACGTGCCCATCGACGACGTGACCACGGCGTTCTACTTCATGGCCTGGGGGAATCCGGTGCACACGCCCGAGACCGAGACCTGGCGCAAGTTCCTGGGCACCCAGGTCGGCATCGACCTCGACCATCGCTACCGGCCGCTGCGCAGCGAGGACAACGCCTATTGGCAGGACCGCCAGGCGATGAAGGCGGGCAACTTCACCGGCATTCGCGGCATTCCCAACCAGGACATGAGCATGTGGGTATCGATGGGGCCGATCGCCGAGCGCAGCGAGGACCGGCTGGGCGCCAGTGACCTGGCCATCGTTGAATTCCGCCGCCGCATGCTGGAGGCGCTGGGTGCGTTCGAGGTCAGCGGCGCGGCGATCGGCGCGGGCCCCCTGGCGCCGCCCGCGGGGACCTGTGCCTACCAGGGCATCGTGCCCAAAGCCACCGACTGGCGCGTGCACGACGCCCGCCCCGTGCTGTAAGCGAGGAATCATTCGATGAACAATCGTCGTCGCGCATTGCGGCACCTGGGCGCCGCGCCCCTGGCCTTGTCAACCTGGTTCTGGCCGCGGGCGGCACTTGCGCAGAGCTTTGCCTTCAGCAAGCCGGTGCGCTGGATCGTGCCCTACGCCGCGGGCGGGCTGCCCGATACCGTGGCGCGTGTGTACGCCAAGCACTTGGCGGAGCGCATCGGCCAGGGCATCGTGGTGGACAACAAGCCCGGCGGCAATGGCGCGGTGGCCGCGCAGGCCTTGCTCGCGGCGCCGCCAGACGGCCACGGCTTTCTGGTGACCGACGGCTCCCTGTTCTCGGTCAACCCCCTGATCGCCAAGGATCTGCCCTACAACAGCCGCAATGTGCTGCCGGTGGCGATGATGGCGTCGTCGCCGCTGTACCTGGCGGTCAACGCCAGCCTGCCGGTGCGCAGCTTCGCCGAGTTCGTCGAGTACGCGAAATCCAGGCCGGGGCAGTTGAACTACGGCTCCAGCGGCATTGGCTCCAGCCACCATTTGTGCATGGAGGCGCTGAAGTCGGCGCTGGGCTTGCACATCGTTCACATTCCGTTTCGTGGCTCCGGGCAGTCGGTTCCAGCGCTCGTGGGTGGACAGGTGCAGTGCCTCTTTGCAGCGGGGCCTTCGCTGTCGGGCTTTGCCAAGGCGGGGCAGGTACGCATCCTCGCCGGCAACGCGAGCAGGCGCTCGCCGCTCATGCCCGACGTGCCCGCGATAGCCGAGACGGTGCCGGGTTTCGACTACGCCGTCGTCGTCGGCGCCTTCGCCGCGGGGAACGCGCCACGCGAAGCCGCGCAGATGCTCGCCGCTGAAATCCAGCAGGCGGCCAGGCTGCCGGAACTTGCCAGCAACCTGGGCACCGCTGGCGTGGACGCGCATGCCCTGGGCGCGGCCGACTACGCCGCGGTGATCCGCGCCGAGAACGAGCGCATGGCCAAGGCGGTGGCCCTGGTGGGCCTCAAGCAGGAGTGATCGCGTGAGCCGCTTGCATCTGAACTTTGCCTGCTGGGACTACGACCGCACCCGCGCGCTGGCCGACGGCACGGTGCGCGTGGAAGGCGTCGATCTGAACTACCTGAACCTGCCGGTGGAGGAAACGTTCTATCGCATGGCGCGCTTTCAGGAGTTCGACGTGGCCGAGATGTCGCTGTCGTCCTACTGCGTCTCGCTGCACCGGCCGGAGCGGCCGTTCGTCGCGATCCCGATCTTTCCGTCGCGCTTTTTTCGCCACTCGTGCATCTACGTCAACGCCGACGCTGGCATCCGCGAACCGCGCGACCTGATCGGCAAGCGCATCGCCAGCCCCGAATACCAGATGACCGCCCCCGTGTGGATACGCGGCATCCTGGCCGACGACCACGGCGTGCCGGTGGACGCGCAGCCCTACCTGTTTGGCGGCGAGGAAGAACCCGGCCGCATCGAGAAACTCAAGCTGCAACTGCCGCCCAACATCCGCGTCAGCCCCATCGGCCCCACGCAGACCCTCTCACGGATGCTGCGCGACGGCGAGATCGACGCGCTCTACACGGCGCGCGCGCCGTCGAGCTTCCACGCCGGTGACGGCAAGGTCCGGCGCCTGTTCGAGAACTACGTCGAGGTCGAGCGCGCCTACTTCCGCCGCACGCGCATCTTTCCCATCATGCATTGCGTCGTGATCCGCCGGCCCATCTACGAGGCCAACCGCTGGGTCGCGCAGTCGCTGACCAAGGCCTTCATCGCCGCCCAGCGCCGGACCTACCAGGACCTGCAGGAAACCGCCGCGCTCAAGGCCATGCTGCCCTGGCTGATGGCGCATGTCGAGGACGCGCAGCGCGAACTTGGCGACGACTGGTGGGCCTACGGCCTGGAGCCCAACCGCCACGTGCTGGAGACCTTCACCCGCTACCACCATGAGCAGGGGCTGTCGCCGCGCAAGCTGGCGGTCGAAGAGCTGTTCGCGCCCGAGGCCTTGGAGGCCTTTCGAATCTAGTGCAGTGTTCGATGCTATGCAGCACTTATGGCGCCGCGCCTTTGCCTCCGTGGCGTCGTTGCAAATCCTCGCGATGCCACTGAGCATCGCTGTGGTTTGCGCCTAGCCACGAAGGCAAATCCGCTGGCCCATAAGTACCGCAAAGCGTCGAACACTGCACTAGTCCAGCCGGATGCCGCGCTCGCGGATCACCTGTCCGAACACCTTGGCCTCCTCGCGCGCCACGGCCTTGAACTCGGCCGGGCTCATCGGCGCGGCCTCGCCGCCCACGTCCAGAAAGCGCGCCTTCACCTGCGGCAGTGCCAGCGCCTTGTTGATCTCGCGGTTCAGGCGGGCAATGGCCTCGGGTGGCGTGCCCGAGGGGGCATAGACGCCGAACCAGGTGTCGGCGTCCACGCCCTTGAAGCCCGCCTCGGCCAGCGTGGGCACCTCGGGGAACAGCGCGGAGCGCTTGCTGGAGGCCACGGCCAGCATCTTGAGCTTGCCCGCGCGCGCATGCGGGAAGGCGATGCCGGGGTCGAAGTAATAGTCCAGCTGGCCCGCCAGCAGGTCCTGCAGCGCGGGCGCGGCGCCGCGGTAGGGGATGTGGTTGATTTCGACGCCTATCGCGGCGTTGAACACCAGGCAGCCGAGGTGCGTCGCCGAGCCGACGCCGGCCGCGCTGGCGTTCGCGTTGGCGCACGCGCAGGACT
>DAIOSZ010000012.1:19111-20246 GCA_036752305.1 Burkholderiaceae bacterium
CCCGCCTGCTGCTTGAACAGTTCGCCCGCCAGATGCGGCGTGCTGCCCGCGCCGGCCGAGCCATACGACATCTTGCCCGGCTGGCTCCTGGCCTGTTGCACGAAGGCCGCCACGGTCTTGAAATCCGATCCCGGCTTGGTGGTCAGGAACAGCTGGATGCGGCCCAGCGCGGCCACCGGGCTCAGGTCCTTCTGCGCGTCAAACGGCATGCGCGTGAACAGCAGCGGGTTGACCGACTCGATGCCGGTGGAGCTGACCAGCAGCGTGTAGCCGTCGGGCGGCGACTTGGCCACCGCGTCCGCCGCCACGTTGCCGTTGGCGCCGCCCTTGTTCTCGATCACCACCGGCTGACCCAGCGCCTCGCCCAGCGGCTGGCTGACCACGCGCGCCATCACGTCGGCCACGCCGCCGGGCGGGAAGGCGACGACCAGCTTCACCGCCTTGCTCGGCCACGGGGCGCCTTGCGCCTGCGCCACCGGGGCGAACGCGGCCAGCAGCGCCCCCGCGATCGCTATGAAAAGCGTAGCTGCCCGTGGTCGATTTTGTTGGAGTGACGTGCGAAAAGGCACAGAAAAACAGGCCTTGAAAGAGGTCAAACAGGTCATCGTGGGTCTCCGGAAGGTGGGCGCGGGCGGCGCGGCATGAAGCGCAGCGGCTGTTCGCGGGGCAGGGCGGGCGCCGGTACCTGAATGAGCAGCGCTTCGCGTTCGCGCGCGAGCGTGGCGGCGTCGGCCGAACTGGTTACGAGTTGCAGAAAGCGCTCGCGCGTGCGGGTGTGCGTGGCGCCGTAGCCCTTGACCAGCCGGGCGCAACGCGCCAGTTCCAGCGCGCGCTCCGGGTCTTGCGCGAGTGCGCCGCCGATGGCGGCCAGCCAGCGGTCGATGAGCGCCTGCTCGTCGGCCCAGCGGCTGCCCCAGGGCCTGAGGCGGCGCAGCGCCGCCAGCGCCCGCAGCAGCAGCACGCCGGTGACGGTGTGGGCGCCCAGCTTGAGCGGCATCGCCCAGGCGGCCTGGCCGCGCGCGGCGCGGCGCGCGTCGATGGCCAGCACCCGCGCGGCCCAGCGCGGCGGCAGCAGGCCCGCCAGTTCGGGCAGGCCGGGCTTGAAATGGTCGTACACCTTGAGCAACTCGTCGGG
>DAIOSZ010000012.1:20256-25835 GCA_036752305.1 Burkholderiaceae bacterium
GCACGCGCGCCCAGCGCGAGGCCCGGGCCTCGCGCGCCGCCACGTCGATCAGGTCGTCAAAACACATCAGCAGCGCCAGCCAGCGCGCCGCTTCGCGCTGCACCGCCGGATGCCCGGCCAGTGGCGCCAGGCGCGCGTCGTAGCGCCGGGCGTAGGCCTCGTCCTGAAAGGCGCGGCAGCGCTCGCGGCCCAGCGCGTGAAAGTCCGGCTCGGCTGGCCCGGCCATTGCCGCCACCGGTGCTGCCTCGCCGCCATCGGCCAGCGCCGCATAGCCGAGCGCAAAGCCGCGCAGGCTGGCCTGCGCGCCGCCGCCCGAGCCGCGCACCACCTCCTCGAACAAGCCGCGCGTGAACGCCGCCGGCAGCACGCCGCTGGCCGCCACGCAGCCCAGCAGCGTGGCGCTGACGGCGGTGCCGGCCTGCCGCGTGAGCGCGCCCAGGTCGGCCAGGCAGGCGCGGCGGCTGTGCGCGCGCACGAGGGCGGCCAGCCGCGCTTCGTCCTCCCGGCCATCACCGGGGCGCATGCGCTCGGGGTTGGTCAGCACGCGGGCGGTGGAGCTGATGACCAGGGTGCGCGCCGGATCGCTCATGCCCAGGCCGATCTGCCGCGCGGTCTCCAGCAGCTCGCTGGACGCCAGCAGGTCCAGCCGTCCCGGCAACGGCGCCAGCGCGAACACCGGCCCGGCGTCGCCCGTCGCGGCCGGCTCGCGGGCGATTTCCAGGTAATAGGTCGTCGCGCCGGTGCGCTGCGCCACGCCCGGCACCGACGTGGCCTGCACCGCGTGGCCGGCGCGCCGTGCAGCGGCGACCAGCCAATCGGCCAGCACGCCGCCGCCTTCGCCGCCGAGGGCGCACAGCAGGATGCAGATCGGCTCGGCGGGCGCCGTCACCGGGCGGCCTCCGGGCCCAGGCGCAGCGCGCGCGTCACGGCGCCGCGCAGCCGGCCCAGCAGCCGCTCCGCCAGGTGCGGGCGGCTGACGATCTCGGCGCGATAGAACGACGGACACAGCGTGGCCGCGTGCGCGTTCTCGCCGCACAGGCCGCAGCCCACGCAGCCGTCGAGCACCGTGGCCACCGGATCGGCGCGCAGCGGGTCCGGGTTGTCCTTGAGCGTGAGCGTGGGGCAACCCGACAGGCGCATGCAGGCATGGTCACCGGTGCACACGTCTTCGTCCACGCCGTACTTCACGCGCTGCACGCGCGCGCCGCTGGCCTTGCGCTCGGCCAGCCAGGGCTTGAGGCGGCGCTGGCGCTCCAACTGGCACTCGCCTTCGGCCACGATCACCTTCAGGCCCGTGAAGGGCGTGCTCATGGCCTCCTCCAGCGTCTGGCGCATCCGCGCCACCTCATAGGTGTGCACGGTGCGCAGCCACTGCACGCCCAGGCCGCGCAGCGCGGCTTCGATGGTCTGGTTGGCGTGCGCCAGGCTCTGGCCTTTTTCGGCGGCGGCCCGCTTGGCGGCGTCGGCGGGGGTCGAGAGAATGTCCTGCGTGCCCGTGGCCGAGGTGTAGCCGTTCTTGAAGATCAGCAGCACCGTGTCGTCGCCATTGAACAGCGAGGACTGCACGCCGGTCAGCAGCCCGTTGTGCCAGAAGCCGCCATCGCCCATCAGCGCCAGCGTGCGCCGCGCCATGTGCGGGCCGACGCCGGCGCGGCTGGCCAGGCTCATGCCGTAGCCGCGGATGGTGTGGCCGGTGGAGAACGGCTCGAAGGTGCCGAAGGCGTGGCAGCCGATGTCGGCGGCCATGTGCAGCGGGCCGGTGAGTTCCTGCGTCTGCTTGATGGCCGAGAACACCGGCCGCTCCGGGCAGCCGATGCAAAAGCCCGGCGGGCGCGGCGGCAGCGGCTGACCGAGCGCGCGCGCCGCCTCGCCCCGGCGCAGGTGCAGATCGGCCAGCCAGTCGCGCGCCGCCTGCGTATCGATGTGCGGCGCGTGGCGTTCCAGCCAGGCCAGCAGCGCGCCGGTCATTGCCTCCGCCGTGAGTTCGCCGCCCATGGGCAGCAGGTCTTTGCCAGACAGCGGCGTTTGCAGGTCCCGGCGGCGCAGCAGCGTGGCGATCTCCTGCTCGATGTATTCGGGCTGGCCTTCCTCCAGCACCAGCACGGCGCGCTTGCCGGCGCAGAAGTCGGCCATCTGCTCGGGCACCAGCGGGTAGGTCACGTTGAGCACCAGCGTGGGCAGCGCCAGCTCGCCGCTGCCGTCGGCCAGGCCCAGCAGTTGCAGCGCGCGCGCCAGCGTGTTGAAGCAGCCGCCCTGCACGATCAGCCCCAGATCGTGGTGGCGACCGGGGCGCAGCTCGTTGAGGCCATGCTCGACGATGTAGCGTCGCGCGGCGGGAATGCGCTCGGCGTACTTGAGCTTCTCGTGGCCGAAGGTCACCGGCGGGTGCGCCAGCCGAGCGTAGTCAAAACGGGCCGGGTCTTCCATCAGCGCGCGCGTGGACACCGGCGGCGCCACGTTGTCCCGGGCGGTGAAGCTGCCGCGCAGGTGGCAGGCGCGGATGCGCAGCTCCATCATCGCCGGCATGTGGCTCGCCTCGCTCATGGCAAAGGCGTGTTCCACCAGATTGACCATGTTCTGCAGCTGCGGGCGCGGGTCCAGCAGGATCAGCCCGCACTTGAGCGCATAGGCATGCGTGCGCTCCTGGATCACGCTGGCGCCTTCGCCGTAGTCCTCGCCGATCACCATCAGCACGCCGCCGGTCACGCCCGGCGAGGCCAGGTTGGACAGCGCATCCGCCGCCACGTTGGTGCCGACGATGCTCTTCCACGTCACTGCGCCGCGCAGCGGGTAATGGATGCTCGCACCCAGCATGGCCGCCGCCGACGCCTCGTTGGAGCAGGCCTGCACATGCACGCCCAGCTCGGCCATCAGCTCGCGTGCCTGCACCAGCACGTCCATCAGGTGCGACACCGGCGAGCCCTGGTAGCCGCCCACGTAGGCCACGCCCGACTGCAGCAGCGCCTTGGTGATGGCCAGGATGCCCTCGCCGTGAAAGGTCTCGCCCGCGCCCAGGCGCAGCTGTTCGATTTCGGTGGCGAAGGAGACTTCCATGCGCGGGGTGTGGCAAAGCCAGCCGTGGGGTTCGGCTTGTACTGTAGCCGCTTGGGCCCAAGCCCGTGCGCCCGCGCCCGGCTCAGGGGTTGGTGTTGGCGGCCATGGGGCAGGCGGTGCCAGCGCCCACGCGGTTGACGCGGCGGGTGCTGCCCACCAGCGGCGTGGCGGCGTCATCCGGATGCGCGCCCCAGCGGTAACCCGCTTCGGGTGCGCGGTAGCCCGCCAGAAAAGCGGTCAGCGCATCGATGTCCTGCGGGCCGCCCACCCGCTGCGTGCCGCGCTTGAGCGTGGAATTGCCGTCGCCCCCGTCGGCCATGTAGTCGTTGACCGTCACGCGGTAGGTCTTGCCGGGGTTGAGCACGGTGCCCGCCGCGTCCACCAGCGTCTCCACCGAGCCGCCGGTGTTGAGCGTGACGCTGCTGATGCGGTTGCCACAGCTCTTGGCGCCGTCCCACTGATATTTGAAGCCGACCGAGGGCAGCGCGATGCGCGTCATCGTCGCGCTCTGGCCCAGGCACCCGGCGAACTGCTCTTCCAGAAAATCCTTGATCTGCCGGGCGCTGAGCGTCAGCGTGACCAGGCTGTTGCCAAAGGGTTGAACGGCGAACGCCTGACCGTAGGTCACGCTGCCGTCGGGCACGCCCGGCAGGCTGGCGGGGTAGTCAAAGCCCGGGCTGCGCACGCCGCCCCCGTTCATGAACGCGACGACCGCGCCGCCGAGCGCGCCGTGGCCGCCGCGCGTGGCGCTCAACTGCGCATCGGCAATCAAATCGCCCGCCGGCATGTTGCAGGCCACGTCCACCCGCCGATAGCTCAGGCCCTCTGGGTCGGCGATGCGGCCGACGACGGTGTTGGCCAGCGGCGCGACCAGGCGCTTGTATGCGCTGACCAGGTCGGCCACGCCGGCGTCGGGCGCCACGCCGGCGTCGCCGCGCTCGACCAACAGGTTGCTTACGGTCACCGAGGCAATGTCGCGCGTCTGCGGGTCCAGCGTCAGATCGGCGCTGGTCAGCACCCGGCCGAGCGAGCCGGCGCTGGTGACGGGAATGGCGCGGCCCTTGGCGTTGGGCAGGCGGCAGTGGTAGGCCGCGTGAGAGTGAGCGCTCAGCACCAGGTCCCCCGCGTCGTCCAGGCGCCGGACGGTGGCTTCGAGGTCGGAGCCCGCCAGATTGCCGTCGCAGGTGTTGAGGTCCTGCACCGGGCCGGTCTGGGCGCCACCCTGATGGAGGAGCACGACGATGGCCTCGATGCCCTTGGCCTTGAGTTCGGGAATCAGCGCGTTGACGGTCTCGGCCTCGTTCCTGAACTCCAGGCCCTGCACGGCCGTGGGCGCGACGATCTCGGGCGTCGATTCCAGCCCCACGCCGATGAAGGCCACGTTGACCCCGTTGAACGACTTCACGCCGTACGCCGGCAGCAGCGGCCGGCCGGTCTTGCCGTCCACCACGTTGGCCGACAGCCACTGGAACCGGGCGCCCGAAAACGGCACCGGAGCGCCGGCCGCGCCGCCTTGGCAGGAGCTGGGGTCGGGCGAGCCATCGGCCACCCGCTTGCACCCGCCGGTTTGCAGGCGCAGCAGTTCGTCGGTGCCACGGTCGAACTCGTGGTTGCCGACCGCGGAAAACTCCAGCCCGATCCGGTTGAGCGCCTCCACCGCGGGCTCGTCCCAGAACAGCGACGACGCCATCGGCGAGGCGCCGATGAGATCGCCCGCGCCCACCACCACGTTCAGCGGATTGCCCTGCTTCAGGCGCGCCACCTGCGCGGCAAGCGCGTCCGCTCCCCCCACCGCCGGCCGGACGGCGCTGTTGAACGCCTGGCCCAAGGTGCCGGGTGACTCCAGTTGGCCGTGGTAGTCGTTCAGCCCGATCAGCCTGACCGTGAACGGTGGCCGCGGTTCGCCGCCGACGCAGGCGGTCAGCGTGCTGGCCAGGAAGGCGCAGGCGGCAAGGGCGAGGAGAAGAGGGCGTGGCATGGACTTGGGCATGGGTGGCAGGATTTTCTCCAGCGGCCCAATCATCAATCGGCCGGGCGCGGTTACATGAGCCAAGGGTTGATCAACGCCACCGCCGCCTTGTCATAGCCGCCGGTGTCACGGGTCACGACAGACAGGTCGTGATGCACTGCCGTGGCCGCGATGATGAGGTCTGGTTGCGGGAAGGTGTGGCCCATTTTGCGCCCTTCCTCCACCAGCAGCCGCCACCGGAACATGATGTCTTCACTGACGGGCAGCACCCGGTTTTCGAACATCGGGCGCAATTGAAGGTTCAGCCAATCCGTGAGGGCGGAGCGCTTGTGAAGCTCTCCGATCCGCTCAATGCCAAAGCGGATTTCAGCCAGGGTCACGCTGCTGATGTAGAGCTTTTCCAGCGCTTGCGCATTGACGAAGGCCACCACCCTGGGTTCGGGGCGGGGACGCCGCAGCTCGGACAGAATGTTGGTGTCGAGCAGAAAACCTTTCACAACGCCACGTCCCGGACAGGCGCGGTCACGGACGACGCCAGCGCCAGCTCCACCTCCCG
>DAIOSZ010000012.1:25845-30634 GCA_036752305.1 Burkholderiaceae bacterium
CCGGTAAGGCGAGGCTTGAAGGGCCTTGACCAGTGCCTCGCCCGTGCGATCGCCTTGCAGCCGCCGAAAATCTTCCGCCGCAATCACCACGACTTCATCCCGCCCATGCACGGTGACATGCTGCGGCCCATCGCTGCGCACGCGCCGCACCAGCTCGCTGAAACGCGCCTTGGCGTCCTGCAGCAGCCAGTGCCCGGGCAAAGGGGCCGGGCGCATGGGGTTTGGGGTTTGGGAATCCTTGAATCTGGTCATGCTGACCAGATTATCATGGCGGGCAAACGATCGCAAGATGATGAAGCTGCATTTCAGCGCCATGGAAATCTGCCCTACCACTTCTCCAAAAACAAACTGTATAAAAAACCAGTAACATCTCCGGCGCGCCCATGCCCAAAAGCCCGCCGCCATGCCCCAACCCAAGCCCGTAACCCTGCTCAAGGGCCGTGGCTCCACCGAGCGGATCGCGCACCGCTTCTCGGCTGACGCGCGCGAGCCCTTTGACGACGGGTGGGACGCGGCCGCGGACGCCGACGAGCCCGCGCCGCCCCCGGCCACGCAGGTGCGTTGGGAAGACGCCAAAAGCGCCATCGCTTACAACGACTCGCCCGACCTGGGTTTTGACCGCTCGCTCAACCCCTACCGCGGCTGCGAACACGGCTGCGCCTACTGCTTTGCCCGCCCCACGCACGCCTACCTGGGCCTGTCGCCGGGGCTGGACTTTGAAACCGTCATCATCGCCAAGCGCGGCCTGGCCGACCGGCTGGCCCACGAGATCAGCCGCCCGCGCTACGCCGTGGCGCCCATCACCATCGGCACCGCGACCGACGCCTACCAGCCCGTCGAGCGCGAGCTGCGCCTCACTCGCGGCGTGCTCCAGGTGCTGCGCGACGCCGAACACCCCTGGGCCATGGTCACCAAAGGCTCGGGCATCGAGCGCGACCTGGACCTCATAGCCCCCATGGGCCGCGCCGGCCTGGCCGCCGTCTACGTGACGCTCACCACGCTCGACGCCGCCGTCATGCGCACGCTGGAGCCGCGCGCCGCCGCGCCCTGGCGGCGCCTGCGCATCGTGCGCGCGCTGGCCGAAGCGGGCGTACCCGTGGGCGTGAGCCTGGCGCCGCAGATCCCCTTCATCAACGAAGACCTGGAGCAAACACTCGCCGCCGCCGCCGAGGCCGGCGCCACCAGCGCCTTCTACACCGTGCTGCGCCTGCCCTGGGAAGTGGCGCCCCTGTTCGAACAGTGGCTCGCGGCGCACTTTCCCGACCGCGCCGCCCGCGTGATGGCCCGCGTGCGCGAGATGCGCGGCGGGCGCGCCTACGACGCCCGCTTCGGCCCGCGCATGCAGGGCCAAGGCGTCTGGGCCGAGCTGCTGGCCCAGCGCTTCGACAAGGCCTGCGCCCGCCTGGGCCTCAACCGCGATCGCCGCGTGCTCGACACCACCCGCTTCCAGCCCGCTGCGCTGACCACCCCTCCCGCACCCGCAGTCAACGAGGCGCAAGGGCGCTTGTTCTGAAGCGTGGCCTTCACTCGAGATCAACCAGTGCTACCAAATTGTTCCATTGGAGAGCGGATTTTGAGTGCCTGATCGGCTCTGAAGAAAGACCGATCAACCACGGGCAGCTACGGATTTTGCAGTGATGGGTGGCAGTGACCGTACATCGGCGACCGGGCGCCAGAGGCATCCAACGAGCGCGAAACCCGCTCCATCGCCCAACTTCGCGACACCCTGCTCCCCAAGCTCATCTCCGGCCAACGCTGCGCTGCCTATGCCATGTAAGCAAAGCAAGCTCGGTGGGTGAGTCGTCACGCAATGAAAATGATAGCTGTCCGTGGTCGATTTCATTGACATTCAGGCCAAAAACACCCTGAAAATCGGCCCAAAAAGCGCTTTTTGAGCCGCTCTGGAATGCATTTTTGTAGATGTTGCTACATATTTGTAGATGCATCTACAAAAATCATGGTTTCAGCGGCTCATTTTTGCAAACAAGTAAGCCAGAAACCCAATCAGGCTGCCCAGCGCCAGCTATGGTTTTTCAAGTCGCCAACGCATCCGCGCAATCCGCCAGGCTGCGGCAGCCGCACAGGATCAGCGCGGCGGTGAATTCGTCGCGCAGCAGGCGCAGCACGTGGGCGGCGCCCAGGGGGCCGGCGTTGGCCAGGCCGTGCAGCACGGGGCGGCCGAGCAGGGCGGCGGTGGCGCCCAGGGCCAGGGCTTTGAGCAGGTCGCTGCCGCGGCGGATGCCGCCGTCCACCAGCACCGGCACGGCGCCTTGCACGGCTTGCGCCACGGCGGGCAGCGCGCGGGCGGTGGGGATTGCGGTGTCCAGGGTGCGGCCGCCGTGGTTGGAGACGACGATGGCGGCGGCGCCGGCCTCCAGCGCCAGGCGCGCGTCGGCCGGGTGCAGGATGCCTTTGGCGACCACGGGCAGGCGGCTGTGGGCGGTCAGCCAGGCCAGGTCGTCCCAGGTGGCGGGGGCGGTGGGCGGCGGCTGGCCGGGCCGCAGGTGGGCGGCACGCAGCCCGGCGGGCCAGGCGGCGGCGTGGCGGCGTTCGTCGTCGCGCACGCCTTGCACCGGGGCGTCGAGCGTGACGAGCAGCGCGTCGCAGCCGGCGGCCTGGGCGCGCTCGGCCAGTTCGGCGGCAAAGGGGCGCTCGCCCAGGCCGTAGAGCTGAAACCACAAGGGCGCGCGGCGTTCGGGGCCGAGCGCCTGGGCGACGGTTTCGACGCTCACGCTGGCCTGGGTGGCCAGGCAGAAGCCGGCGCCCTGGGCCTGCGCGGCCAGCGCGCTGGCCCATTCGCCGTCGGCATGCGTCAGGCGCTGGTAGGCCATGGGGGCGACGAGCAGCGGCCACTCCAGCGGCCGCCCGAGCAGGGTAAGGGCGGTGTCGGGCAGGTTCTCGGGGCCCAGGCCGCGCAGCAGGCGCGGCAGCAGTTCGCGCTGCTGCCAGGCGGCGGTGTTGGCGGCGAGGGTGAGGCCGTTTTCGGCGCCGCCGTCGATGTAGGCGCGCGCCAGCGGGCTCAGGCGCTGGCGGGCCAGCGCGGCATGGTCGGCCAGGCTGAACAGATCCGGCGGCAGGGCCGGCGCCTGGCTCACTGGTCTACCCTTCGCACGTCGTGCTGCGGGATTCGCGCTTGGGAGCGGCCCGGCGCGCTCATGGGCCCGGTTGGGCAGGGTCCACGACGAAGCCGATCTTGGACATCCCCGCCTGCTGCGCCCAGGCCATGGCCTGGGCGACTTTTTCGTAGGCCACCGCCTTGTCGCCGCGAATCTGCAGCTGCGGCTGGGGCTGTCTGGCGCCCTCGGCCTTGAAGCGCGCGGGCAGGTCGGCGGCGGCCACCGGCGCCTCGTTCCAGTAGTAGCGGCCTTGCGCGTCCACCGACAGGCGCACCGTCTCGGGCTTTTGCTCCTCTTTTTGCGCCGTTGCCTTGGGCAGCTCGATGTTGACCGCCT
Source organism: Burkholderiaceae bacterium (assembly GCA_036752305.1). Taxonomy (GTDB): domain Bacteria; phylum Pseudomonadota; class Gammaproteobacteria; order Burkholderiales; family Burkholderiaceae_C; genus DAIOSZ01. The sequence goes on from DAIOSZ010000012.1 coordinate 29,298, forward strand.
GCTTCATGACCGGCACCGTGATGATGAAAATGATCAGCAGCACCAGCATCACGTCCACCAGCGGCGTCATGTTGATTTCGTTCATCACCTCGTCGGTGTCGTCCTTCGTTCCAAAGGCCATGGCCGCCGCTCCCCGGGTTCTCAAGCCTTCGTCAACTGGCGGGCGCCGGTCACGAAGTAGGTCTGCAGGTCGTGTGCAAAGCGCTGCAGGTCGCGGCTGACCGCCTTGTTGCCGCGCACCAGCGCGTTGTAGCCCAGCACCGCGGGAATGGCCACCGCCAGGCCCAGGGCGGTCATGATCAGCGCCTCGCCGATGGGGCCGGCGACCTGGTCGATGGTGGCCTGACCGGCCGCGCCGATGCCCATCAGCGCGTGGTAGATCCCCCAGACGGTGCCAAACAGGCCCACGAACGGCGCGGTCGAGCCCACCGAGGCCAGCACCGCCAGGCCGGTTTGCAGGCGCGCCTGGCTGTCCTCGATGCTGCGCTGCAGCGCGCGGGTGATCCAGTCCGAAGCGGACAGGCCGCTTTGCAGCGCGGCCTCGATGCCGCCTTGCTCGCGGCTGGCGTCGTGCCCGGCGCGCGCCAGGTCGGCAAAGGGGTTGTCCTCGGCGTCGCCCAGCGCGGCCAGCGCCTGCTCGTAGCCCGGCTGCTGCCAGAACGCCGGAACGCGGCGCGCCAGGCCGCGCGCGCGCCAGATGTCCAGCGCGCGCAGCAGCAGCACCGCCCAAGAGGCCAGCGACATGGCCAGCAGCAGCAGCGCCACCGCGCGCGTTACCCAGTCGCCGTGCGACCACAGGTGCATCAAACCCATTTCTTCTTGCATCACGACACCATCAGTCCAAAACAAAATTGAGCGGAACGTTGAACCACATCGCCTCGGCCACGCCGCCGCGCTTGCCGGGCACGTAGCGCCAGCGCATCACGGTGGCCAGCGCCGCCTGGTCGAGCCGGTCGAAGCCGCTCGTGCTGCGCAGTTCGGCGCGCTGGGGCAGGCCATCGGCGCCGATCAGCACCCGCACCACCACGCGGCCCTGCTCGCCCAGCCGCCGGCTCATGGCGGGGTAGGGCGGGGGCGGATTTTGCAGGTAGTCGGCGTTGCTGGACGGCAGTTCCACGCGCGGCGGCGCGGCCGGGGGGGCGGCCACGGGCGCGGCGGCGGGCGCCGGCGGCGCCAGCACGGGCGCCGGAGCCGGGGGCAGCACCGGCGCCGCGACGGCGGGCGCGGGCGATTCGGTGGCCAGCACCGGCGCCGGGGCGGCCACGGGCACGGGCGCCGGGGCGGGCCTGGGCGCCTGCGCGCGCGGAGCCGGCGCGGGCGGCGGCGGGCGCGGCGCG
>DAIOSZ010000013.1:0-28802 GCA_036752305.1 Burkholderiaceae bacterium
CTGAAACAGGGCGACATGGACCAGGCCACCACCTTCGGCGAAGACCCCGCCGCCATGGCCCGCAACTGGCTCGACAAAGGGGCCCGCCGTCTGCACCTGGTGGATCTGAACGGCGCGTTTGCGGGCAAGCCACAGAACTTCACCGCCATCCGGTCCATCCTGAAAGAGGTGGGCGCAGACATTCCGGTGCAACTCGGCGGTGGTATCCGGGATCTGGACACCATCGAAAAGTACATCGACAGCGGCCTGCGTTACGTGATCATCGGCACGGCTGCGGTCAAGAACCCCGGTTTTCTGAAAGACGCCTGTACCGCCTTCGGCGGGCACATCATCGTCGGCCTCGACGCCAAGGACGGCAAGGTGGCCACCGACGGCTGGAGCAAGCTGACCGGGCATGAAGTGGTCGACCTGGCCAGGAAATTCGAAGACTGGGGCGTCGAATCCATCATCTACACCGACATTGGCCGTGACGGCATGCTGTCGGGCATCAACATCGAGGCCACCGTCAAGCTGGCCCAGGCCCTGACGATTCCCGTCATCGCGTCGGGGGGGCTGTCCAACATGGCCGACATCGAAGCCCTGTGCGCCGTGGAAGACGAGGGCGTCGAGGGTGTCATCTGCGGCCGGGCCATCTACTCGGGCGATCTGGACTTTGCCGCGGCACAGACCCGTGCCGACGAGCTGGGTGCCTGATGCTGGCCAAACGCATCATCCCCTGCCTGGACGTGACCGGTGGCCGCGTGGTCAAGGGCGTCAACTTCGTCGAACTGCGCGACGCGGGCGACCCGGTGGAAATTTCCGCCCGTTACAACGAACAGGGTGCCGACGAACTCACGTTCCTGGACATCACGGCCACCAGCGACGGGCGTGACCTGATCCTGCACATCATCGAGGCGGTGGCCAGCCAGGTGTTCATTCCGCTCACCGTGGGCGGCGGCGTGCGCACGGTGGAAGACGTGCGGCGCCTGCTCAACGCGGGGGCCGACAAGACCAGCTTCAACTCCGCCGCCATCGCCAACCCGCGGGTCATCCGCGACGCCTCGGACAAATACGGCTCCCAGTGCATCGTCGTCGCCATCGACGCCAAGCGCCGTCAAGGCGAGGACCGGCAGGCGCGCGGCGAGGGGTGGGACGTCTACAGCCACGGCGGGCGCAAGAACACCGGCCTGGACGCCGTGACCTGGGCGCGCCGCATGGCCGAGCTGGGCGCCGGTGAAATCCTGCTCACCAGCATGGACCGCGACGGCACCAAGGCAGGCTTTGACCTCGACCTCACCCGCGCCGTGGCCGACGCGGTGCCCATCCCGGTGATCGCCTCCGGCGGCGTGGGGTCGCTCGACCACCTGGCCGACGGCGTGAGCCAAGGCGGCGCCGACGCCGTGCTGGCCGCCAGCATCTTCCACTACGGCGAATTCACCGTCGCGCAGGCCAAGGCCCGCATGGCCGAGCGCGGAATCCCAGTGCGCTTGTAGAGATATCGACAAAATTGTCGTAAGTTCTACAAAAACCACTCAATCTCGTGGAATTGCGGGTGGTTTTAGCTCATTCTTGACCATGATTATGGCTGAAGAGCCAATGAATATATCCATGAGTAGCTACTGATCTTGTAGCGACTTTTTGCCAATTGACCCGACAACAAAGCACCCGAACTTCCGTCGCGTGGCGACGCTCATGCTGCTCCTGAAATCGCAGCTTACCGTGATTGATTTTGCATGGATTCAGGCCGTTTTGATTGTTGAAAATGGGGGGTGAGTGGTGATATTTTGTAGAATATTCAACAAAATGTCGTAACATCTACAAAATTTCCTCAATTCTGCTGTTTGGAAGGTGTTTTGCGGGCATTTTCGACGGTGATTTAGGCCGTAAAACCAATAAATATGCCCACGGGAAGCTACTGAAAACGTAGCATTTCAGGATCGGATTGCTCTGGCGCCGTGCGCGATGCGGGTGACGCCTCGCCCTGGGGGAGGACGGCCTGACCCGCATTCGCTGAAGGACGATTCAGGGCAAAGAATCGATGAGTCCATCGATGGGCTGATGCCAATCATGTCGCGATTCGGTGGTCGGCCGCATTGGCGCTGCGCGGGATGAAGGGCCTTTCGTTCTCGGGCGATGGAAACCTGGCTCGGATCGGCGCTCTGAGTGCCCAGGCGCGCGCCCTCATTCAGCCGCAGGCCTCGTGGGCCACGGTCACGGGGCCTGCACGGCGCACCATCGGCCGCAGCGGCATTTGCAGCGCTTGGTCACCCCACGATCGCGCACAATCGCCCCATGACCGATTGGCTGGATTCCGTGAAATGGGATGCGCAAGGCTTGGTGCCGGTGATTGCGCAGGAGCGCGGCAGCGGCGACGTGCTGATGTTCGCGTGGATGAACCGCGAGGCGCTGGCCCGGACGGCGGAGCTGGGCCGCGCGGTGTATTTCAGCCGGTCGCGCGGCAAGCTGTGGTTCAAGGGCGAGGAGTCCGGCCATGTCCAGGAGGTGCACGACATTCGTCTCGACTGCGACCAGGACGTGGTGCTGCTGTCGGTCACGCAGCGCGGGCATGAGCCGGGCATTGCCTGCCACACGGGGCGGCATTCGTGCTTTTTCAACCGCTTGGAGGGGGGGCAGGGGCGTGCCGTCGAGCCGGGGCTGAAGGACCCCGGGGCCATTTACCGCGCAGGAGGCGGCATGCAAATCGGAATGATCGGCCTGGGCCGCATGGGCGGCAACCTCGCGCGGCGGCTCATGCAGCACGGGCATGAGGCGGTGGTGTACGACGCCCAGGCCGACGCGGTGCGCCAACTGGCTGCCGAGGGAGCCGTGGCGGCGCTCGATCTGGCCCAACTGGTGGCGCGGCTCGCCCGGCCGCGGGCGGTCTGGGTCATGCCGCCGGCGGGCGAGGCCACGGCGCGGACGATTGCCGCGCTGGAGGAGGTGCTGGCGCCCGGCGACACCGTGATCGATGGCGGGAATTCCCATTTTCACGACGACGTGCGGCACGCCGCGCAACTGGCCGCCAGGGGCATCCGTTACCTCGACGTGGGCACCAGCGGCGGGGTGTGGGGGTTGGAGCGCGGCTATTGCCTGATGATCGGCGGCGACCGCTCGGCGGCCGAGGATCTGGACCCGATTTTTCGCGCGCTGGCGCCGGGCCTGGGCAGTGCCGAGCGCACGCCCGGACGCGAGTCGGGCACGCGCGCGGGGTCGACGGCCGAACAGGGCTATCTCTACACCGGGCCGGCCGGTTCGGGGCATTTCGTCAAGATGATCCACAACGGCATCGAGTACGGGATGATGCAGGCATTTGCCGAGGGCATGGACATTCTGCGCGGCGCGGGAGGCGACTCGGTTCCGCCCGAGCGGCGTTACGCGCTGGACCTGGCCGACGTGGCCGAGGTCTGGCGGCGCGGCTCGGTCGTCTCGTCGTGGCTGCTCGATCTGACGGCCATCGCGCTGGCCGAGGATCCGCATCTGGAGCGCTACAGCGGCCATGTGAGCGATTCGGGCGAGGGCCGCTGGACGGTGCACGCGGCCATCGAGGAAGCGGTGCCGGCGCCGGTGCTTACCTCGGCGCTGTACGCGCGCTTTCGCTCGCGCCAGGCCGCCAGCTATGCCGACAAGCTGCTGTCGGCCATGCGCGAGCAGTTTGGCGGGCACCGCGAGCCGCCCAAGCACAAGGCTTGAAGTTCTCCCCGCCGGCCCCCAAGTATCCGCACCCATGAATGCCCCCTCCGACACCCTCGCCCGGCTTGCCGCCGTGATCGAATCGCGCAAGATCGCCCACGGGGGTGATCCGGAGAAGAGCTACGTCGCGCGGCTGCTTGCCAAGGGGCCGGACGCGTTTCTCAAGAAAATCGGCGAGGAGGCCACCGAAGTGGTCATGGCCGCCAAGGACGCGGACCATGGCGGCGATCCGAAGAAAATTGTCAACGAAATGGCCGATTTGTGGTTTCACGGCATGGTGGCGCTGGCGCACTATGGCCTGTCACCTGCCGACGTGGTGGCCGAACTGGCGCGCCGCGAAGGCCTGAGCGGCATCGAGGAAAAAGCCTTGCGCAAGGCGGTTGCGCGTGATCGGTCCGAGCGGACCGTGGAGAACTGAAGCGATGAACAACGACGTGATCGACGTGAGAGCCATCGACGCGCAACGCGCCGAGAACCTCAAGAGCTGGGGCTGGGTGAGCTACATCCTGCACCTCATCGTGGCCGTGGGCGCGGTGGTGCCGGGCGCGCAGGCGAGCGTGACGCTGCTCATCATTGCGCTGGTGCTGGATCTGGTCAAACGCGATGACGCGCGCGGCACCTGGCAGGAGAGCCACTTTTCCTGGCGCATCCGCTCGGTGCTGTGGGCCGGCTTGCTGTACGTGGTGACGGCGCCGCTCTTTTTGCTGTTCTACCTGCCCGGCGCCATCGCGTGGGGGCTGATTTCCATCTGGTTCCTCTACCGCATCGTCAAGGGCATGGTGTGGATGAACAAGGATCTGCCGCTGGAGTCCTGAGAATTGTCGAACCGGGAGGAACCGCGGCGCGGACTGAATCTGGCGCTGCAAGGCGGCGGCTCGCACGGCGCCTTTACCTGGGGCGTGCTGGACGCTTTGCTGGAAGATGGCCGCGTGCGCCTGGATGGCGTGAGCGGCACCAGCGCGGGGGCGATGAACGCCGTCGTCATGGCGCATGGCCTGATGGTCGGCGGGCCTGATCGGGCACGTGAAGATCTGGCGCGCTTTTGGGGCCGCGTTGGCGAGATGGGCGCGGTCGCGGGGCTGGTGCCTTTTCCGCTGTGGGAGGCCGGTCGCGCCATGGCCAACGCGGTGGTGCCCTGGCTGTCGCCCTACAACAGCAATCCGCTGAATCTCAATCCGCTGAGGGACTTGCTGGGCTCCAGCGTGGATTTCGAGCGGCTGGCCGCCGCCTCCGGGCCGCGCCTGTTCATCTGCGCCACGCGCGTGAGCACGGGCCGAGCGCGCATTTTCACCGGCGCCGAGGTCACGCTGGACGCCGTGATGGCCTCTGCCTGCCTCCCGCAGCTTTTCAAGGCCGTGGAGATTGACGGGGAGGCGTATTGGGACGGCGGCTACTCGGGCAACCCGGCGCTGTTTCCCCTGGTCTACGAAACCCGCTGCGACGACATTCTGCTGGTGCAGATCAATCCGGTGGAGCGGGTCGATCTGCCGGATTCGGCGCACGAGATCGCCGACCGCGTCAACGAGGTGACGTTCAATGCACCGCTGTTGGCCGAATTGCGCGCCATCGAGTTCGTGCGGCGCCTGCTGGCCGAAGGGCGGCTCGATCCTGGCCGCTACAAGAGCATACGCATGCACCGCGTGGACGGTGGCGAAGGCTTGGCCAGCCTGGGGGCGAGCAGCAAGCACGAGGCCAAGCCGGCGCAGATCGAGCGCATGCATGAGCTGGGCCGCGAGGCCGCGCGACAATGGCTCGCCGCGCATTGGCGCGACATCGGCCACCCTCCCAGCCTCGACATCGAGCGCTTCAACCAAGGATGAATTCCATGCACGACCCCAACTGCGTCTTCTGCAAGATCGTCGCCGGCCAGATTCCGTCCAGAAAAGTCTACGAGGACGATCAGGTGTTCGCGTTCCACGACATTCACCCCTGGGCGCCGGTGCATTTCCTGCTCGTGCCCAAGGAGCACATCGCATCGATGGCGCAGATCGGCCCCGAGCAGGCGGCGTTGATGGGGCACATCATGACGCTCATTCCCCGGCTGGCGCTCCAGGAGGGGTGCAATCCGTATCCGGAAGGCGGCTATCGCATCGTCACCAACACCGGCGTCGAGGGCGGCCAGGAAGTGCACCACCTGCACATTCACGTGATGGGCGGGCCAAGGCCTTGGAAGCGCGGTTGATACGGTCGGCCGACTAGAATTCGCCCGCATCCCCCATACATCAGGAGAAACCGTCCATGGGTTCCTTTTCCATTTGGCACTGGCTCATCGTGCTGCTCATCGTCGTCATGGTGTTTGGCACCAAGAAGCTCAAGAACATCGGCTCCGACCTCGGCGGCGCGGTCAAGGGCTTCAAGGATGGCATGAAGGAGGGTTCGACGACGGACGAAAAGGCCGCCTCGCCGCAGGTGGCCGGGCAGGTTGGCGCGGAGAAGACGACGATCGACGTCGAGGCCAAGCAAAAGTCCTGACCGGTAGCCCGGCCTTCGCCGCATGATCGACCTCGGCATTTCCAAGATGGCGCTGATCGGTGCCGTCGCGCTCATCGTGATCGGCCCCGAGAAGCTGCCGCGCGTGGCGCGCACCGTGGGCGCGCTGTTGGGCAAGGCGCAGCGTTACGTGGCCGACGTGAAAGCCGAAGTCAACCGGTCGATGGAGCTTGACGAGCTGAAAAAGATGAAGGATTCGGTCGAGTCCGCCGCGCGCGATGTGGAGAGCTCGCTCCAGACCACGGCCACCGATTTCGAGAAGACCTGGGACGAGGCCACGCGCGGCCTGAACGGCGAATCCGCCAGTGCTCCGTCGCCCGCTTGGGAGCCGCCGCCTCCGGCTTATAAGCACCCTGGCAAGAAATGGCGCGTCAAGCGCGGTGCAACGCCGCGCTGGTACAAAATGCGCTCCGGCGTGAAGACGCATGTGCAGTCGGGTGCCGCACGCGTGGCACGCCACCGACCGCCGCAGCGCCGGGGCTGACCGCCGCTTCGCCGACTCCTGTTCACCGGGCCTGCCGCGCAGGCTTTTTTTGACGCCCCAATCGACCCATGGCCTCATCGCACGACCCCGAAGACGAACTCGCGGGCACCGAGCAGCCCTTCGTGCAGCACCTCATGGAACTGCGCGAGCGGCTCGTCAAGGCATTGGTTGCCGTGGGCGTCGTGGCGGCCGTGCTGGCTTTGTGGCCCGGACCGGGCGCGCTGTATGACCTGCTGGCCGCTCCGCTGGTGGCGCATCTGCCCAAGGGCGCCACGATGATCGCCACATCGGTGATCTCGCCCTTCATGGTGCCGCTGAAGATTCTGATCATGGCGGCGTTTCTCATTGCGCTGCCGGTGGTGCTCTATCAGGTCTGGGCCTTTGTCGCGCCAGGTCTGTATTCGCATGAAAAGCGGCTGGTGCTCCCGCTGGTGATTTCCAGCACCGTGCTGTTCTTTTGCGGCGTGGCGTTTTGCTACTTCTTCGTGTTCGGCCAGGTGTTCAGCTTCATCCAGGGGTTTGCGCCGAAGACCATCACCGCCGCGCCGGACATCGAGGCCTACCTGGGCTTCGTGCTGACCATGTTCCTGGCCTTTGGGCTGGCGTTCGAGGTGCCGGTGGTCGTGGTGGTGCTGGCGCGCATGGGCGTGGTGCCGCTGGAAAAGCTGCGTGCCTTCCGCGGTTACTTCGTGGTGCTGGCCTTCATCATTGCCGCCATCGTCACGCCGCCCGACGTGGTCTCGCAACTGGCGCTGGCGATTCCGATGTGCCTGCTATATGAACTTGGCCTGGTGGCGGCCAAGCTGTTCATTCAGAAGACGGCGGCACCCGAGGAGGCCGACGGCGCGACCGCGACCGGGGAGGCCTCCCAGGAGGTCAAAAAAAGCTGAAATTCAGCATGATTTCGTGGAAATGGCTATAAAAACCGTCCACGATCAGCTATCAAAAATATAGTTATTGACGCTGACCTCAGCGCGTGTCTTGACGCCGCGCCCTGGGCCGCACGCCGGGCTTGACGTCCACCGTTGCGCTGCCTTCGCGGCGCAGCACGCCGAAAGGCGCGGTCTCACCGGGCTTGAGGGCGGCCACGGCGGACAGCAGCTCCGACACATTGCCCACGGGTTTGCCCGCCACGCTCACGATCACATCGCCCGGCCGGATGCCCGCCAGCGCCGCCGGGCCGCCCTGCAGCACGCCGGTGATGACGACTCCCTTGGTCGGCTGTCCCGGCGGCTGGTCCGCTGGCGCCGGGAGGCCAAAGGTTTGCGCCAGTTCCGGGGTGAGCTCATTGGGTTCGACGCCGATCCAGCCGCGCGTCACCACTCCGTTTTTGACGATGCTGTCCATCACCTGTCGCGCCGTCGTCATGGGGATGGCGAAGCCGATGCCCATGTTGCCGCCTGAACGCGAATAGATGGCGGTGTTGATGCCGATGAGCTGGCCTTCGATGTTGACCAATGCTCCGCCGGAATTGCCGGGGTTGATGGCCGCGTCGGTCTGGATGAAGTTCTCGAAGGTGTTGATGCCCAGGTGGTTGCGTCCCAGCGCGCTGACGATGCCGCTGGTGACGGTCTGTCCAACGCCAAAGGGGTTTCCGATGGCCAGCACCTGATCGCCCACGGCGAGCTGGTCGGAGTTGCCCAGGGTGACGGCGGGCAGGTCGCCGGCGTCCACTTTCAGGACGGCGAGGTCCGACTCAGGATCGGTGCCCACCACCGTGGCGAGGAACTGGCGGCCATCGGCGAGCACCACCTCAATTTCGTCGGCGCCTTCGACCACATGGTTGTTGGTGAGGATCACGCCGCCCGGGCTGACGATGACGCCGCTGCCCAATCCGGTCTGAGCCTGCTGCTGCTGCTGCGGGACCCGGTTGCCAAAAAAGAAGCGTCGCCACGGGTCGTTCGCATTGGGGTTGCGCAGCGCGCGGCCGGTGTTGATGCTGACGACCGAGACCGATGCCTTTTGCGCGGCATGGCGCAGACTGCCCGCGGGAACCACGCCCGCGGCGGCTTGTGGCGCCTCGATCACGGGCACGACACCGCGAGTGCTCAGCGCTGGCCCCTGCGCTTGTGGCAGCCAGCCGGGCTTGAGCGTGCCAACGACGAACCACACGGCCAGCGTGACCGTTGCGACCTGCGCAAAGAGGAGCCAGAGTCGTTTCATCGTTCGTAGCGTGAGAGCAAAAAGGGCAAGGGGGCAGAGGGCGGCGGCACCGGCAAACCGGGCTCAAATTGTAGGCCGGCGCTTTCCGTTTCATCGCGGACAATGCGGCACATGCAGCACACAGCGGGCACGGACCGCGGCACTTTATTGACGGCGTTTAACGCCGAAATGCAGCCTGAGCGGTTCAAGGACTACGGCCCCAACGGCCTGCAGGTGGAGGGCCGGGAGCGGATTGGCCAGATCGTCTCGGGGGTAACCGCCAGCCGAGCGCTGATCGAAGCCGCCATCGCCGAAGGCGCCGACGCGATCTTCGTGCACCACGGGCTGTTCTGGCGCGGGCAGGACGGGACGGTGACCGGGTGGATGAAGGAGCGTCTGCGTCTGCTGCTGACGCACGAGATCAACCTGCTGGCGTATCACTTGCCGCTGGATGCCCATCCCGTGCTGGGCAACAACGCGCAGCTCGGGCGCGTGCTGGGCTTGCAGGCGCGAGGACGATTTGGCGAGCAGGATCTGGGCTTCATCGGCTCGCGCGGGGATGGCCAATCCTTTGCCGACGCCCGGGCATTGGCCAGGCATGTGGAGACGGTGCTGAAAAGACCGGTTGTGGCCGTGGGTCAATCAGGAGAAGCTATAAAAAACATAGCTTGGTGCAGTGGCGGCGCGCAAGGCTATTTTGAGGCGGCCATTGCGGCGGGTGCGCAGGCCTTCATCACGGGAGAGATTTCCGAGCCGCAGGCGCATCTGGCGCGCGAGTGTGGCGTGGCATTCCTGGCCTGCGGCCACCACGCCACCGAGCGCTATGGTGCTCCGGCGATGGCGGCGCATGTGGCGGCGCGCCTGGGCGTGGCGCACCGCTTCATTGACATCGACAACCCGGCATGAAGCCGATTGTTGTCACGCCCGGCGACCCGGCCGGCATCGGCCCTGAAATCGTTGCGCGTGCCTTTGCCGAGGCGCCGGAGGTGATGAGGGGCTGCTTCGTGGTGGGCAACATGGCCGTGATGCGCCGTGCGGCCGGGTTCCTGCCCGGATTGATGCTGCCCGTGGTGGAGCTTGAATCGGTAGGGGAAGAGCCTCCGCCACGAAGCCTGCCGGTGCTTCCCGCGGTGGACATGGCTGAACCTTGGATCGTGCCTGGCCGCGTGGATGCACGCGCGGGCGCATTTGCCGGGCAATGCGTGCAGTGGGCGGCGCGCGCCGCCCTGGTGGGGGACGTGTCGGCGATCGTGACCGCGCCCCTGCACAAGGAAGCGCTTCACGCGGCGGGCTACCCCTATCCAGGCCACACGGAACTTCTCCAGGCTGAAGCCGCCGCCCATGCGGGTCTCGCCATCGAGCAGATGCCGGTGCGAATGATGTTGGCCAACGCGCAGCTGCGCACCGTGCTGGTGAGCATTCACTGCTCGTTGCGTGAGGCGATTGACGCGGTGCGCTTTGAGCCGGTCTGGCAGACGGTGCAGATCACGCGCAACGCTCTGACGCGGCTTCTCGGGCGTGAGCCGCGCATCGCGCTGGCCGGGTTGAACCCGCACGCGGGGGAGGGCGGCTTGATGGGCAGGGAAGAGATTGAGGTGCTGGAGCCTGTGGTGCGGGCCGCCCAAGACCAGGGCTGGGCCGTGACGGGGCCGCTGGCGCCCGACACCGTGTTCATGCGGGCGCGCAAAGGGGAATTTGATGTGGTGGTGGCGATGTACCACGACCAGGGGCTGATACCCGTCAAATATTTGGGCGTTGACGAAGGCGTCAACGTGACGCTGGGGTTGCCCGTGGTGAGCACCTGCCCCGACCATGGCACCGCGTTCGACATTGCCGGGCGGGGGATCGCCAGCCCGGCAAGCCTGATTCAGGCGGTGCGCATGGCGAAAACGCTGGTCAGCGCTTGAGGTTGTCGCGAATTTCGCGCAGCAGCATGATTTCTTCGGGCGGTGCTTCCGGGGCGGCGGGCGGCGCGGGCGTCTCCTCGCGCTTCAACTTGTTGAACTGACGGATCAGCATGAAGATGACAAAAGCCAGGATGGCGAAGTTGACGACGATGGTGATGAAGTTGCCATAGGCCAGAACCGGAACGCCTGCTTTCTTGAGGGCTTCCAGATTGTTGGCCGTACCTGCCGGGACACTGCCAAGCGTGACGTAGAGCTGGGAAAAGTCGACTTTGCCAAGCACCGCACCGACGATCGGCATAACCAGGTCGCCGACAATGGAGTCAACGATCTTGCCGAACGCACCGCCGATGATCACGCCAACCGCGAGGTCGATGACGTTGCCTTTGACGGCGAATTCCTTGAAGTCCTGCATCATGCCCATGTAAGCTCCTTTTTGATGGATGGGAACGCACCGGGGCGCGGCCCGGGCGACGCAGATTATCGATAAAAGTGATGCTTCTCAGGCCGATAATTCCTTCGGCTTTGTAACAGTTTTTCGCGCAACCGCGCTCGCGCGACAGTCGCCGATGGCGCTCAGATACAATCTCTCGTTGACCAAAACAAGCGTTTTAGACCCAAGGATTCCCCATGAGTGACACCCCAGTGGACGCCAGCAAGCGGACGTGGATCATCGCGTCTGGATGCGCCGGCGCGGTGGGGGCCGGCTTCGCGGCCGTGCCCTTCGTGTGCAGTTTCGAGCCTTCCGAAAAAGCCAAGGCGGCCGGTGCGCCGGTTGAAGTTGACATCTCCACACTCAAGCCGGGCGAAAAGGTCACCGTCGAGTGGCGCGGCAAGCCGGTGTGGGTCATCAAGCGCACGCCGGAGCAGCTTGAGTCGCTGAAAAAGACCGACTCGCTCGTGGCTGATCCCAATTCCGACCGTAAGGCCTATCCCACGCCTGCCTACGCAAAGAACGAGTGGCGTTCGATCAAGCCCGAGATTTTCGTCGCCGTGGGCATTTGCTCGCACTTGGGCTGCTCGCCTTCTGACAAATTCCAGCAGGGACCGCAGGCATCGCTGCCCGACGACTGGCAAGGTGGCTTTCTCTGCCCGTGTCACGGCTCGACCTTCGACATGGCCGGCCGGGTGTTCAAGAACAAGCCCGCGCCCGACAACCTGGAGGTTCCGCCGCACATGTATCTGTCGGACGCAAAAATTCTCGTCGGCGACGACAAGAAGGCTTGATGGGAAAGCGAAGGCAGAACAATCATGGCTGAATTCAAAGAAATTTCCCCGAACGCTTCCTGGACGGAGAAAACCGTCAACTGGTTCGAGAACCGTTTCCCGACCGCGTTCGAGGAATATCAAAAGCACATGGCGGGCTATTTCGCCCCCAAGAATTTCAACATCTGGTACATCTTCGGTTCGCTGGCGCTGTTGGTGCTGGTGATCCAGATCGTGACGGGGATTTTCCTCGTGATGCACTACAAGCCCGACGCGACCAAGGCGTTCGAGTCGGTCGAGTACATCATGCGCGACGTGCCCTGGGGCTGGTTGATCCGCTACATGCACTCCACCGGCGCATCGGCTTTCTTCATCGTGGTCTATCTGCACATGTTCCGCGGGCTGCTTTACGGTTCGTACCGCAAGCCGCGCGAATTGGTCTGGATTTTCGGCTGTGCGATCTTCCTGGTGCTGATGGCTGAGGCCTTCATGGGGTATTTGTTGCCCTGGGGGCAGATGTCCTATTGGGGCGCCCAGGTGATCGTGAATCTGTTCTCCGCGATTCCCTTCATCGGTCCCGATCTGGCTTTGTTGATCCGCGGTGACTATGTGGTTGGAGATGCAACGCTGAACCGCTTCTTCAGCTTCCACGTGATTGCAGTGCCGCTGGTGCTGCTGGGTCTGGTGGTTGCGCATTTGCTGGCGCTGCATGATGTGGGTTCGAACAACCCGGATGGCGTGGAAATCAAGGCCGGTCCCAAGGGCAACCGTTGGTCGGCCACCGCGCCGGCGGACGGCATTCCGTTCCACCCTTATTACACGGTGCACGACATCCTGGGCGTGAGCGTGTTCCTGATGGCGTTCTCGGCCATTGTGTTTTTTGCGCCTGAGTTTGGCGGCTACTTCCTGGAATACAACAACTTCATTCCGGCAGACCCGCTGAAGACGCCTGCGCACATTGCACCGGTGTGGTATTTCACCCCGTATTACTCTATGCTGCGAGCCATTACCAGTGAAATGATGTATGCGCTCATTGCCTGTGTGCTGCTGGGCGCGCTGCTGGGGGTGACCAAATTCAAGATGCCTGGGATCTTTAAGCTGGGCATTCTTGGCGCGGCGGTGGTGTTGTGCGCGCTCATGCTGGCCATCGATGCCAAGTTCTGGGGCGTGGTGGTGATGGGTGGCGCGGTCATCATCCTCTTTTTCCTGCCCTGGTTGGACAAGTGCCCAGTCAAGTCAATCCGCTACCGACCCGATTGGCACAAATATCTGTACGCGGTATTCGTTATCATTTTCATCATCCTGGCCTATCTGGGGGTGCAGCCACCGTCGCCGGTTGGTGAACGGGTTTCCCAGGTAGGTACGCTGTTTTACTTTGGCTTTTTCCTGCTCATGCCTTGGTGGAGCCGCCTGGGTACGCCCAAGCCCGTGCCCAGCCGCGTGACTTTTGCGCCGCACTGAACACGGAGGAACGACACATGAAAAAAATTCTCCTGAGTCTGTGCATGGCGCTCGGCCTGGCTTCCGGCGTTCAGGCGTCTGGCGGCGATACCATTTCGTGGGACAAAGCGCCTGTTGCTACGAACGATCTGGCCTCGCTGCAGAATGGCGCTAAGTTGTTCGTCAACTATTGTCTCAATTGCCACTCGGCCGCCTACATGCGCTTTAACCGCTTGAAGGACATTGGTTTGACCGACGAGCAGATCAAGGACAACCTGCTCTTCACGACCGATAAGGTTGGCGAAACCATGAAGGCGGCCATTGACCCCAGGCAAGCCAAGGACGCATTCGGAGCCGTTCCGCCCGACCTAACTGTGATCGCGCGTTCGCGTGCAGGACATGGCGGATCTGGAGCTGACTATCTGTATACCTTCTTGCGCACGTTCTATCGTGACGACAGCAAGGTGACGGGCTGGAACAATCTGGTCTTTCCAAGCGTCGGCATGCCGCACGCGCTGTGGCAGCTACAGGGTGATCGACGCCCTGTGTTCGCCACCATGGAAGAGCATGGCCATGAGGTGAAAGTTTTCAAGGGATGGGAACAAGGTGCGGTTGGCACCATGACGCCTGCTCAATATGACCGGGCGGTTGGCGATCTGGTGAACTACCTGACCTGGATGGCCGAGCCCTCACAGAACACGCGCGTGCGCGTTGGGGTGGGCGTCATGCTGTTTCTGCTGCTGATGACCTTCTTGACCTGGCGCTTGAACGCCGCGTTCTGGAAAGACGTCAAGTAGTCGTATTGGTCGGTTTGGGCCCCGTTTGTGAGGGGCCGCACAGAGTGGGCCGCGCAAGCGCTCCACTCTGTTTTGGTTTTAAGGAGTCTTTCGGATCATGATGGTTTTGTATTCGGGCACCACGTGCCCTTTTTCGCACCGCTGCCGTTTTGTGCTATTCGAGAAAGGCATGGACTTCGAGATCCGAGATGTGGACCTGTACAACAAGCCAGAGGACATCAGCGTGATGAATCCTTACGGTCAGGTGCCAATTCTCGTCGAGCGCGATCTGATCCTGTACGAGTCGAACATCATCAACGAATACATTGATGAGCGCTTTCCCCACCCGCAGCTGATGCCGGGCGATCCGGTGGATCGGGCGCGCGTGCGCTTGTTTCTGCTCAATTTCGAGAAGGAACTCTTTGTGCACGTCTCCACATTGGAGACGCGTAACAACAAGGGGGGCGAAAAGGCCATGGAAAAGGCACGTGGGCATATCCGTGATCGCCTGATTCAACTCGCCCCGGTGTTCTTGAAAAACAAGTACATGCTCGGTGAGAATTTTTCGATGCTCGACGTGGCCATCGCGCCCTTGCTCTGGCGCCTTGATACCTATGGCATTGAGCTGTCGAAGAATGCGGCTCCGTTGCTCAAATACGCCGAGCGCATCTTCTCTCGGCCGGCCTATATCGAAGCGTTGACGCCTTCCGAGAAGGTCATGCGCAAGTAGCAGGTTGATTGCATGACGCAGCCAAACCCGCCCGTCTCGACCAAGCCTTACCTTATTCGCGCACTGTATGAATGGTGCGCTGAAAACGGGTACACGCCATTCATCGTGGTGTCGGTCGATGACTCGGTGCAAGTGCCCCGCGAGTTTGTCCAGAATGCCGAAATTGTCCTCAACATCAGCCTTGAGGCCACCAGTGGGCTCAAGCTCGCCAATGACTACGTGAGTTTCCAGGCCCGTTTTGGCGGTGTCGCACGCGAGATCGTTGTGCCTGTGGGCAGAGTGTCGGCCATCTATGCCCGTGAAAACGGCGAGGGGATGGCGTTTCCCGTGGAGGCGTCCGTATCCAAGGTTTCGGCCGAACGGCCGCAGCGACCGCCAGCGGGCGCGGCCGCGGGGCTTTACATGGCGTCCGCCGACGGCGCGCCGGCTCCTGGAGGGCGCAGGGAAAAGGCTGGATCAAACAAGCCGGCATCGGAAACGCCGGTTCCGCCTCCTAAACCTCCATCCGGGGCCCGTCCGACGCTGACCCGCATCAAATAGCGTGACTTCGGCGATGCTCTAGAATCGCTGCTGAGCCGATTTAGCTCAGTTGGTAGAGCACCCGCCTTGTAAGCGGTAGGTCGTCAGTTCGAATCCGACAATCGGCACCATTGCTGCTCGCGCGTGGACGCGCAGAGGACAGTAGGCTAGCCTTCCGCTGGTGTTTTCATGACCTTCACGCGCACGCCGTGTATGACGAAGGGCATGTCACTCAGACGGGTGAGCAGGGTAGGAATGAGTTGACGCAGTTTGGCGGCGGCGGCTGGTTGGGACACCAAGATGACCCATTCGCCCTTGTCGTCGACAGGGCCGGCTCGCAAAGAGGCAAACAAGGCCGCTGGTACGGCGGGCCGGATGCACTCCAAACATGTGTGGGCTTCGTGGGCCCGCATGGCGAGTGCTCCGAGCACGGGAGACTCATGCATCGCCTGCTCCAACGTGACGGCGCCTCGGCGCGTCATGGTGTTCACGGGTGAAAACGCGGAAAACGAGACATGCAGTTCATTATCGCGGACGTGCGCCTGGCCAAGAGCCGCACGCTGGAGTTGTCAGGCTCCAAACTCGTTGTGCTAGCGGTGGCCGTCACCGTTGCGCTCATGATGGCTTCGGTCGTGCTCTATCACTGGGTTCTCGCCCCAAGCGTGGCGGGGTTGGGCTGGGGCGAGCGCATGTCAGGTGTGCTGGCGCGTGACGACGTTGCTCAGCGCGAGCGTTTCGTTCGGGACAACGTGGACATGCTTGCAAGACAGCTTGGTGAATTGCAAGCCCGCATGGTCCATCTGGAAAGCCTGGGGGATCGGGTGCGCCAGCTCTCGCCTCAAACCGGAGGCGCTGCGGTGACCACGGGAGCGGCAGGCAAGGCCAGGGGGGCAGCGTTGCCCGGACGCGGCGGCGCGCTGATTGATGCGCAGCCTTTGAGCATGGATGCGCTCCAATTGGCTCTGGACCAGTTCGATACGTTGACACACGAGCGCATCGATGCCCTGAACCGCGTCGAGGCGCAGTTGTTCGAGCAAAAGATGCGGGCATTGATGCTGCCGACGCAGTCCCCCATCAAGGACGGTGAGATCGGGTCGCGCTTTGGTTGGCGGATCGACCCCTTCACGGGGCATTCAGCCATGCACTCGGGCCTGGACTTCCAGGCCGATTCCGGCACACCGATTCTCGCGGCGGCGGGTGGCGTGGTTGTCACGCAGGAATACCATCCGTCCTACGGCAACATGGTCGAGATCGACCATGGAAACGAGTTGGTCACGCGTTATGCGCATGCCTCCAAGGTGATGGTCCACAAGGGCGACGTGATCAAGGCCGGGCAGAAAATTGCGGAAGTGGGATCCACTGGGCGCTCCACTGGGGCGCATCTGCATTTCGAGGTCTTGGCGCAGGGGCTGCATCAGGACCCCGGCTCATTTCTCGCCAAGGCGAAACCTGAACACACTGTAGCCCAAGCCGTGGCCCCATTCGTCAAGCGCCGCCGCTGATGTGCGGTAAGGGCGCCGGTTAAAATGTAAGGTTACCGGCTGCTGGCCCGGGCATCGCTTGAAAACGGATTTGCCCGCCGCCATCTGGCCTGAACGTACCCACTTTGCGGCTCGCCTGGTCGATCATGGCCAGAATGGTTGCCTCTGCTATTCGCACGGTTCCTCCGGATGTCTTCCAACTTCCTCACCAAAATTTTCGGCAGTCGCAACGACCGCCTGCTCAAGACGTACCGCAAGACCGTCGATCAAATCAATCGCCTCGAAGCGCAATACGAAAAGCTCAGCGACGAAGCGTTGCGCGAGCAAACCGACAAGTTCCGCGAGCGCCTGAACAAGGGCGAAGCGCTGGAAGCCTTGCTTCCGGAAGCATTTGCGGTTGTGCGCGAAGGCTCCAAGCGCGTGATGCGCATGCGCCACTTTGACGTGCAGATTCAAGGCGGAATGGCTTTGCATCAGGGCAAGATTGCCGAAATGCGCACGGGCGAAGGCAAAACGCTGACAGCGACGTTGCCGGTCTACCTCAATGCGCTAACTGGCAAAGGGGTGCACGTCGTGACGGTAAACGACTACCTCGCCAGTCGCGACGCAGCCTGGATGGGGCGGCTATACAACTTTCTAGGCCTCAGCGTGGGGGTCAACCTGCCTGACATGAGTCGGGAAGACAAGCAAGCTGCCTATCGGGCCGATATCACCTACGGCACCAACAACGAGTTTGGTTTTGACTATCTGCGCGACAACATGGTCTACGAGGTGGTCGATCGCGTGCAGCGCGGGCTCAACTACGCCATTGTCGATGAGGTGGACTCCATCCTGATCGACGAAGCGCGCACGCCGCTGATCATCAGTGGTCAGGCGGAAGACCACACACAGTTGTACGTTGCCATCAACGCGGTCGTGCCGCAACTCACGCGCCAGGAGGGCGAGGCGCACCCCATCACGGGCGAAGGCGTGATCAAGCCCGGCGACTTCACGGTGGATGAGAAGTCGCATCAGGTGTTTCTTACCGAACAGGGACATGAGAATGCCGAGCGAGTCTTGACAGCCGCCGGGCTGCTGCCCGAGGGTGCCTCGCTGTATGACCCGGCCAATATCACGCTCATGCACCACTTGAATGCGGCGCTGCGGGCCAATCACCTGTATCACCGTGATCAGCACTATGTGGTGCAAGACGGCGAGATCGTCATCGTCGACGAGTTCACCGGTCGCCTGATGAGTGGGCGGCGCTGGAGCGATGGGTTGCACCAAGCCGTGGAAGCGAAGGAGCGCGTGGAGATCCAGGCCGAGAACCAGACTCTGGCGTCGATCACGTTCCAGAACTACTTTCGCCTGTACGGCAAGCTTTCGGGCATGACGGGTACGGCCGACACCGAGGCCTATGAATTCCAGGAAATCTACGGCCTGGAGACCGTGGTCATCCCTCCCAACAGGCCCAGCCGGCGCGATGACCAACTCGACCGCGTCTACAAAACCACGCCCGAGAAGTACAAGGCGGCCATCGATGACATCCGCGAATGCCACGATCGCGGCCAGCCGGTGCTGGTGGGTACGACGTCGATCGAAAACTCTGAAATCATCTCCGGGCTGCTGGAAAAAGAAAAACTGCCGCATCAGGTGCTCAATGCCAAGCAGCACGCGCGCGAGGCCGACATCGTGGCGCAGGCGGGACGCCCGGGCATGATCACCATCGCCACCAATATGGCGGGCCGTGGCACCGACATCGTGCTGGGCGGCAACGTAGAAAAGCAGGTTCAGGCCCTGGAATCCGACGAGGCACTGGATGCCTCGGCGCGCGAGGCGCGGGCGCAAGCGTTACGCGAGGCCTGGCTGATCGATCACGAAAAAGTCAAATCCTTGGGCGGCCTGCGCATCATTGCCACCGAGCGGCATGAAAGTCGCCGCATCGACAATCAGTTGCGCGGACGCTCCGGCCGCCAGGGTGACCCTGGCTCCTCCCGGTTCTATTTGAGTCTTGACGATGCGCTGATGCGCATCTTCGCCGGGGATCGCGTGCGCGCCATCATGGATCGCCTGAAGATGCCCGAAGGCGAGGCCATTGAGGCCGGAATCGTCACGCGCAGCATCGAGAGCGCACAGCGCAAGGTCGAGGCACGCAATTTCGACGTCCGCAAGCAACTGCTTGAATACGACGATGTGTCAAACGATCAGCGCAAGGTCATCTACCAGCAGCGCAACGACATCCTGGATGCGCAAAGCCTGACCGCGCAGCTCGCGTCGCTGCGCGAAGGCTGCTTCACCGATCTGGTTCATCAATACGTGCCGGCCGAATCGGTGGAAGAGCAATGGGATTTGAATGGCCTGGAGCGGGTGCTCGCCTCCGATTGGGGGATCACGCTTGATCTGCAAGGCCAGGTCAAGGCGGCCAGCTCAATCACCGATGAAGACGTGCTGCACACCGTCGTTGCGGCGGCGAACGCGGCGCACGACGTCAAGTCGCAGCAGATCGGTGAGCAGCAGTTCAATCAGTTTGGCCGTGTGGTTCTGCTGCAAAGCCTGGACACGCACTGGCGCGAGCATCTCGCTGCGCTGGACTATCTGCGCCAGGGCATCCACCTGCGCGGCTACGCGCAAAAGCAGCCCAAGCAGGAATACAAACGCGAAGCCTTCGAGCTGTTTGGTCAGTTGCTTGATGCGGTGAAGAACGACGTGACGCGCGTGCTGATGACGGTTCAGGTTCAGTCGCCTGATCAGCTCGCCGCCGCGGCAGAGGAAATCGAGGAGCGCGCGGAGCACTTCAGCAATGTGACCTATACCGCGCCGACCGAAAGCGGCGAACCTGAAACCCATGCCGACCCGGCCACGGCCGAGCCCGCCAAGCCGGGCGTGCCCGACTACGCGGGCATGCGCGTCGGCCGCAACGATCCCTGTCCCTGCGGCAGCGGCAAAAAATTCAAACAGTGCCACGGCAAGCTTGCCTGAGCAAAGGAGCGACATGCCTGTCAACCTTCCCATTCCCACGGCCACGGAACTGCTGGCCGTGCCGGGCGTGCGCATCGGTGTCGTCGAGGCGGGAGTTCGCAAGGCCCACCGCAAGGATGTGGTGCTGTTTGAATTTGCGCCGGGAAGCCATGCGGCAGGGGTGTTCACGACCAACCGCTTTTGCGCGGCGCCTGTTCAAATCTGTCAGGAGAAGCTCGCGCTGGGCTCATCCGTTCGCGCTTTCATCATCAACACGGGCAACGCCAATGCGGGAACCGGTGCCGATGGATTGGTGCGCGCGCGCCAGACCTGCGATGCCGTTGCAAGCCAGTTGAGCGTCCCTGTCGGCCAGGTGCTGCCTTTTTCCACCGGCGTGATCATGGAGCCCTTGCCGAGTGAGCGGATCATTGCCGCGTTGCCTGCCGCGCAGGCGGCTTTGCGCGCGGATGCGTGGCTGGATGCGGCGCAGGGCATCATGACCACCGATACGGTGCCCAAGGCAACCAGCCGTCGTGTGGCGCTCGGCGGAACCACGGTTACCGTGACCGGCATCGCCAAGGGGGCCGGCATGATTCGGCCAAACATGGCAACGATGCTCGGATTCATCGCGACCGATGCCGCCATTGATCCCGCGCTGCTCGCAGGCCTGGTCAAGCGCGTGGCCGATCGTTCCTTCAATCGTGTCACCGTGGATGGTGATACCTCGACGAACGACTCCTTTTTGCTCGTGGCCACGGCGCAGGCGGGCAATACCCCTGTTGCCGGCGCCGACAGCGTGGAGGGCCGCTTGCTGGAGGACGCAATCACGGAGGTTGCGCAGCAATTGGCGCATGCCATCGTTCGCGACGGCGAGGGAGCCAGCAAATTCATTGCGGTACGCGTGGAGGGGGGCGCCAGCCGAGCCGAATGTCTGCAGGTGGCCTATGCCATCGCGCACTCGCCGCTCGTCAAGACGGCTTTCTATGCCAGCGACCCCAACCTGGGCCGAATCCTGGCCGCCGTGGGCTATGCCGGCATTGCCGATCTGGATCAGACGCGCATTGAACTGTTTCTTGATGACGTTCACGTTGCCACGCATGGCGGACGAAACCCTGCCTATCAGGAAGCGGATGGCCAGCGGGTGATGAAGCAAAGCGACATCACGGTGCGTGTGCACCTTGGCCGCGGCGATGCGGTGGAGACGGTCTGGACCTGCGATTTCAGCCACGACTATGTGTCCATCAATGCCGACTACCGGTCCTGAGAGAACTTTAAAAAGGATAGCTGGCCGTGGTTGGATTGTTTGGTGAAAACCTGGAAAATGCTCTAAATTTTGGCCCTTGGGGTTCCTTGTTGGAGCGCTTGGAGCGGTTGGTCGGGCGTCTGGAACACGTGCTGCCCGCGCCGTTAGCCGAACCCGATTGGCAGGCGTCGATTGCCTTCCGCTACCGGCGTCGGGGTGGCGGCTCCGGCGTGCTGGAGCCGGTGCGCCACGTGGCCAGGATTCGGTTGGCCGATCTCAAGGAGATTGACCCACAAAAAAGCCGTGTTCAGCGCAACACACGTCAGTTCATCCAAGGCAAGCCGGCCAACAATGTGCTGCTCACGGGGGCACGGGGTACGGGCAAATCCTCGCTCGTCAAGGCCTGTTTGCATGCCTACGCCAAACAGGGCCTGAGGCTGATCGAAGTGGACAAGGCCGACATGGTGGACTTGCCCGACATCGTGGACCTGGTGGCCGATCGGAGCGAGAAGTTCATCATCTTCTGCGACGATTTGAGTTTTGAGGAGGGCGAGCCCGGTTACAAGGCGCTCAAGTCCATTCTTGATGGCTCGGTGGCTGCCGCCAGTCCCAATGTGCTGATCTATGCCACCAGCAACCGCCGCCACCTGCTGCCTGAATACATGCAGGACAACCTGAGCTACAAGCACACGCCGGACGGCGAGGTGCACCCCGGCGAGGTGATCGAGGAGAAGATCTCGCTTTCCGAGCGCTTTGGGCTTTGGGTGAGTTTCTATCCGTTCACGCAGGACGAATACCTCACGGTGGTCGCCCAGTGGCTCAAGGCGCACGGGCTGGATGCCGCGCAGATTGAGGCTGCGCGCGCCGAGGCGTTGGTCTGGGCGCTTGAGCGGGGTTCGCGCTCTGGCCGGGTCGCCGCGCAGTTCGCCCAAGACTACGCGGGGCGCGGCGGAAAGCCGGAGTGACCGCTGACACTGCGCCCCTCGTGGCCGATGCGGCGTTGCCGCGCTTAGGAGGCTCGGATCGGCCAGTGGTTCCTGTTGCCGTGGGCGTGCTGATTCAGCCAGTCGATGGAGCGTTCCTGCTCACATCCCGCCCTCAAGGCAAGGTTTACGCCGGATACTGGGAGTTTCCGGGCGGCAAACTGGAGGCAGGCGAGACCGTTGAGCAGGCGCTCGCGCGCGAACTGCACGAGGAATTGGGCATAACGGTGGACCCGGTTGACGTGCAGCGGTGGAAGACGGAGCGTGTGGACTACCCGCACGCGCTCGTCGATCTGCACTTTTGCCGGCTTTTTCGTTGGCAGGGCGACCTGCATATGAGGGAAGGCCAGCAATTCGCCTGGGAGCAGTTGCCCGTGGCGGTGGCACCGGTTCTTCCGGGCACCTTGCCGGTGCTGCGCTGGTTGGCGACCGAGCGTGGCATCGATCACGCTTTGATTTTGATAGCTGACCGTGGTTGATTCATGAGCATCCAGTGGTTTCCAGGGCACATGAATCTGACGCGCCAGGCGATTGCCGCCCGGCTGAAGGCTGGTATCGATGTGGTGATTGAGCTGCTGGACGCGCGGCTGCCAGGCTCGAGTGCCAATCCATTGATCGCCCAACTTGCGCGCGGCAAGCCTTCGCTCAAGGTTCTCAATAAGCAGGATATGGCCGACCCGGTGCGCACCGAGGCTTGGCTCGAGCACTATCGGGCACGCGCCTCGACGAACGCCCTGGCGCTTGATGCCAGTGAAGCTGCGCCTGCACGCCGGCTGATTCCCGCTTGTCGTGACCTGGCTCCGGGGCGCGGCGGCTTGGCCAAGCCCATGCGTGTGCTGATTGTTGGCGTCCCCAACGCGGGCAAGTCCACCCTTGTCAACACCTTGGTCGGCCGCAAGGCGGCCAAGACGGGTGATGAAGCCGGTATCACGCGCCGTGAGGACCGCATCGTGCTCGCCGATGACTTCTACCTGTACGACACGCCTGGAATGCTTTGGCCAAGGATCGCCGTCCCGCAAAGTGGCCAGAACCTTGCGGCGGCAGGGTCGATTGGCCGCAACGCCTACGACGACGAAACCGTGGCGCTGGATCTCTTGGCCTATTTGAAGCGAGCGTATCCCGACCGGCTCACTGAACGCTATGGAGTGGCGCCAGGGGGTATGTCCGAGTGTGAGGATGAGGTTTTATTGACGGCAATAGGCCGTCGCCTGGGTGCGCTCGCTGGAGGCGGACGGGTGGACATGCAGGTCGCGGCAGAGCGGCTGATTCACGACTTTCGGCAAATGGCGCTGGGCCGCATCACCTTGGAGACTCCCAAGCAGTTTGCTTCTTGGGAGCGCGCGGCGCGTGAAGCCGATGCCGAGCATCGCCAGGCGCGGCTGGCTGCAAGGTCGAAATAGCAGGGCTTGCAATGAAAAAGCCCCCGGATGGGGGCTTTTTCAGCAGCCGGTGTAACGGCCGACTTCAGTTCGTGACGTCCAGATAGCTCTCGAACGGGGCGCAGTGGCCTTCCAACTGGGCGTTGAACGACTTGGCCAGGATGGTACCGTTGAATTGGCCGGCCCCACCCGTAACCGCGGCATTCTTTGCCACGATCGTGCCTTCAAAGCCGACGCCGGTGATGTTGATGCCCGTGATCGCGTCGTCAAAGAGCCACATCGTGCGCGTGTTGCGAGGGGCGAAGTCCTGCATGCCCATGGCGGCAAAGTTGACGGTGCCTGAACCGCGCACGCGCACCACAACGTAGGTGGGGTCCACGTAAGGCGCGTAGGTGGCATCGGTCAGCGGCGCATTGACCAGCCGGATCGAGCGGGCGTTGCCGATGTCCGAACCGTTCACGTCAAATACGTACACCGTGCGCACGCCAGCGGGACGATTGACGTTCAGCGAGCCATCGAGGTTGGCGTTGCCGACCGGTGTGGACGGCGGGCGAGCCGGCATGTCCTTGAGCGTCTGGTTCTTGCCGTCCAAGGTAATCGTAGAACCGCTGACCGTCGTGACGCCGTTGGCGGGCGCTGAACGTGCGGCATTGCCCATGGTGCCAAGGTAGTCGTTGAAGGCCGCCGCGAAGGCCATCGGCAGGCTGGGGGTGGCCAACGCCTGATTCAGCACGACACCGGCGTTTGTCAGGATCATGTTGGTGTAGCCGGCGACACCCCCGGTATGCGTCGAACTCCCGGCGTAGCCCACCCACATTTCAGGATCCAACGCCAACATGGTCGATGCGGGGGTCAGGGGATACACCGCGTAGGGTGCCGGCTGGGTCACCATCGAGTTCGGAGAGATGGTGACGTTGGAATTCTGGGCGATGTAGACGTCACCACCGATCGTGCCCGAGCCGGTCCAATTCAAATCACGGCCGATGATGGCGGCGATCTCCCGCTTATTGGGGTCTCCCACCTTGTAGTTGCGGGCTTTTCCAACCGTGTACCCACCGAGAATCGTGACATCGCGCCCGGCGGCGAAGCCGCAGTCCTGATCCGACGCAAGGGCCGTGAAGTCCTCCGACGTCACCACGTTGAAGCGGCTGAAAATGCCGACGCTCAGCCATGTGTATGCGTCAGCGGTAAACGCATTTGCCACGGATGCGCTCATACCCGTAACAACAGCTGCGGCCAGTGCGACCCTACGAAGCTTTGACATTCCGATCACCTCATATGAATAAAAGAATCAAACAAAACACGAACCCGATGAGATCAGTTGTAACACTGCGGCATGGGCTTGAAACATTTTGTCTAAGATTTCTTTCAAAAGTGTGAGTAAGTTGTCACATATAGAGGAGTTATCGATAAAAGTAGTATTTTCGAAAAATATTGTTTAAATCATTCGATCGGATATGTTTGATCCAAAATCAGGTGAATGTATGCATCCATTGTTTCAAACGCGACGCGCCATCCGCTAACCGAGACAATTCGCGTGAAGCGAAGCACCAGCGCAACCATCCTTCGGCCTCGTTGCCGAAAGCCGCTCCGGGCGCCAGTCCAAGTCCGGCTTCCCTGACTAAGCGCTTGGCCAGCTCAAGCGAGTCGCCGCTCTGGCCAAGACGCAAAAATGCATACATGCCTCCTGGGGGCAGCGCGGTTTCCACGCCCGGCAAGTCGCGCAAGAGCGGAATCAAGGTATCCCGGCACTGACGGAGGTGGCTGACGACGGTCGGTGTGATGCTGTCGACGTGTTCGAGCGCCGACAAGGCCCCTCGCTGAACGAATACCGGCGCACAGGAGGTATTGAATTCAATGAGCTTGCCCACGCTGTCGATCAACGCAGGTGGGAGCACCATCCATCCCAGCCGCCAGCCCGTCATCAAAAAGCTCTTGGAGAACGAATGCACCACGATCACGCGGTCGTCTGGCTCCGTGATGTCCAGGAAGCTTGGCGCGCATCCGTTTGGTACGGCCTGTTCAGGGTAGTAGAGCTTTTCATAGACTTCATCGGCCAATATCCACGTGCCGGTCCGCCGGCAATGAGCCAGGATGGCCTGCTGCTCCGCACGGGTCAGCGTCCACCCCGTTGGGTTGTTGGGGGCGTTGACGATCAGTAAGCGAGTGGAGGGTGTGATGGCCGCCAACAATTGGCCGAGATCGAGTGCCCACGCGCCAGCGCGTGGATGCAGGGGAACGGAGCGAACCCGGGCGCTCATCACGAGCGCCTGCGCGGTCAGATTCGGCCACAGCGGCGTGATGGAAACTACGTTATCGCCCGGGTCAAGCAAGGTCTGGCAGGCCAGCATCAGGGCGTTGACGCCGCCGGATGTCACGGCGACGCGGCGAGCGTCAATCGCCGGATGGCTCCGGGACATGTAGTCCGCTATGGCCTCGCGCAATTCTGGCAAACCGAGGTTGTGCGCGTAGAAGGTTTCCCCGCGCTCGAGTGACGCGATGGCAGCACGCCGGACAATGGCGGGCGTAACGTCGTCACTTTCCCCAAACCAGAACGCCAGCACATCGGGTTGGCCGAGTCCCGCGTTGGCGACTTCACGAATCTTGGAGGCTTGAAGCTGGGCAATGGCAGCGCGCATGATCATTAGGCAAGTTTGGCAAAGCGCGGTATCGTAGTGGGCCTTGGCAACTTGCCTTGGAATCACGCATACCAATAGGGAGCCCTCGCCATGCGCCGCGTAGCCGTTCTGTTTGCCCTTCCCGCCATCGCGCTGCTTGCTGCCAGCTATGGGGCTGATGCGCAGGCCGCTCGCAAAGCGCATGCCCGATCTGCTCGGCCGGCCAAGGACAGCGGGTCCGGTGAAACCACCGCTCAGCGCGATCGCCGCCTGACGAGGGAGTGCAAGGGCCGGCCCAATGCGGGTGCCTGCCTCGGCTACGCCCACTGATACCCGCCCATGGGTGCGTGGGCGCCCAATTCAAGGCCTCACGAAAAAAATATTGCACCAACCAAGCCTCTTGAAAGTGGCTCGCGGCGGCCTATCTGCGGGTCATGCGGCGATCAAGGGTGAGAGCCGCGAACACACCGGGCGCCGGGCGCCCCCCGTGCTTGAAAGAGGACTTACACCATGTTCATCACCGCCGCTCCTGCTCTGTACCATCGTCCCGCCGCTCGCGCGTTCGACGGCAACTTTGAGCGCTTCCTGAGCAACTCCTTCGCGCAGCCGCAATGTCGCGGCGCCAGCGTCACGCAAGACGAGAAAGCGTGGACGCTTTCGCTGGACCTGCCCGGCGTGGCGCGCGAGCAGCTGTCGATCACGATCAACGAGAACCGCGTTGCGCTGGAAACGGTTGAAGGCGCCGAACGCAAGGTCAAGCTGGCCTATGCGCTTGCGCAAGACATCGATGCCGCAGCTTCTACCGCCAAACTCGAAAACGGTGTTCTGACGCTGACGCTGGCCAAGAAAGTCCCAGTGGATACCAGCGTCAAATTGACCGTTGCCTGATCCCGCGAACGGCTACTCTCAGCCGGCAAAAGGCCCCTGCCTCGCCTGATCGGCTTGGCGGGGCATTTTTTTTGGGGGGAGATGTGGCTGTGGCGTTGTGGGCTAAGCACTGGGACGGCCCGTCATGCCACGCAAGCTCGCTTCAATCGCCGCCGCGGTGGCGAAGGGCTTTTCCATCGGAAACAGGTGCGAACCCTCCAGCATCATCACGCGCCCCTTGACCAGGCGCTCCGTCATCGCAAAGCCCACGCGGCGCATTTCCTCGGATTGGATGCCGCCGACAAAGCCTACCGGGCATTGCAGGGGATGGCGGCGCAACCAGGCGTCGAGGTTGTCCGGCAGGGTGTTGTATATCGCTGTTTCGATTTCGCGTTCAAAGGACAGGCGACACTTCCCCTCTTTCGTGTCGCTCAGCCCGCTGGCGATGTAGTCTTCAAGCACTTCGCCTTGCCAGCGCGCGAACGCCTTCTTGTGCCGAAAATGTTCCAGTGCCGCTTTGCGGCTGTCCCACTGCTCCCGGCGGTGGCGGCTGACGCGGCCCGGGGAGATGGAGCCGACAAGCTGAGTCCGCTTGGCCAGGCCAAGCGCGCCGGCGCGCCACCCACCAAGCACAGGGGAATCAATGAGCAGCACACAGGCCGCCAGTTCCGGCGCCCGTGCGGCGGCCATGAGACTGAGAAATCCTCCGAGTGAGTGGCCAACCAGGCAAACTTTGCGCGGACTCCCCGCTTGCAGCGAGCGCACATGGGCGATCAACTGCTCGACAAGATGGGGCCAGTTGTTGGTCACCGGATAGGCCGGCTCGTGTCCGAAGCGCTCCACCGCGCTGAGTTCGAATCCACGGCGGCGCAAATCGTCGAACAGCACGCGATAGGTGCCCGCTGGAAAGCTGTTGGCGTGAGAGAACACGATGAACGGGTTTTCGCCGCCAGCCGAAGCGGCCCCCGGGTTTCGCGGTGCGTGCATCAGATCAATCGCTCCTCGGGCGAGCCGATCTTGCGCAGTGGCGCGCGCCGACCATTCGGCACGATGAGCGGCGTCTCGGTCGCCTCGCCGTTCCAGGCGGGGTCGTCGAGCGCATCGAACACGTCCTTCAGCTTTTGCCCCCAACCGCTGCGCAGCATCAAAAAGTAGGGATTGAATTCGTCGATGCAGACAATCTTCTCGGTCGCGAAACAGCCCTCGTCGTACACCACAAGATCCAGCGGCAGGCCCACCGATAGGTTGGATTTGAGCGTCGAATCCATGGACACCAGCGCACATTTGGCTGCCTCGTCCAGCGGCATCTTGGGATGGATCACGCGATCGAGTACCGGTTTGCCGTATTTGGATTCGCCGATCTGGAAATACGGCGTCTCCGACGTGGCTTCAATGAAATTGCCAGCCGAGTACACCTGGAACAGACGCATGCCCTCACCGTGGATCTGTCCACCGAAAATGAGCGAAACGTTGAAATCCACGCCCGCCGCTTCCAGCGACTTGGCATCGCGCTCGTGCACGCGCCGTACCGCGGCCCCCAATACGCGCGCGGCGTCGAACATGCTGCGCGCGTTCCAGATCGTCACCGCGTCGGCGTCGGCCGAATCCTGAATCTGCTCAATCTGCAAAATCTCGCGCACCGATTGCGCAATGCTCAGGTTGCCCGCTGACAACAGCACCATGAATCGGTCCCCGGGCTTCTCGTAGACGATCATTTTTCGAAACATGCTGATCTGGTCCACACCCGCGTTGGTGCGCGAATCGGAAAGGAATACCAGGCCCGCGTTGAGCTTGATGCCGATGCAATAGGTCATGTCAGTCTTGGATGGAAAGTCGTTTGAGTCGGTACAGCGCGTCCAGTGCTTCGCGCGGCGCGAGTTGATCGGGGTCGAGCGCGGCCAGCGCCGCCTACAGTGCGTCGGGCACCGGGGCGG
>DAIOSZ010000014.1:0-13113 GCA_036752305.1 Burkholderiaceae bacterium
GCCATGCCGGCGCAGTCGCCCACGTTGTCGCCCACGTTGTCGGCGATCACGGCGGGGTTGCGCGGGTCATCCTCGGGGATGCCGGCTTCCACCTTGCCCACCAGGTCGGCGCCCACGTCGGCGCCCTTGGTGAAGATGCCGCCGCCCAGTCGCGCGAAGATGGAGATGAGCGAGGAGCCAAAGGCAAAGCCGATCAGCGGATTGAGCAGCTTGGCCAGGTTGGTCGCCGGGGTGATGGTGGCGTTGGCCGTGAGGAACCAGTAGAACCCGGCCACGCCCAGCAAGCCCAGGCCGACCACCAGCATGCCGGTGATGGCGCCGCCGCGGAACGCGACGTCCAGCGCCGGGCCGATGCCCTTGGTGGCCGCCTGCGCGGTGCGCACGTTGGCGCGCACCGAGATGTTCATGCCGATGAAGCCACAGGCGCCGGAGAGCACCGCGCCGATGATGAAGCCCAGCGCCGTCTGCCCATCGAGAAACAACCCGATGAGGATGGCCAGCACCACGCCGACGATGCCAATGGTCTTGTACTGGCGGGCCAGATAGGCCGCCGCGCCGGTCTGGATGGCCGCCGAGATCTCCTGCATGCGGGCATTGCCCGCGTCCTGCGACAAGATCCAGCCGCGGGCCCAGAAGCCGTAGATCACGGCCACCAAGCCACACACCAGCGCCAATATCAGCGCTGCATTTCCGCTCATGAGCGTTACTCCTCGTTTTGACGTCACGTAATGGGGGCAACGCCGCTGTGTGGTGAAAACCCCCGCTGCGTTGCTTCCTCGCGTGCCGCGAAACGGCGCTCCGGCGATTGGCCAACGCCGGGAATATAGTGCAAAAAGCCTTTGCGCCAACCGGGTTTAGATCAACCCGGCGCCACTTGATACCCCCGCCAGCATGGCGGGCGGGCTTCGATCAGGCGGCGGGGTTTGCCTTGTTGTAGGTGGCCACGCCGTCCATCACTTCCTTCTTGGCCGACTCGGGGCCTTCCCAGCCCAGCACCTTGACCCATTTGCCGGGTTCGAGGTCCTTGTAATGCTCGAAAAAGTGCGCAATCGTCTTCAGGCGCGCGGGGCTGAGGTCCTCGGGCTTTTGCCAGCGGTCGTAGAGCGACAGCAGCTTGGGAATGGGCACCGCCAGCACCTTGGCGTCATCGCCGGCCTCGTCCTGCATCTTGAGCACGCCGATAGGGCGGCAGGTGACCACCACGCCGGGCAGCAGCGGCACCGGGGTGACGACGAGCACGTCCACCGGGTCGCCGTCGCCCGAGATGGTGCGCGGCACGTAGCCGTAGTTGGTCGGGTAGTGCATGGACGTGCTCATGAAGCGGTCCACGAAGATGGCGTGCGTCTCCTTGTCCACTTCATATTTGATGGGATCGGCGTTCATCGGGATCTCGATGATCACGTTGAACTGGTCGGGCAGGTTCTTGCCGGGGCTGACGTTGTGCAAAGACATGGTGTTGACGGTCTGAAAAATGGGTCGGGTGGATTGGCGCGCAAAGCGCTGACGACAGGCTTTCGTCCCGCACCCACGCTGGGGCGGCCCTCGGATCACGGGGCGACAACCTCGTTTCGGACTTTAACCGCCCCGCATCAGCGCGCCGACAAGGGCAAGGCCGTCTTGTAGCGCACCTGCTTGAGCGCGAAGCTGGAGCGGATTTTCTCGATGTCGGGAATGGGCGTGAGCTGCTCCAGGATGAAGCGCTCCAGCGCGGCAATGTCGGTCACCACCACGCGGATGAGGTAGTCGGAGTCGCCCGTCATCAGGTAGCACTCCATCACCTCGTCGTGCTCCGAGATGCGCTGCTCGAAGCGCGCCAACGCCTCCTTGCTCTGCGTCTTCAGGCTGATGCTGATGAACACGTTCAGCCCCAGGCCCAGCCGGGCGGCGTCGGCCAGCGCCACGTAGCGGCGGATCACGCCGCGCTCCTGCAAGGCCTTCACGCGCGCCAGGCAGGGCGATGGCGACAGGCCGACGCGGCGCGCCAGCTCCACGTTGGACAAGGCGCCGTCTTCCTGCAACTGGCGCAGGATGCGCAGATCCATGGAATCGAGTTCATGCTGCATTTATATGTTTATACGGCATTTTGTGCTTTCAAATATGGTTTTATGGAGATGTTCGGCAGAACATTCTGTGATGAACCGCATACAGTTCAGACATGAACGCACCGAGCCTTCCTCCCTTCATTCAGTCCCTGGCCGACCCCGGCCACGACGCCGATCCCGCCGAAACCGCCGAGTGGCGCGAAGCCTTTGCCGCGCTGGTTCAGTCGCAAGGCGCGCCGCGGGCGCGCTTCATGCTCGATGAACTGGCGCGCCTGGCCCGGCAGGCGGCCATCGGCTGGCAGCCTGATCTGAACACGCCCTACGTCAACACCGTGGCGGCCGACGCGCAGCCCGACTACCCCGGCGACCTGGCGCTGGAAGAGCGCCTGTGCGCGCTGATGCGCTGGAACGCGCTGGCCATGGTGGTGCGCGCCAACCAGGCCTACGGCGAACTGGGCGGCCACATCGCCAGCTACGCCAGCGCGGCGGACCTGTTCGAGACCGGCTTCAACCATTTCTTTCGCGCGCGCGGCGGCCCGCAGCGCGAAGACCTGGTGTTCTTCCAGCCGCACAGCGCGCCGGGCGTGTACGCGCGCGCCTTTCTCGAAGGGCGGCTCTCGGCGGACGACCGGGCCCCCTACCGCCAGGAGATCAGCGCCCCCGGCGCGGGTGCGCGCGGGTTGTCGAGCTACCCGCACCCCTGGCTGATGCCCGATTTCTGGCAATTCCCCACGGGCTCCATGGGCCTGGGGCCGATCAGTTCGATCTACCACGCGCGCTTCATGCGCTACCTCACGCACCGCGGCCTGCTCGATTGCGCCGGCCGCAAGGTCTGGGGCGTGTTTGGCGACGGCGAGATGGACGAGCCCGAGAGCATGAGCGCGCTCACGCTGGCCGCGCGCGAGCGGCTGGACAACCTGATCTGGGTGGTCAACTGCAACCTGCAGCGCCTGGACGGACCGGTGCGCGGCAACGGCCGCATCATCGACGAACTGGAGCGCCTGTTCGCCGGGGCGGGCTGGCACGTGATCAAACTCGTCTGGGGCAGCGACTGGGACGGCCTGTTCGCCCGCGATGCCGACGGCGCGCTGCTGCGCGCGCTGGCCGACACCGTGGACGGGCAGATGCAGACCTTCGCGGCCAAGGACGGGCGCTTCAACCGCGAGCATTTCTTCGGCCAGAACCCGCAACTGGCCCGCCTGGCGCAGGGCATGACGGACGAGCAGATCGACCGCCTCAAGCGCGGCGGCCACGACCTGGTGAAAATCCACGCCGCCTACGCCGCCGCCGCCGCGCACCGCGGGCAGCCGGTGGTCGTGCTCGCGCACACCAAGAAGGGCTACGGCATGGGCAGCGCGGGCCAGGGCCGCATGACCACGCACAGCCAGAAGAAGCTCGACGCGCAAGACCTCATCGAGTACCGCAACCGCTTCAACCTGCCGCTGTCGGACGAACAGGCGCAGTCGCTGGCCTTCGTCAAGCCTGCCGAGGACAGCCCCGAGATGGTCTACCTGCGCCAGCGCCGCGAGCGCCTGGGCGGCGCGCTGCCGGCGCGCCACACCGCCTGCGAGCGCCTGGCCGTGCCCGCGCTGGAGCGCTACGCGCAGTTCGCGCTCAAGGCCGAGTCCAAGGAAATGAGCACCACGATGGCTTTCGTGCGCATGCTCGGCGGCCTGCTCAAGGACGCCACGCTGGGGCCGCGCATCGTGCCCATCGTGGCCGACGAGGCGCGCACCTTCGGCATGGCCAACCTGTTCAAGCAGGTGGGCATCTACTCCAGCGTGGGCCAGCGCTACGCGCCCGAGGACATCGGCTCGGTGCTCTCCTACCGCGAGGCGCTGGACGGGCAGATTCTGGAAGAAGGCATCAGCGAGGCCGGCGCCATTGCCAGTTGGACCGCCGCGGCCACCAGCTACAGCGTGCACGGCCTGGCCATGCTGCCGTTCTATATCTACTACTCGATGTTCGGCTTCCAGCGCGTGGGCGACGCCATCTGGGCCGCCGCAGACCAGCGCGCGCGCGGCTTCCTGCTGGGCGCCACCTCGGGCCGCACCACGCTGGGCGGCGAGGGCCTGCAGCACCAGGACGGCTCCAGCCACCTGGTGGCCGCCACCGTGCCCAACTGCCGGTGCTACGACCCGGCCTTTGCGTCGGAACTGGCGGTCATCCTCGACGCCGGCATGCGCGACATGCTGGAAGAACAGAAAGACGTTTTCTATTACGTCACGCTGATGAACGAGAACTACGCCCAGCGCGACCTGCCCGAAGGCGCCGCCGACGGCGTGCTGCGCGGCGCCTACCGGCTGGGCGTGTTTGGCGCGGGCGAACGCGCGGTGACGCTGATGGCCTCGGGCGCCATCGTCACCGAGGCCATCCAGGCCGCCGAACAGCTCGCCGCCGACGGCTGGCGCGCCGAGGTCGTGAGCGTGACGAGCTGGAGCGAGCTGGCGCGCGACGGCCAGCGCTGCGAAGCGCAGGGCGGCGAGCCCTACCTCGCGCAACTGCTGGCACACACGCGCGGGCCCATCGTCGCGGCCAGCGACTACGTGCGCGCGCTGCCCGAGATGGTGCGCGCCTACCTGCCCGAGGGCCGCCGCTGCGCCACGCTGGGCACCGACGGATTTGGCCGCAGCGACACGCGGGCGGCGCTGCGGCGGTTTTTTAGCGTGGATGCGCAAGCCATCGCCCAGCGGGCCGAGCAGCTCGCGGGCTAGGCCCGGCCCGGGCCGGGCCTTGATTTCGCCGGACTTGGTGCAAACTGGCCCCCATGAAATCCATGGGCAAACGCGCCGAAGGCGCCCGCCTGGAGCGCATGCGCGGATCGCCGCGCTGGCGCGACGGCGGCTTTCGCAACCTGCATCCCATCGACCCCGGCCTG
The DNA here is from genome assembly GCA_036752305.1 of Burkholderiaceae bacterium. GTDB lineage: Bacteria > Pseudomonadota > Gammaproteobacteria > Burkholderiales > Burkholderiaceae_C > DAIOSZ01. Next base: position 4,921 of record DAIOSZ010000014.1, read on the forward strand.
CGCGACCCCAGCGCCGCCATGCCGACGCTGGCCGACTTCCTCTGGGGCGGCGAGCGCCGCGTGCCCACACGCCCGCTGCCCGCCGACGACCCGCGCCCACAGTGGAGCCGGCCAGGGACCACCGGACTGCGCGCCACCTGGCTGGGCCATTCGACGGTGCTGCTGGAGATGCAGGGCTGGCGCGTGCTCACCGACCCGGTCTGGGGCCAGCGCGCCTCGCCGCTGCGGCTGGCGGGCCCCAAGCGCTTTCAGCCGGTGCCGGTGCGGCTGCGCGATCTGCCGCCCATCGACCTGGTGGTGATCTCGCACGACCACTACGACCACCTGGACTTTCCGACCATCCGCGCGCTGGCCAAGACGCCGGTGCATTTCGTCACCTCGCTGGGCGTGGGCGCGCACCTGCAAGCCTGGGGCATCGCGCCCGAGCGCATCCATGAACTCGACTGGTGGGAGCGCTTCGATCTGCCGGGCACCGGCCTGTCGGTCACGGCGGCGCCTTCGCAGCACTTCTCGGGGCGGGGGCTGAAGGACCGCAACGCCACGCTGTGGTCGTCGATGGTGATCCGCTCGCCCGATCACGCGGTGTTCTTCAGCGGCGATACCGGCCTGACCAGCGAGTACAACCTGATCCGCCAGCGCCTGGGGCCGTTCGATCTGGTGATGCTGGAAGTCGGCGCCTTCCACCCGGCCTGGGGCGAGATTCACCTCGGCCCGGACAACGCCCTCAAGGCGCATGCGCTGCTGGGCGGCGGCGCCTTTCTGCCGGTGCACTGGGGCACGTTCACGCTGTCCACGCACGCCTGGGACGATCCGGTGGAGCGCCTGCTGGCCGCCGCCGGCCCGGCACGCGCACAGCTGCTGCTGCCGCGCCTGGGCCAGGCGGTGGAGCCCGCGCTGGCGCTGCCGCCCACGCCCTGGTGGCGCGAGGCACCCACGCGCAGCGCGCCGACACCCGGGGAAGCCGAGCCCGCAGGCCGCGACACCCCAGCCGCATCCAGGCCCACGCCCGGCATACCCTGGCCTCTGGATTGAGAAAACGCCCTGGCAGCGCGCCGCACGCTCCGCGCGTGAACTCCTGAAAATGTAGCTGCCCGTGGTTGTGTTTATTGGTAAAAATGCCGATTCGATGCTAAAAATTGGGCTTGCTGACGCCAGTTTTTGTAGCAACATCTACAATTTTGTTACAACATCAACAAAATTACCTTAAAAAACCCGGTCAAGAGGCGTTCAGGGGCTATTTTCAGGCATCATTTTGGCATCAATCCCAATAAAAACGACCATGGGCAGCTACAGTTACAGTAGCGTTTTTCGCCCTATGCCCGGCGCGGCATCCCGGCTCAGCCGTCCAGGCCGCGCAGCGCGGCGGTGTTGCCCGTGCGGCGGCAGTCGGCGATGTACTGCTCGATGATGGCGGCGAACGAAGCGTCGGCGCGCAGACCCAGCGCCTGCGCGCGGCCAAAGCGCGCGCCGCGCGCCCAGTCGTTGACGATGCCGGCGATGCGCTCGTCGCGCTCGAAGCGCACACGCGCGCGCACGCGCGGGCCGGCCACCTGCTCCAGCGCCTGGAGCATCTCGCCCACCGTCACCCGCACCGAAGGCAGGTTGATGCCGTAGCGCCCGCCCAGCGCCTCGCGCGACGCCTCGTGAATGGCGATCAGCGCGGCCACCGTGTTGTCGGGCGAGGCCATGCAGTGCGAGACGCTGGCATCGACCGGGCAGACCGCCTCGATGCCCGCCAGCGGCTCGCGGATGATGCCGCTGAAGAAGCCCGAGGCCGCGCCGTTGGGCTTGCCCGGCCGCACCGTGACCGTCATCAGCCGGGCCGAGCGGCCGTCGATGTAGCCCTTGCGGCTGTAGTCGGCCAGCAGGTACTCGCACATCAGCTTGTGCGCGCCGTAGGAGGTCTGCGGCGAGGGCAGCTGTCCGTCGTCCACCCAGTCGGGCAGCGGCGCGGGCGGATTGGGGCCGTACACCGCCACCGAGCTGGAAAACACCATCCGCGCCACCTGGCCGGTGGCCGCGTGGGCCTGGCGAAGGCCTTCCAGCAGGCAGCGCGTGCTGTCAAGGTTGGAGCGCAGGCCCAGGTCGAAATCCAGCTCGCATTCGCCGGACACCGCCGACGCGAGGTGGAACACGCTGTCAAAGCCGCTGGCGAACAGCGCGAGCTGCTCCAGCATCGGCCCCACGTGCACGCGCACGCTCGGGTGCTGCGCCAGATCGGCCGGCGCGGGAAACTGATCCGCAATCACCAGCTCCCCGATCGCCCGCCCGCTCAACGCCCCCCGCGCAAGCAACGCCCGCGCCAGCCGCGCCCCCACAAACCCCGCCCCACCCGTGACCAATATCCGCATATCAACTCCTTAAAAAACCAAGCAAGCAGCCCGATCCCCCGACGCACAGACCCGACGCAGCCGCCCCACCGACCAACCAAACGCGCACGCAAGCACAAGTGCAAGCAGCCGCCTTTCCCTGCTCCGCAGGGAAAGCGCGGCCGCCCCCCCGGGGGGGAGGCGCCGCAGGCGCTTCGGGGGGGGTCAATGGTTATCTTTGGGCACGGCCGCGCCGCGTTGGCCGACGAGAAAGTCCAGATCGGCGCCCTGATCGGCCTGCAGCACGTGGTCGATGTAGAGCTTCCAGTAACCCGAGTCCATCGCCGGTTTCGGCGGCTGCCACCGCTGGAGCCGCGCGGCCAGCTCGTCGTCGCTGATGCACAGGTGCAGGCGGCGTTCGGGCACGTTCAGCTCGATCAGGTCGCCGTTTTGCACCACGGCCAGCGGGCCGCCGGCGGCGGCCTCGGGACAGGTGTGCAGCACCACGGTGCCGTAGGCGGTGCCGCTCATGCGCGCGTCGCTGATGCGCACCATGTCGGTGATGCCCTTCTTCAGCACCTTGGGCGGCAGCGGCATGTTGCCCACCTCGGCCATGCCGGGGTAGCCCTTGGGGCCGCAGTTCTTGAGCACCAGGATGCAGGTTTCGTCCACGTCGAGGTTCTCGTCGTCGATGCGCGTGTGAAAGTCGTCGCTGTTCTCAAACACCACGGCGCGGCCCTTGTGCACCATCAGGCCGGGGGTGGCGGCGCTGGGCTTGATGACGGCGCCGCGCGGCGCCAGGTTGCCGCGCAGAATGGCGATGCCGGCTTTTTCCTTGAACGGCGCGCCAAAGGGCTTGATGACGCGCGGGTCGTAGTTCTCGGCGCTGGCGATGTTCTCGCCCACGGTCTTGCCGCTCACGGTGACGATGTCGCGGTGCAGCAGGTGCTGGATTTCCTTCATCACGACCGGCAGGCCGCCGGCGTAGCAGAAGTCTTCCATCAAATGCTCGCCGCTGGGCTGCAGGTTCAGCAGACAGGGCAGTTCGCTGCCCAGGCGCTCGAAGTCGTCCACGGTGAGCTTCAGGCCCAGGCGCCCGGCAATGGCGATGAGGTGGATCACGGCGTTGGTGCTGCCGCCAATGGCGGCCAGGGTTCGAATGGCGTTCTCGAAGGCTTCGCGCGTGAGCACCTGGCCGATGGTCTGGTCGCTGTGCACCATCTCGACGATGCGCCGCCCGGCGTTGCGCGCCAGCACGTTGCGCCGGCCATCGACCGCCGGGTAGGCGGCATTGCCCGGCAGGCCGATGCCCAGCGCCTCGACCATGCTGGCCATGGTGCTGGCGGTGCCCATCGTCATGCAGTGGCCGTGGCTGCGGTGCATGCAGCTTTCGGCCTCGAAAAAGTCTTGCAGCTTCAGCGTGCCGGCGCGCACCTGCTCGCTCATGCTCCACACGCCGGTGCCCGAGCCAAGCTCCTGGCCGCGCCACTTGCCGTTGAGCATCGGCCCGCCGGAAACGCCGATGGTGGGCAGCCCGGCGCTGGCCGCGCCCATCAGCAGACTGGGCGTGGTCTTGTCGCAGCCCATCAGCAGCACCACGCCATCGACCGGGTTGCCGCGAATGCTTTCTTCCACATCCATGCTGGCCAGGTTGCGGTAGAGCATGGCGGTGGGGCGCAGCAGCGTCTCGCCCAGGCTCATGACCGGGAATTCGAGCGGGAAACCGCCCGCCTCGTAGACGCCGATCTTCACCTGTTCGGCCAGCGTGCGAAAGTGGCTGTTGCAGGGCGTGAGTTCACTGAAGGTGTTGCAGATGCCGATGACCGGCCGTCCGTCGAACTGGTCGTGCGGCACGCCCTTGCCCTTGACCCAGCTGCGGTAGGCAAAGCCGTCACGGTCCTGGCGGCCGAACCATTGCTGGCTGCGCAGGGTTTTGGGGTCGCGTTTCTTGGGGGTATCACTCATGGCAGTTGCCCGGCGGGCCGGCGTTGGAAGGTCTGGTCGATGCTATCGTAGGGCGTCCTCCTGTCCAACCTGAGCAAACCCCATGAGCCGCCCCATCGTCATTTCCAACACCCCGCTCAATGCGCTGTACACCAGCCGACTCAACGAGTTCTTCGAGTTCCACGACCGCCCGCACCTGAACGATGCCGCCTTGTTCCAGCGCCTGGCGCCCGAGGTGCGCGCGCTGGCGGCGGGCGGCGAAAGCAAGGTGCCGGCCGAGTTCATGGACCAGTTGCCCAAGCTGGAGCTGATCTCGGTGATGGGTGTGGGCTACGACGGCGTGGACGTGGCCGCCGCCAAGGCGCGCGGCATCACCGTCACGCACACGCCGGACGTGCTCAACGACGAGGTGGCCGACACCGCGCTGGCGTTGATGCTGGCCACCGCGCGGCAGATTCCGGCCGCCGACCGCCACGTGCGCGCGGGCCTGTGGCCCCAGGGCGCGTTCCCGCTGGCGCGCAAGATGAGCGGCGCGCGCCTGGGCTTGCTGGGCATGGGGCGCATCGGGCAGGCGATTGCCAAGCGGGCGCTGGCGTTCGACATGTCCGTGGCCTATCACACGCGCACGCCGCGCCTGGAGTTGCCCTACGCCTACCACCCCAGCGCGGTGAGCCTGGCCGCGGCCAGCGATTTTCTCGTCGCCATCACGCCCGGCGGAGCCGCCACGCGCAAGCTGGTCAATGCCGAGGTGCTGGCGGCGTTGGGCCAAAAGGGCATCTTCATCAACGTGGCGCGTGGCTCGGTGGCCGACGAGGCGGCGCTGGTGGATGCGTTGCAACGCGGCGTGATCGCCGGCGCGGGCCTGGACGTGTTTGAGAACGAGCCGCAGGTGCCTCGAGCGCTGATCGACATGCCGCAGGTGGTGCTCACGCCGCACATCGGCAGCGCGACGGTGCAGACGCGCAACGCCATGGCCGATCTGGCGGTGGACAACCTCAAGGCGCTCTTCGGCGGGCAGCCGTACAAGACGCCGGTACCCGAGTGCCGGACCTGAGCGCCTGAGTCGCGGGGCTGACAGGCCCCTGGGGTAAGTACGCGGTTGACCGTAGGGCGTCTTACGTACGATACGGTGCCTTTCGACGGCGGCAAGTATGGCCGCGCGAGCCTTTCACAACGTTACAGGAGACACTCAAATGAAACGCACCGTTGCCGTTGCCGCCGCGCTGGTTGCGAGCCTGGGCCTGTCGGCCCCCGCCTTTGCGCAGGAAAAACTCACCGTGTGGTGGGCCAAGGGCTTCTACAAGGGCGAGGACGATGCCTTGTTCGCGGCGATCAAGAAGTTCGAGGCCAAGTATCCCAAGATCAAGATCGACCTGTCGCTGTATGCCCCGCAGGAAGCCATCCCCAAGGCGGTCGCCGCGCTGGACGCCGGCAACCCGCCCGACGTGGCCTATGGCGACGTGTTCGACTTCCAGGTGACCGCCAAGTGGGCGCACGAGGACAAGCTGGAGGATGTCTCCAGCATCATCGACCCGCTGCGCAACAAGTTCGAGCCGCAGGCGCTGTCCACCACGTTCCTCTACAACAACGCCGCGCAAAAGCGCAGCTACTACGCCTACCCGATCAAGCAGCAGACCATGCACATCCAGTACTGGAAGGACATGCTGGCCGAGGCGGGTTTCCAGGAAAGCGACATTCCCAAGGGCTGGAAGGACTACTGGACGTTCTGGTGCGAGAAGGTGCAGCCGGCCTACCGCCCGAAGTCGGGCAACCGCGCCTTCGGCACCGGGGTCCCCATGGGCGTGGACTCCAGCGACTCGTTCTACTCCTACCTGACGTTCATGGACGCCTACAACGTCAAGCTGGTCAACGACTCGGGCAAGCTGCTGGTCGATGACCCGGCGGTGCGCAAGGGCCTGATCGACTCGATGAACGACTACGTCTACGTCTACAACAAGGGCTGCACGCCGCCGTCGTCCACCGCGTGGAAGGACCCGGACAACAACGTCGCGTTCCACAACAAGACGACCGCGCTGACTCACAACGCGACGATCTCGATCGCCGCCAAGTGGCTCGACGACATGAACAACCCCGCGCTGACCGACGCACAGCGCGCCACCGCCAAGGAAAACTACGAGAAGAAGATCGCCACCGCGGGCTTTCCCAACAAGCCCGACGGCAGCAAGATGGTCTACCGCGCGGCGGTGAAGACCGGCGTGATTTTCAAGGGCGCCAAGAACAAGGCGGCGGCCAAGCAGTTCGTTGCCTTCCTGCTCGACGACGCCAACCTGACGCCCTATGTCGAGGGCTCACAAGGCCGCTGGTTCCCCGTCACCAAGGGCGGCCAGGCCAGCCCGTTCTGGAAAGCTGACGTGCACCGCCAGGCCGTGCACGCGCAGTTCGCGGCCGGCACCACCCCGTTCGAGTTCACCAAGAACTACAAGTTCACCGTGCTGAACAACGAGAACGTCTGGGCCAAGGCGATGAACCGCATCCTGTCCGAGAAGTGGACGACCGAGCGCGCGGTGGACGAGATGATCGCGCGCATCAAGACCGTGGCCGCCAATTGATCCCCTGACGGTCGATTGCGCGTGAGCGCCGCCGCCACCACCGCCCTGCCCGTCTCCTCGGGCAAGGCGGGCAGCACCTGGACGCGCTGGGGCCGTCTGCTGGTGCTGCCCTACCTGCTGATCTTCGTCGTCTTCGTGCTCTATCCGGTGGCCTATGGCCTCTGGCTGGCGCGCCACCCGTCGAGCTACGTCGCGCTGGCGAACGATCCGGTGTTCTTCCGCACGGTGATCAACACCTTTGTCTTCCTGGTCGTGGCGGTCAACGTCAAGATGATGGTGGCGCTGGCGCTGTCGGGCTTTTTTCTCAATGAGCGCTGGTGGATCAAGGCCCTGGCGGTGATCTTCATCCTGCCGTGGGCGGTGCCGTCAATCCCCACCATCCTGTCGGTGCGCTTCATGCTCAACCCGGAGTGGGGCGTCATCAATTCGACCTATTTCCGCATGACCGGGCTGGATGGGCCGAACTGGCTGAACGACCCCACGCTGGCGTTCATGTTCTCGATGCTCATGCACATCTGGAAGTCGCTGCCGTTCTGGACCCTGATCCTCCTGGCCGGGCGCATGGCGATCCCCACCGAGCACTACGAGGCGGCGAGCGTGGACGGCGCCACCCGCTGGCAGAAATTCCGCTTCATCACCTGGCCTTCGATGAAGGGGCTCTACCTCACGTCCACCATCCTCTCGATGATCTGGACGCTGGGCGACTTCAACAGCGTCTACCTGCTCACCGGCGGCGGGCCGGCCGACCTCACGCATGTGCTGGCCACGCTGGGCATCCGCTATCTGCGGCTGGACCAGATCGATCTGGCGATGGCCTCCATCGTGGTCGCGCTGCCCTTCGTGCTGCCCCTGGTCTACGTGATGATGAAGAGGCTCTCCAAATGAAGATCCGTTGGAGGCAGGTCAGCCGCGAGGCGCAGTTGCTGCTCATTGGCATCCCCGTGTTCCTGTGGACGGTGCTGCCGGTTTATCACCTGTTCCTGTTTGCCATATCGCCGCGCGACAAGGCCACCAGCGGGCGCCTGTGGCCGCAGGAGCCCACGCTGCAGAACTTCTCGACGGTGTTCGAACAGAAGCACTTCTACCTCAACCACTTCTGGCTGCAACTGGGCAATTCGCTGCTGATCGCGGTGTCGGCGGGACTGATCACGCTGTTCATCGCCACCTGCGCCGCGTTCGCCATCAGCCGCCTGCAGGTCAAGGGCGGGCGGGCGGTGCTCAACATGGCGCTGTTCACCTACTTCATCCCGGCGGCCTTTCTGGCCGTGCCGATGTACAAGACGATGGCCAACTATGGGCTGCTGAACAACCGCTGGTCGCTGATCCTGGCGATGGTGACGATTGCCTCGCCCTACTGCATCTGGGTGCTC
>DAIOSZ010000014.1:13123-16144 GCA_036752305.1 Burkholderiaceae bacterium
GGCGCCGCGCGGCTGCAGCTGTTTCGCCTGGTGTCCCTGCCGCTGATGGTGCCTTCGCTGGTGGCCGTGGGCACCTATGCGCTGCTGCTGGCCTGGAACGAATATCTCTATGGCTTTCTGCTGCTGTCAAAAGAGACCGACCTGACGCTGGCCGTGGCCCTGGGCAACTTCCTGGCCGCTGACGATTCGCCTTGGGAACTGCTGATGGCCACCGGCCTGGTCTATGCGATTCCCCCAGCGGCGATCTACTACGCCTTCAAGCGCTACATGGTGTCGGGCATCACGGCGGGCGCCGTCAAGAGTTAACCAAGAAGCAACATGGCATCCGTATCTTTTCGCGGCGTCAAGAAGTCCTACGGCAAGACCGACATCATCCACGGCATTTCGTTCGACATCGCCGACGGCGAATTCGTCGTGCTGGTCGGGCCCTCGGGCTGCGGCAAGTCGACGTTGCTGCGCATGCTGGCCGGGCTGGAGGAAATCAGCGGCGGCGAAATCGCCATCGACGGCCGCGTGATCAACGATCTGGACTCCAAGGACCGCGACATCGCGATGGTGTTCCAGAGCTACGCGCTCTACCCGCACATGACGGTGCGCGAGAACATGGGCTTCTCGCTGCGCCTGCGCAAGGCCGACGCCGGCGAGACCACCAGGCGCGTCAACGAGGCCGCGCGCATTCTCAACCTCGACAAGCTGCTCGACCGCTACCCGCGCGAGCTCTCCGGGGGCCAGCGCCAGCGCGTGGCCATGGGCCGCGCCATCGTTCGCGACCCCAAGGTGTTCCTGTTCGACGAGCCGCTGTCCAACCTCGACGCCAAGTTGCGCGTGGCCATGCGCGCCGAGATCAAGGCGCTGCACCAGCGCCTGAAAACCACCACCGTCTACGTCACGCACGACCAGATCGAGGCCATGACGATGGCCGACCGCATCGTCGTCATGCACGACGGCATCGTCGAGCAGATCGGCACGCCGCTGGAACTCTACGACCGCCCGGGCAACCGCTTCGTGGCCGAATTCATTGGCTCGCCGGCCATGAACGTGTTCGAAGGCACGCTGCGCGCCGGCGCCGAGGGCAGCTACGTGCAGGCGCTCGGCCCGCACTGGCCGGTCAGCGGGGCCAGCGGGGGCAACGACGGGCAGGCCGTGCTCTTTGGCGTGCGCCCCAGCGACCTGCATCTGTCGGTCAGCCCGCCCGCGCAAGGCGGCATACCGGCGCGCGTGGTGGTGGTCGAGCCGACCGGCGCCGAAACCGAGCTCGTGCTGGAAATTGGCGGTCAGTCGCTGGTGCTCGTCATGCACGGCCGCACCAGCGCCGCGCCTGACCAGATGGTCTACCTGAGCGTGGAGCCTGGCAGGCGCACCTGTTCGACGCAGCCAGCACGCGGCGCATGGCGTCGGCCTGAAAAAGCGCTATCTTTTCAGTAGCTGCCCGTGGTGATGTTTTCTGCCGCGCTGGCCTGTTGAGCCCTCAAAAATGCCCTGCTTGGGGCGCGCCAGGCCCTTGAGAGGCTCCTCAGCGGAAATGTCACGGTTTTCGGGCGTTTTCTTGTGCTCATTTCGACTCGAAAGCATTTGAAACAGGCCACAAGGCGCTATCGTTTTTCATGATCCACGAGACGCGTCGGGCTCAAGCCGCCAAGCCCCAAACGCATAGAGCAGCCCCAGGATCAGGCAAATACCCGACGACAGCAGCCAGAACGCCGTTGAGTTGTCGGGAAACAGCGGCTTGAGCAAAGGGAAAACCACGGCGCGGGCCAGATAAACCAGGCCGATGACCCACAAGGCGATGCGGGTAAGTGGCAATCCGGGCGCCAGCCCCAGCGCGGAAAAGGCGTACAGCGCCCACAACGCGAGCACCAAGGCCACGGCCAGCGTCAGGATCACCGGTCGCCACTGGCCCGCCTCGGCCGCCCGTGCGACGGCTTCGCCCGCGCCCATGAACCGGTAGGCCGGCCCACCGATCCAGATGCAGGCGAGATGCGCCAGGGAGGCGAGCGCCGTCAGTGAGCCGCCGGCGATCAAGGCGAATTGGGCGGGGGAGTCCATGGGTGAGCGGTCTATCCGGGGGATGGCGCTACTCGCAGCATAGCGGGTAGCCATGGCCGTTCAACCTAGAAACCGCAGTTGGACGCGTCCGAGCGTGCCACGTTGGGGGCGCCAGGCAAGGCGCGAGGACGCGGCAGGCTACTGCCTGCAAGGACGAGCAACGCCGCATGGCGCGCCCAGCGTGGTGCGATCGGGCGCGTAGCGCTGTCACCCGGTGGGTGACTCCCGTTGAAGCCCATGCGGCACTGATTCATATGGGATTTTCTGGTCGCTGGTAGCGGTCAACTGCGGTTTCTAGGTTCAATCGCCCAGCCAGCGCCCTTCCAGCCAGGAGCCGGATGCGACGACTTCCCGGGTGGTGGCGAGCATCACCTCGACGGCTCGACGCACATGCGGCCCGGTGGCGCGGTTGCCCGGCAGGCCAAGGACGATGCTGCGGGTAATCTCCGGCTGCATCAGCGGCGCGCCGGATAACCGGCGCGCGCGCAGATCCTCGGCCACGGCGATGGATGGAAGAATGGTCAAGCAGGAAGCACGGCGCAACAACGCCACGCTGGCCGCCACGCAAATCGTCGATTTGCTCACCACCGGGCAACGCCCCGCGCGACTGGTAAATCCCGATGCGTGGCCGCTCGTCCGGGAACGATTGGCCGCGCGGGACCTGGGATAGTGCTCCCTGCCGGCAGGCTGCGCCAAACTGGCAAACCGACTTTCTGGACCGGGCGCAGTTCGGTGCCCGCTTGCAGGCAGACGCCAAATCCAAGGGAGAATTGCTCAAATCGGTCAAGCTGGATCGATAGAAAGCCTAGACTCCCATGGAACATCTGCCACCCATCCGCCGCGTGCTCACGGCCGACGACGCGCAAGGCCGCTCTTTCATCGCCGAGGACGGCGCTTCACCCGCCGTCCGACAGGTGGCCGAGCGTCCGGGCTACCGCCGGGCCAATCTCTGGCGCACCGCCGCCGCGCCCTCGG
>DAIOSZ010000014.1:16169-28680 GCA_036752305.1 Burkholderiaceae bacterium
CGCCGCGCTGACCCATGCCCTGGCCCCGGGGCGCCTCGGCCGTTGGCGCGCCCGACACGATTGCCGAGCATCAGGGCGTCTCGCCGCCCGCAGGCGGCACGGTGCTGCGCATCATCGACTTCCCGCCCGAGCCCACCGATCCGGCCCAGTTGCAACGCGCGCTGGCCGCCACCTTCGGCTCCATGTACCGCGACGCCCAGCACCAGCCCAAGCCTGGCGAGCATCCCGGCATGCACCGCACCGAGTCGGTGGACTACGCGATCATGCTGGAGGGCGAGCTGGTGGCCATCATGGACACCGGGGAGACCGTGCTGCGTGCCGGCGACGTGCTGATCCAGCGCGGCACCCGCCATGCCTGGGCCAATCGCTCGGGCAAGCCGGCACGGATCGCTTTCGTGCTGATCGCCGCTGGCGGCTCATGGCAGGCGGCTGGCAACGCCGGCTGATTCGCCGCAGATCGCCGCCACGCGGCGGCGCATCCATTCGTGGCCGCGGTCTGTCTCGCGCATCGTGTGCCACTGCATCGACTCGTGAAGCGCTGGGATTGCGACCGGGCACTTGAATATCCGCAAGGGCAGCGAACGCGCCGCCTGCTGGGCCAGGCGGCCCTGGATCGTGGCGATCCGATCGGTGCCGACCACCGCCAGCGGCAGCGACACATACTGCGGCAAGCTCACGCCCACCTTGCGCGCCAGGCCGGCGCGATCCAGCGCCAATTTGTCCAACGGCGGAAAGGCCGGGTGGTTCTCGCGCTTGACCACATGCTCCAGCGAGCGGAACTGCTCGCGGCCCAGGCGCTTGCTCAAACGGGTGTTCTCTGTCCACGCGATGCACGCCCACTCGTCCTGGAACGGCACCTGTGCCAGATCGGCCACCAGGCGCGGCATGGCGGCCGAGCCAAAGTAGTCCGACGCAGCGATGCGGAAATGCCGCTTCACCGTCGTGGGTTCTAAGCGGTCCGTCGGCCGCGTCACCGCCTGGATGCGCGGCAGGATGTCGCGCACCTCGCTCTTGAGGCTCTCGGCCTTCTCCAGGCCTGCACCAGGCGCTGGGTGGGGGCTGGGAATCCCCACCGTGAGGGCGACGCAGCGCCCGAGAATGACTTAAAAATGATAGCTGCTTGTGGTTGTGTTTATTGATATTGAGGCCAATTTCGTAATGAAAAATGGCTCTTTTTTGATCTTCTCAAGGTTGCAAAACACAATTTTTGTAGATGTTTCTACATTTTATGTAGATGGTTCTACAAATCTTCACGCAGGAGCCTGTTTTCGGGCGTCGTCAGGCCAAAAGTTAGCCATCGATTGGCCAATTATTCATACCAGATAACCACAGGCAGCTATAACTACGATAGCATTTGAGTGGACTCACCTACAGGGTTGTTCCTGCATCTGGCAGCGCTGGGGCGGGGTACAGTCCCGCAGCACACAAGGAGACAAGCATGCCGTTGCCGAGCCGTTTTTCGCGCGTGTTCAAGGCGTTGTCGTGGCTCGCCACCGGATTGATGGCCGCCAGCCTGTCAGCCCCGGCGGCCGCGCAGGCGCCGGCCTGGCCCACCAAACCGGTGAGCATCGTCGTGCCTTTTACCCCGGGCGGCGGCACGGACCTGGGCGCGCGGCTGCTGGCGCAGAAGCTGACGGCGCGTTGGGGGCAGTCGGTGGTGGTGGAGAACAAGACCGGCGCGGGCGGCATCGTCGGAGTGGAGGCTGTGGTTCGCGCCAAGCCCGATGGCTACACGCTGCTGGTGGGCAACGTGGGCACGCAGTCAATCAATCCGGCGCTATACAAGAAGCTGCCGTACAACCCCGACACCGCGTTCACGCCCATTTCGCTGATCGCCGAGCTGCCCTTCTTCGTGCTCACGCACACCAAGCTGCCGGCACGCAACATGGCTGAGCTGGTGGCGCTGGCGCGCAAGGAGCCGGGCAAGATCACCTACGCCAGTTCTGGCAACGGCGGCTCGCCGCACCTGTCGGCCGAGATTTTCCAGTCGCTGAGCGGAACCAGGCTGCTGCACGTGCCCTACAAAGGGGGCGGCGCGGCCATGGGCGATCTGATCGCCGGCCATGTGGATCTGCTGTTCGCCTCGGTGCTGGAATCCATCGGCCACGTGAAGGCGGGCAAGCTGCGGGCGCTGGCGGTCACCACGACGACGCGCTCGGCCACCAGCCCCGACGTGCCCACGGTGGCCGAGAGCGGGCTGCCGGGCTTTGATTCCGGCTCCTGGCTGGCGCTGCTGGGGCCTGCGGGCCTGCCCAGGGAGCTGACCGACAAGATTGCCGCCGACGTGAAGGCCGTGCTGGCCGACGAAAGCACGCGCAAGGCGCTGGTCGATCAGGGCGCGATCGCGCGTTCGTCCACGCCCGCCGAGCTGCAGGCGCTGATCGACAACGATCGCAAGCGCTACGCCAAGATCATCCAAGAGAAGGGGATTTCGATTGACTGAAGCCACCACCACCTCCCTGTCGCGCCGCCGCTGGCTGGCGCGCTCGGCCGCCGCTGGCGTGGCCGCCGCGCCGGGGCTGCTGCCCGCGCTGGCGCGCGCGGCCGGCCCCGCCTGGCCCAGCCAGGCGCTGCGCATCGTCGTGCCGTTCGCGGCCGGGGGTACGTCGGACGTGATCTCGCGCCTGATTTCCAAGCCGCTGTCCGATCTGCTGGGCCAGCCGGTGGTGGTGGAGAACAAGACCGGTGCCTCGGGCAACGTGGGCGCCGGGGCGGTGGCCAACGCGACCGACGGCCACACGATGCTGCTGTCGGACCTGGGCGCGCTGGCCGTCAGCCCGCTGGTCAGCAAGGACATGCCCTTCAAGCCCGAGCAGCTCAAGGGCGTGACGATGCTGGCCTACTCGCCGCACCTGCTGGTGGTGCATCCCTCGGTGCCAGCCAGCAACGTCAAGGAACTGGCGGCGCTGTCGCAAAAGCAACGGCTCAACGCCGCCTCGTCCGGAAGCGGCACGCCCAACCACCTGGGCATCGTGGACATTGCGCTGGGCACCGGTATGAAGTGGCAGCATGTGCCTTACCGGGGCGGCGCCGCCGCCATCAACGACACCGTGGCCGGCAACACGCAGATGCTGCTCAACGGCATGGTGGCCACCTATCCGCTGGTGCAGGCGGGCAAGCTCAAGATCATCGGCGTGTCCAAGCGCACGCGCATGGCGGTGATCGGCAACGTGCCGACGCTGGCCGAGCAGGGGGTGCCGAACTTCGAGTCCGGCACCTACCAGGGCGTGGTGGTGCCTTCGACCATGTCGGCGCCTCATGTGGACAAGCTCAACGCGGCGCTGATCCAGGTTATCCGCGAGAGCAGCATCCGCGCGCGCCTGGTGGAGCTGGGCGCCGAGGTGATGACATCCAGCCCGCAGGAGACCACGCAGTGGCTGGTCAAGGAGCGCGCCCGCTGGGCCAGCGTGATCCAGCGCGCGGGCAAGGAACTGGAAGGCACGGCTTGAGCGGACAGGCCTACGCGACGGCGGCGCTGCAGGTGTTTGCCGCTGCGCTGTACCGCGCAGCGGGCATGGACGGCGAGAAAGCCGCCGCAGTGGCGCGCCTGCAGGTGCTGACCGATGCCATGGGCCGTGCCACGCACGGCCTGGCGATGGCGCCGCTGTACCTGTCGGAACTGGCAAAAGGCACGATGACGGCCACTGGCGAGCCCGTGGTGGTGCACGCGCGGGGCGTGACCGCCGTGTGGGACGGGCACTATCTGCCCGGCCTGTGGCTGGTGGAGCGTGCCCTCCACCAGGGCATGGCGCTCGCGGCGGACCAGGGCATGGCGGCGGTGGCGATCCGGCGCAGCCACCACATCGGTTGCCTGGCGGCACTGGTCAAGCAAGCGGCCGACCAGGGCTTCATCGCGCAGATCCACAATTCCGACCCGGCCGGCCAGCGCGTGGCGCCGTTCGGCGGCACCGAGGCGCTGTTCACGCCCAACCCCACGGCCATCGGCTACCCGGGGCCCGACCATCCGGTGCTGGTGGACACCTGCGCCTCGATCACGACCACGTCGATGACGCGGCAGAAATTCGCCGAAGGCCAACTGTTCGATCAGCCCTGGCTGCTGGACGCCGAGGGCCAGCCCACGCGCGACCCGGCGGTGCTGGAGCACCGCGAGCCGCGCGGTTCGCTGCAACTGGTGGGCGGGCAGGATCACGGCCACAAGGGTTTCGGCATGGCGCTGATGATCGAGGCGCTTTCGCAAGGCTTGTCGGGCCACGGCCGCAAGGATGCACCCGGGCGCTGTGGCGGGAACCGCCCCATCGACCCCGCGCGCCCGGTGCGCCTGCCGGGCGATCAGGCGGCGGCGGGCATCGCCCTGGCGGCGCGAGACGGCGTCCACTACCCTGACCTGACCTGGAACGCGCTCATCCGCTGGGCCGAGAAACTCGGCGTGCCGCTTCCCGACCCCTTGCCGGAGATCCCCCGATGACCCTGACTCCCGATATCCGCCAGCGGCTCGCCGGCGTGTCCGCCGCGACGCTGTGCACCGCCCTGTTCAAGCGCGGCCTGCGCAACCAATTCATCCAGGACGTGCGCCCGGTCAATCCCGATTGTCGGCGCGACCTGCCCAACATGGTGGGCGAGGCCTTCACGCTGCGCTACATCCCGGCGCGCGAGGATCTGAATCCGATATCGGTGTTCCTGGACCGCCAGCACCCGCAGCGCCAGGCGGTGGAGCAATGCCCGCCCGGCGCGGTAATGGTGATCGACAGCCGCAAGGACGCGCGCGCCGCCTCGGCCGGCGGCATCCTGGTCTCGCGCCTGATGGTGCGCGGCTGCGCGGGCGTGGTGACCGATGGCGGCTTTCGCGACGCGCCTGACATCGCCGCCCTGCCCTTTCCCGCGTATCACCAGCGGCCCAGCGCGCCAACCAACCTCACGCTGCACCAGGCCATCGACATCAACGTGCCGATCGGCTGCGGCGACGTGGCGGTCTGGCCTGGTGACGTGCTGGTGGGCGACAAGGAAGGCGTGACCGTGATCCCCGCGCATCTGGCGGACGAGGTGTCCGCTGAAGCGGTGGAGATGACCGCTTTCGAGGACTACGTGACCGAGCAGGTGCAGCAGCACGCTCGCAGCATCCTGGGTCTGTATCCGCCGACCGACCCGGGCGTGAAGGAGGCCTTCGAGGCCTGGCGCGCGGCACGCGGGCGCTGACGAAGTATTGACGTGAGCTACGGCCCCGCGTGCTGCACCAGCGTGGAGGCGATGTTGGCCAGCCAGCGTTCGCCAAACGATTGCGGCGCGGTGGCAAAGTGCACCTGCACCCGGCGCTGGGCGTCAACGGGCGCATCGACACCGGTCACGATCACCCGGTACCAGGATTCAGCGGGCTTGAGCGCCTGACGCGGCGCGGTGGGGCTGAGCGCGATGGGGCCGCCGTGCTCGCGAGCAAGCATCAGGTGCGGCAGGCGCTGCACGACGGCGTCGTCGATGGCAGTGACCTTGCCTTGGCGCACGTGATCTGAGCCTTCGAGGTAGAGCTTGGCGGCATCGCCCACGGCAATGCGCGCGCGCTCGTGCTCGGTGACCAGCGCCTCGACGCGCCAGGCATCGTTCTTGACCAGCAGGCCCAGCGAGTTGCGCGGACTCACCCAGGTGCCAGGATGCGTGGTGTCGTCGGATTCACGGAGTTTGCCGGCAAAGGGCGCAACGACCTGCAAGCGCGCAAGTTCGCGCGCGCGCGCCTGTCGTTCGGCGTCAAACCGGGCGGCCGAGGTTTCTGCCAGGGCCAGCTTGGCGGCGCGGGTTTCGTCGTCCACACCGAGCGCACCCTGCGCCTGGCGGCGCCACGCGGCCGACATGGCCTCGGCCTTGGCGCGCTCCTCGGCTTGCAAAGGAGCCTCCAGACGCAGCAGCGCCTGCCCGGCATCCACGGCCGTGCCCCGGGGCAGAACCGTCGAGCTCAGGCGCGCAGGCACCGGGGTATAGACCGCCTGTTCCTCGGCGGCGCGCAGCACACCCGGTGCGCTCACCCTCCCCCACCAGGGCACCAGCACGAGCGCCGCCAGCGCCGAGAGCACCCCCAGCAGGACCAGCCAGCGCCACCAGGGCACCTCGGCGCGGCGCCTGAACCACACTCGCGTCTCCATCCAGATCGGCAACGCGATGAAGACGCCGATTTCCACCGCGAACAAAAAGACACCCAGCGCCTTGAAGAACACGTGGTAGACCAACAAGGCAATGCCGAAGAAAACCACCAGACGATACATCCAGGTGGTGTAGGCAAAAGAGATCATCGCCATCCGGCGGGCGCGGCTTGCGCCTTCGCTGGCGGTCTCGCGCAAGCCGAGCAACAAGCGCCGCAGATGCGCGCGCGCCAGGGTACCCGCGCGCTCGTGCAGGCCGGGGGTGTCCACGGCGTCGGCCAGCATGAAGTAGCCGTCAAAGCGCATGAAAGGGCTGGCGTTGACGGCCAGCGTCAGGAGCCAGGCCGTGGTCGCCAGGAAGAGGCAGGCGGTGCGCAGGGGCCCGTCTGGCAGGAAGGACCAAGCGAGGGTCGTCCAGGCGGCCAATGCCAGTTCGGCGGCTATCCCCGCGCTGGCGATCGCCAGCCGCTGTCGGGCGAGCCCCAGTTTCCAGCTCTCGCCCGTGTCGGTGTAAGGCATGGGCCAGAGCACCAGCAGTGCCACGCCCATGTGGCCCACCCTCACGCCTTGCGCGGTTGCCACGTAGGCATGGGCCAGTTCATGGAGCAGTTTGGAGACGAGCAACGCCAGCGCGTAGGCCGCGGCGCCCTGGAGCGTGAGCGAATGCTTCCACTGCGCCAGCGCCACATCCCATTGCCGAGCCGCGAGCGCCAACCCTCCCAGCGCGGCCAGCACGGTCAGCGCCAGGAACCAGCGGCTGCCCAGCCAGCGCACCCACGGCAGCGTGGCCGCCAACCAGCGCCAGGGCCGGATCAGCGGCACGCGGATGAAGAGGTAGTTGTCCAGCAGCGCCTTCGACCACGAGCGCACCGAGCGTTCAGGGCGCCTGCGCAGCAGATGGTGACGAGATAGAAAAACCTGCAGCGCCATCACGTCGGCAGGCTCCGGCCATAGCGTGGTCTCGCGCGCGACTGCCTGGGCAATCGAACGAGCATCGCCCAGATGCCAGCGGCGCAGGCATTCCTGCTCCAGCCAGCCAATGCGAAAGTACAGATTGCGCACGGGGTCGCAGATGTGCCACGCCGGTGAGCCGTCGGCATTAGCCGCGGCGGGGACCAGCCGCAACTCCTCGCGGAGCGCCGGCCAAGGCTCGGGCCGCGGCCCGGCCGGGGCGACGCCGCCGATGGAAGCAGCGTTCAGCATCCGCACCATTCGCGCAAAGTGGCCAGGGGGCGACGCAGCAGCAGGTAGCCCAGCAGCACCCGTTCACCCGATATTCGGGCCGTTCCGCGCTGGCCGATGCGTGCGTGGGGCGACGACTCCTTGAGTTCGCCGCGCAAGACATGGCTGGCGACGCCCGCGGGCGATTCCACGGCCTGATATCCCGCGTAGGCAAGCTCTCCCTCAATGGGGGACAGCGGCGCGGTGCGCAAGAACAACGAGATAGGCGCGCCAGGCTTGAGGTTGACAGCTTCGTCCACCGGCGCCCAGGCCTGGATGCCCAGCGCGGCGGGGTCGGACAGTGCGCCGAGTTTTTCACCCGTCTGAACGGGACGGCCAAGCCAATCGTCAGGGTCGGAATAGACGAACACGCCATCGGCTGGGGCCTTGACAGCCAGCGCCGACATCTCACGCGCCACCGAAGCCGCCTCGACCTCGCGCTCGCGCAGGCGGCCTTCGGCCAGGTGCAACTCGGCCTTGGCGGCCTGACTCTCGATCGCGCGCTGCGTCGCCTGATGCAACTCCAATTTGGCGGTCGCGAGCGCGGCCCTCGCGACTTCGAGACGACTGTGCAAGCTGGTGTCATCCAATTCAGCCAGCACCTGACCCGACTTGACCGGTGTATTGGGCGCCACGGCCATGCGGGCGATCACGCCGTCGCGCGGCGCCGTGATGACTTGGCTGCGCGTGGAGACAATCTCGGCGGGAACCAGCGCGTATTCGGTCACCGGCAACAAGGCCAGGATCGTGGAGATCGCCAGCACCCCCATCGCCAGCGTGCCGGGCCGCAGCGCGTGGCGAGCAAACCAGCCACGCCGCGCCGACCGTGCCCACCAGGCATGCCCCAGCGCACCGGCCTCCTGCAGCAGAAAGTACTCCGGATCGGTTGGCGCAAACTCCTCCTGCCAGGGTTCATCGCGCGCCAGCAGCAGGACGGCCTGCAGGCGCTTGTCCGGTCCGGCAAGCGCGAGCGCAACGGCGTGCGCCGGGAGCCACTCGTCCCACTGCGCAGCCAGCGCTGGCGAGACGGTTTGCGCGCTCAAGGCCATCATGGGCATACCTTGGGCCAGATGCTTGGCAAGCGGCTCGTGCAGCGACGCAGCGAGGTCCGTCATCCACAGCGCGGACGGCGTATTGCCCTCCACCGATGCCAGGCCCGAATGCGAGACGATTCGCGCACGACCACCGAGGCCATAGGCCAGGAACACCGCTTGGCGATAGGGACTGACGCCATGGGTGTCGTTGGTGGCGACGAAGGCCAGGCTCTGTGCATCTGGGCTGGCCTGGAATTTGTCAACCAAAGCCAGGTAGGCCCAGCCGGGTTGCGCCCCTGCGGGCGGCGCGGTGTTCACTGCGGCGGCGCCGTCACGGTGCGTTTCTGCGGCGGCGCGTCCTTGCGCGGCGGTGGCTCGGGTGCCTCCGACGGATGGGCCTGCCCACTCATGCCGGGCAGCACGGTGCCTTCGCTGCGGGTGATGTCGGCCTCGACTTCCACCGTTTGACTGACTGCATCCACTCGCCCCGATATGCGTGCCACGCGCAGCATCACCGGCTTGCCGGTTTCATCCACCGAGCCTCGCATCCATGCACCGGGCTTGAGCCAGGCCAACCATTTGGAGGGGACGTTCAGTCGGGCCTTGAGCGCCCCGCCACCGACGATCTCCATCATCGGCACGCCTGGCGTAACTCCCTGCCCGACCTTGACATGGATGCGCGCAACGCGTCCCGCGAACGGGGCCGGCAAGGTGCACTGCGCGAGTTGCGCCTCGGCAACCCGCTGCTGACTGGCCGCCTTGTCGACGTTGGCGGCGGCGAGTTCAACCTCCACTTCGGCCGCCGATTGCAGCCCTTGCAGTTTGAGCTTGGCTTCGTGCTGCACGCGCGCGGAGGTCAATTCCGCCTTGGCCGCATCGACACGGGCACGCAATTCATCACATTCAAAGGTCGCCACCGTCTGGCCGGCCGTCACCCGTTCACCCAAGGACACGGGCAGACGGGCGATGCGCGCCGTCGTGGCCGCGGACAGCAGGGTTTCCTGCGGCGCAACCACCAGAAAGCGGACGTTCTGGTTCGCATCGGCGGTGGCGGCGGCAACGGACGCCTCGGCGGAGCCGGACAAGACGGGCGATGTGGCCAGCCGCATCGGGGCGCTCACCTGTGCTTGCGCAAAACCCACGCCGAGGACGCAAAGCATCGAGAGCGCGGCCCGCCGCGCAGGAAACACGAAAGAACTCAAAACGCGCACACCCCTGTTGGTTGGCGAACAATTCCCAAGCATCACGACGACGCCTTGACCAAGGCACCCGCGGACAGGCGACGCAAGTCGGATATGAGCGACAACGCCGCCGCTTCGGCAAACGCCGAGAGTGCTTTGTCGTTGCTGTCGCGCGCCAGGAAACTGGTGTATTTGCGTGCCAATGGCTGCGAAACACCGCTGCCGGAGACAT
Source organism: Burkholderiaceae bacterium (assembly GCA_036752305.1). Classification (GTDB taxonomy): domain Bacteria; phylum Pseudomonadota; class Gammaproteobacteria; order Burkholderiales; family Burkholderiaceae_C; genus DAIOSZ01. Next base: position 25,924 of record DAIOSZ010000014.1, read on the forward strand.
CAAGCGACCATTGCGCCCGCGTCGCGGTCTGCGTGGGAGTGGCCTCAAAGGCCATTGCAAGCTCCATCGGCGACGCCATGCCCGCTGCGGCCACCGCGATGCCGTTGCGCTCCAGTACCCGGACCACGGCGGCGCGGACGACGAGAGCATTGACGCCTTGAGGCATGCCCTTGAGCGTGAGCACCACGACCGGACGCGCCACCGGTGCGGAAGCACTCGGAGCGAACACTTGACTGGCGGCCTGAGCGGCCTTCGCGTCAATGGCGCTCGCAACGGCAGCCAGATCATGGGAATCGATGCTGTCTGGCAGCACGTCAATGCCAACGGTATTCAACACCCGCGCATATGATGCTTGCAGCGAGGCCTGTGAAGTCAGGTGCTGAAAGCGGGCCATCAGCGCGCGCGCCTCGGTCCGTAGCGCCTCCAATTCACTTTCAAGGCGATTGCGTTCACTGGCACGGGCGATGCTCGCCAAGCGCTGATCGACCCGGCTCGACTCAGCCGCAAGCTCCTGGTCCTCCACGGCAAGTTTGTATCGCTCCACCGAGACACGCACTTGCGTGAGCACGGCCATCGACAGCGCGAGGCGGCGGGCTTCGTCGGCCTTGGTCCGTGCCTCGTTGGTGCGCTGAATGGCGGGATAGGCAGCCAGACGCAGCAGATTCATCGATACGTTGACGCCCGCGTCCACCCAGCGATCGTTGTAGAGATAGGCGTTCGAGTCGTAGCGCGGGCCAACGAAAACGTTCAAGTTGGGGAACAGCGAAACGATTTGCCGCTTGGCCTCCAGCACTCCGATGCGCGCGCGGTAGTCTTCCTCACGCAGTTCAGGCCGCTGCTCGAGCGCAGCCTGCTCCAGCCGGTCCAGATCGAGCAACTTGGGGGGCTGAAGATCGGCCGGTGGCCCCGCGAGCGTGAAATCGGCACCTGCAGGCAAGTTCATCAGCGCGGCGATTTCGCGCTTGGCAAACTGCATTTCCTGCCGCTTGAGGTTGATGACGGAGAGCGTGTCGAGCAGCGCCCGCTGATAGGCCAGGCCTTGCTGAGGCGGGAGTACACCCGCGCGCTCGGCCTCGCGCGATTTCTCCAGGGCCTGCGCAACTCGCGTGGCCAGTTCATCGGCCTCCCCCACCAACTGCTGCGCACCCAGGGCACGCCAATAGGCCTGGCGAAGATCAAGCGCGATGTTCTGCAAAATCTTCCGACGCCGCTCCTCTGCAATGTTGACCTCGTCCGCCGATTGCTTGGCACGGTAGTAGCTCAGCCCGAAATCCAGCGCATTCCAGGAAAACGTGGCCCGCGCGAAATGGTGCGCTCGCTCCTCCGACGTGGAGGGCCGCAGGCTGATGACGCGATCCTCGATACCGACGCTGGTGCCCCCGGAATCGTTGTTGCGGCGCGCGTACCCAGCCTCGGCCACGAGTTTGGGCAGCATGTCGGCGGCCGACACATCGTGAAGTCCCCGCGCAAGTGCGGTTTCCATGAGCTTGAGCCGATGGTCGAGGTTGTACTTGAGCGAGCGGGCCAGCGCATCGGCGTAGGTGATCGGCCCAGTGATGGGCTGCTGCTCCTTATACATCTCGACCTTGTCGGCCTTGACGCGCGCAGACACTTCGCTGGGCGTCAGCGGAACGGGCTTGATGGAGCCACAAGCGGCCAGGAACAGAGTTGCGGCACCGGCCAAGACGGTGGGCTTGAAAGCACGCGTAAGTGTGTGGACTGTCGTCATGGTGTCATCTCTTGGTATTGCAATTAACAGATTGGCTCAGGTGCGAGAAGAGCTCGGTAGCCGCAACTTCGCGCGCGGCGCACCATCGGCCATGCGAACGATCGCGCCGACAGAAGGGCCGCTGGCTGCGCCGACCTGATCCGAAAAACGCGGAGCACCGCCCGATTCGGCTTTCGCGCCATTGGCGTTGGGCTGGCGATCGTCTGATGACGCTTGCAGCGCCAACCGGCCCATGGAATAACGGGGTGGCGCATCCGATTGACTGATGCGGCGTGGTTGCGTGGCGTCGGAGTTCTCGACGCAGCGCGGCGCATCGGATGTGGTGTCACCCGCAGTCGCGCAATTTGCGTCGGCACCCGGCGCATCAGACGGAGAACCAAACAACGCACGGTCGAGACCTAAGCCGTCGATCGTCGAGAAAAGCCCTGGTATCCCACCGCGCGAAATTTCCGCCGCAAGGCCGCGCAGCGCGAAGACTTCGGCGGCATCCTGCGCCATCTGGAGCGAGAACGCTACGCCATTTCGGCTGACGTGATCCGTGTGGGTCATGCTCTGCGAGATCTGCGTTGGGTCTTCCCGATCGTCGTCGACTTCATCCGCACCGCTGAGCCCAAACCGGTTCGCCAGAATGCGCTGGATTAGGCGATCCGTCTCTCGCACCGCCAATTGAACGAAAACACCGGGATCACGTGGCTGGTCGACCGCACTCAACGGAACCGACAGATCACCAGGCCTGCTGCGCAGATCGTCGAACCCCGTGGATGGAGGAAGGAACGGCCGTCCCACCGGAGGCAGCACAGGCGTGGGAGCGGGTGGGACCGGTGCGGGAGGCTCGGGCGCGGGCGGAACAGGCGCAGGAGGGACGGGTACCGGCGTCACGGGCACGGGTGGCGGAGGGACTGGCGTCACGGGTGCGGGTGCGGGCGACTCTGGAGTCTGCGGGTCCGGAGTCTGGGGCTCCGGCGGGGGCGTTGGCGTTGGCGTTGGCGTTGGCGTTGGCGTTGGCGTTGGCGTTGGCGTTGGCGTTG
>DAIOSZ010000015.1:0-5914 GCA_036752305.1 Burkholderiaceae bacterium
CCTTGCAGCGCTACACCAAGGCCGCCAAGAGCGGCAACGACAAGGAGGCCGCCAAGCTGGTGCCGCTGCTCACCCGCGTGCAGGCCGCCTTGAACGAAGGCCGGCCCGCCCGCACGCTGGAGCTGTCAAAAGAGGACCAGGCGCTGCTCAAGCCGCTGTGCCTGATCACCGCCAAGCGCGCCATGTTCGTCGGCAACGTCAGCGAGGACGGCTTCGAGAACAACCCGCTGCTCGACCGCCTGACCGACTACGCCAAGGGTCAGGGCGCCCCGGTGGTTGCCATCTGCGCCAAGCTCGAAGCCGACATGGCCGACATGAGCGACGAGGAGCGGCAGCTCTTCCTCGCCGAAATCGGCCAGGAAGAACCGGGCCTGAACCGCCTGATCCGCGCCGCCTTCCAGCTGCTGGGCCTGCAAACCTACTTCACCGCGGGCGTCAAGGAAGTGCGCGCCTGGACCATCCACATCGGCGACACCGCGCCGCAGGCGGCCGGTGTGATCCACGGCGACTTCGAGCGCGGCTTCATCCGCGCCCAGACCATCGCCTACGACGACTACGTCGCCTACGGCGGCGAACAAGGCGCCAAGGATGCGGGCAAGATGCGCTCCGAAGGCAAGGAATACGTGGTCAGGGACGGGGACGTGATGAACTTTTTGTTCAACGTGTGAACGCGCTGTGTTCGTCAGGCGTCACGGTGATTGCCCGGGATGCGGCATGCAGCCTATAGCTGCCCGCCCACGCCTTTGAATTTCTCCACGAAGGTCGCGATTCGCTGGAAAACGCGCTGCTTCGTGGTCAGGTATTTCGGATTTAGCGGACTCATCTTGGGCAGAACCGCATTCAACTCCGTGCCGTTGTCGCTCGCAAACTCCCGTTTGAGCGACGTGGTGATGTACCGCTTGGCTGCATCCGCGTTCAGGTTTTCGGTTGTTATCAGCTCTTGCGCCTCTCGTTGCTGTTCCACCTGCGCGAAAGTGAAGAAGGCGTCGATCACACCAGCCTTGTCGCCCAGCTGGTCCAGGTCGGTCTGGTTGATGAAGTCCACCAGCAGGCTCTCTTTGGCCCGGTTGCCCAGGCTGGCGCGAATCAAGCGGCGAACATCCTCTACCAGTGCCACTTTGTCCTTGACCTTTCTGTTGTTCTCGAAGATCAGTTCCAGGATGTAGTCGAGGTTGATCTCTTGAGACTTCAACAGGTCGACCTCAAAGACCACGTCGTCCCAGTCGATGGTGGACTTGTCTTTTTCGGCGGATGACTTTTCCCGACGCAGCCAGTCGCGCACGTCGTTGTAGGTGGATCGGTAGTCCTGAATCTTTCGCTCAGACGGAATCTGGATGTCTCGCAGCGCGGTCAGCGTAGCGTCGTCCAGATAGTGTTGGGCCTTGAACGCTTCAACCGCTGCCGGGTCGTTCAGATCGACGCTCTGCAAGGCCTTCAAGCTCGCAAACTCGTCGTAGTTCTGCAGCACGTTTTCAACGCGCAGGTACTCGCCAAACAGTTTGGCAAAGGCCTTCTTGTCGGCCTCCTTCGCGATGCCGGCTGGGTCAGGAAAGCGTTGCTCCAGCTCTTTCACCACCTCCATGAAGCCGCGCCGCGCCTCGCCGGTCACCACATCGGTGAAGCCTTCCATGTATTCCTTGTAGCTCTTCTCCAGCACCACGTTGCGGGTGTTGTTGTCGCCAAACAAGGTGATGGCGGCTATGGTCGCCTGCTCCAGATCGCGGAAGGTGACGATGTTGCCGAAGGTCTTGGTGGCGTCAAAGATCCGGTTGGTGCGCGAATAGGCCTGCATCAGGCCGTGGTAGCGCAGGTTCTTGTCCACGAACAAGGTGTTCAGCGTGGGCGCATCAAACCCGGTCAGGAACATGCCCACCACGATCAGCAGGTCCACTTCCTTGGCCTTCACCTGTTTGGCCAGATCGCGGTAATAGTTTTGGAAGCCATTGCTGTCCACGCTGAAGTTGGTCTTGAACAGCGCGTTGTAGTCCGCAACGGCCGCGCTCAGGAACTCCTTGGCGCTGCTGTTCAAGGCCGAAACCTCAAAACTCTCGTCCTGAATGTCGCCCACCGCGTCCTGCTCTTCGTTGGCCGCGAACGAGAAGATGGTGGCCACCTTCAAAGGCTTGTCGCTGTTCGCCTGCAAGGTCTTGAAGGCTTCGTAATACAGCTTGGCCGCGTCCACGCTGCTCACCGCAAACATGGCGTTGAAGCCTTTTCCAGCCTGATGCCCGCCTGCTTGCAAACGGTGGGTCTTCTGCCGGAAGTTGTTCAGGATGTACTGCGTGATCTCGCGGATGCGGTCGGGGTGCAGCAGGGCTTGCTTGTTTTCTGCGGCGCTGAGCTTCTTCTCGTCCTGTTCGGTCTCGATGGCTTTGAACTGCGGACGCACATCGTTGTAGTCCACCTTGAACTTCAGCACTTTCTCGTCGCGGATCGCATCGGTGATCACGTACGAATGCAGTTCGCGGCCAAATACGCTGGCGGTGGTTTCCGCGCCGGCGGCGTTCTGCGGAAAGATCGGCGTGCCGGTGAAACCGAACTGGTAGAACCGCTTGAACTTCTTCTTCAGGTTCTTCTGCGCTTCGCCAAACTGGCTGCGGTGGCACTCGTCAAAGATGAACACCACCTGCTGGCCGTAGACGGGCAGGTCGGTCTCGCTCTTCATCAGGTTGTTGAGCTTCTGGATGGTGGTGACGATGATCTTGTTGTCGTCCTTGTCCAGGTTGCGCTTGAGGCCCGCCGTGCTGTCCGAGCCGTTCACGCTGTCCGGTGAAAAGCGCTGGTATTCCTTCATGGTCTGGTAATCCAGATCCTTGCGGTCCACCACAAAGAACACCTTGTCGATGAACGCCAGCTCGGTGGCCAGGCGCGCCGCCTTGAAGCTGGTCAGCGTTTTGCCCGAGCCCGTGGTGTGCCAGATGAAACCGCCGCCTTCCAATTGATTCCACTGCTTGGCCTGGTGGCTGCTCTTGATCTTCCACAGCATGCGCTCGGTGGCGGCAATCTGGTACGGGCGCATCACCAGCAGCGTGTTGCTGGTGTCGAAGACCGAGTAGCGCAGCAGCACCTTCAGCAGCGTGTCTTTCTGGAAGAAAGTGGCCGTGAAGTCTTTCAGGTCCTTGATCAGGCTGTTGTCCGCCTTCGCCCAGTTCATGGTGAAGTCGAAGCTGTTCTTGTTGCGCAGCGTGGTGTTGGCGAAGTAGCGGCTGTCGGTGCCGTTGGAGATCACGAACAGCTGCAGGAACTTGAACAGCGAATGCGCGCTGTTGAAGCTCTCCTTGCTGTAGCGGTGCACCTGGTTGAAGGCCTCGCGAATGGCCACGCCGCGCTTCTTCAGCTCCACCTGCACCAGCGGCAGCCCGTTGACCAGGATGGTCACGTCGTAGCGGTTGGCCTGCGAGCCGGTCTGCTCGAGCTGCTTGACCACCTGCACCTTGTTGCGGGCGATGTTCTTCTTGTCCAGCAGGTAAATGTTCTGGATGTGTCCGTCGTCGAACACGAAGTCGTGAACGCAGTCGTCGTGCACCTTGCGGGTTTTTTCGACGATGCCGTCGCTGGGCTTGTCCAGCCAGCTCTCCACAAAGCGCTGCCACTCGGCATTTGCAAACTGCACGCTGTTCAGCGTTTGCAGCTGCGTGCGCACATTGGCCAGCAAGGCCTCGGGCGTGTTCAGACCGGGCAGAAATTCATAGCCCTGGTGGACCAGGTCCTGAATGAACTCCCGCTCCAGATCGCTCTCGCTCTGGTAGTTCTCCGAGACCTTCCATTCCGGCGCGTATCGGTCGAGGACGATGAAGTTCTTCGATTCGGCAATGGTCTTGTAGTCGGTCATGTCCCACCCTCGGGTTTCTTGTTCTCGGTCTGAGTCAGCACGCGGCCGGTTTCTGCTCTCAGCGTCAACTGGTGAGCGCCGCTCACCACTTCACCGGCTTCTTTGTCGAACGGTTGTCGTTTGATATGTGTGCCCGTTTGCATGGTCACGTCCCTTGAGTGTTCGAGCCAATTAGCCTGCACCGGGGCCGAATCGGTACATCGCGTTGACGTGTAGAACCAAAAATTTAAGAACACGCTTGTCGTCTTCGGTCAGGTCGACCACTTCTTCGCCTGCGTGCTTCGAATGGCTGGAGAAATTGATGATTCGGGTCTCATACGGATTGGTCTTGCCCTTATCCGCCCCCGGCAGCAAGTCACCCCACTTCTTGTAGCCGAGAAAAGTGGATGTCTTCTCCAGGATGTTTCTCAAGAAGTTGAAGTGGTATTTGCTGATCTGGCCACTTTGAATCGCCTTCTCCAGTTCAGATTTCAAGTAGAGGTGGTATGAGAATGGGGAGTCATTGGGTTGCTGAATCAGCTCATAGTTGCCATCATCAAACTTCGTCATCCGATACTTTTCAAATCCCCTCCTCCTGTAGGCTCCATCGTCACTGTTCAACTCGTTGTGCAGGACGTTGTAGAAGAGTGGATTGTGGGTGGTCAGTATGAACTTGACATCAGACCCATTGGATTTGATCAACTGTGCGAGGTCCACTGCCAATTGAATCAGATGGTTTTCATCCAGCGAACTCACGGGGTCATCAATGAATACGTATTCCAGATGGTCAAACTCGCGCGATTCACGTTCACTGGGTTCCGGAACGTTCAGGATGTCGATAACCTGCTCCAACAGGGAATAGAAAATGCTCCAGATGAAGTTGCTTTCTTCGCCCTTGGAGATTTTCAGGTTTCCCGAATGCGTAGCATCGCCACGCTCCATCGAAAAAGTGACTTCCGAGAAAGCCTTGATGACGACATCTTCGCCATCCTTGCCTTTTTCCACCCGCTCCGCATTGAATCGCGGGGTGAGTTTGTCGTTGGTGTACCGCTGGAAGGTTGTGATGATGTTTCGGTCTTGGCCTTGATCTCTCAGTATCCAATCGGTAAAAGTGTTCGGCTGAATTCTCAACTTGTGCTCAACGTCTTCCACCAAGTCGTTGTCCCAATAGAACAAGTCTTCGGTCAGGGCGTTGTAGTACAGAATTTTGTTGCGCGACAACCCAAACTGGTCTTCATCCTCCGCTCCCTCGCTGCCATCGGCTTTCGGTGCAATCAGCTGCTTGAACGCCCGTGACAGGCGGGTCTTGCCGGTGCCGTTGAAGGCGTATATCAACTGCACTTTTTTGTTGGCATCCTTGAGCTGCTGGGCAATTTCGGTCAGCGTCTTGCTCATGTCAGGCGGCCACTTCTTCTGGTTTCGGGAAGCTCAACAGCAGATCGCGGTAATGCGCGTATTGCTTATGGCGCAGCTCGATTTCGCGGGGCAGGCCTTCGGTGATGGAGTGGGTGAGGGCATCGAACTTGTCGAGGATGGCGACGATGCGGGCTTGTTCTTCGAGAGGCGGGAAAGGGAGATTCAATTGCTCAAACGTACCAAGATTGATATTGCTTTGAGCACTGCTTTTCTCTTTCCCCTTCTCTTCCAGTGTGGTTTTGAAGGATTGGAGAAGGTATTCAACATACCCTGAACTGGTTTTTTTTGGATCAGCAACAAAGCCAATAACACTATCAGGAAAACAAGCATCAAACCCCAATATTGACGTTTCAGCGATATTGGCTGCAATAGTGATACACAGAGTGCCACTGGGCCACAACTTGCTTTGCTTTAGGCCAAGCGCGCTGTATGTCTGACTGTATTCCGTGATGATGTGCGATGCATTTCTGATGTCGCCTGTTTGGATAAATGGCACATCGCCACCATACAACCGCTCATCGTTTCTTGGGCGGTGTTTCGATTTTCCGCGCCCGAAGTCAAGTGCCATTTCTGGTAACGTTTTCCACTCAACCTCCTTATCTTCAAAACTCAGCAATTGATCGAGATAGTGCTTGTATTGTATTTTTCTGGCTGTAAGCTCGGCTGTAAGCTCGGCTGTAAGCTCGG
>DAIOSZ010000015.1:6014-11931 GCA_036752305.1 Burkholderiaceae bacterium
GGCTGTAAGCTCGGCTGTAAGCTCGGCTGTAAGCTCGGTGAAGGTGTCGAGTATGCGAACGATTTTGGCCTGAATTTCAAGCGATTTCTTGGGGTTGTCTGAGCATGGTACGGGGATTGAAATTTTCGCCATGTCTGTGGCAGAAACATCAATGACCTTTGTGCCCTTTGCGTATTTTCTTTTCTCCCCTGCAAATTCATCTGTCTGGGTGAAGTAGGCAAAGTACTTTCCCAGCAAGTGATTTCCGGGCTTCAAGATGGTCGCATGCCCGCCCGTGACGGCTTGCTGCTCGCCAAGATAAACCAGTGCCTTGCCGACATCTTCAAGGTTTTCGCTGGTATTGGTAATGACAACATCGCCCTTATCAACTTTTTTAAGTTGCTTGGCCAGATCGGGCGGAACGAACGATTTTGTCTCTGTCGTGGACAGCCCGTAATAGGTATAGATTTGGCCGTAGTGAATGGCTGGCACGCCAGTTTCGGTGAAGTCTTTTTTTTGTAGACCGTTGCCTCGAATCAACTCGCCAAGACTACCCAACGGCTTCCATTCTACCGCCACCCCATCCAGCAGCTTGTCCAAGAAATTGTTATTCCTCATTTCTTGCGACTCTCTTTTTTGGCTTGCTTCTCCAGCGTGGCAAGGGTCTTCAGATAGTCCTGTTCCACGCTGGCCAGCGTTCTGGCCTTGTATTTCTGGTATTCCAGCCGGGCTTTGTTTTCTGCCTGCGCATGGGAGATGCTGCCGGCGTTGTCCAGCAGCTTGCGCCCGGCCGAGCCCAGAATCGTGTCCAGCTCGCGCACGTAATCGGCCATGCGCATTTCGCGGTGTTCGATGGCGTTCAGTTCGGCCAGGTCGAAGTAAGCCGACACGAGGTTGTTCAATACCTTGAGCTCCTGTTCGCTCAGGTAATTCTTGGCAATCATGGCTTCGGCCTGGGTGGGCTGGCTGCCTTTGAAGTTGCTCAAACCAGCAAAGGGCTTGTCGCTGTCCACACGCAGGTAAATGACTTCGCTGGCGGTGTGGCCGTGGGCGGCGTAGTGCAGTTTGTTCTGCACGATTTTGAAAAACGACAGGCTGGCTTCGTCCTGGGGGGTGTAATCGGTGGCCGTGGCGTACAAATCCAGCACCTGCCGGTACATGACTTTTTCGCTGGAGCGAATGTCGCGGATGCGGTCGAGCAGCTCTTTCCAGTAGTTGCCGCCACCCAGGTTTTTCAGGCGCTCGTCGTTGAGGGCAAAACCCTTTTCAAGGTATTCCTTGAGCACCGTGGAGGCGTAGCGCCGGAATTGCACGCCGCGGGGCGAACGCACGCGGTAGCCGACCGCGAGGATGGCGTCCAGACTGTAGAGCATGGTCTGGTAACGCTTGCCGTCGGCGGCAGTTGTCAAGGATTCCTTGACAACTGAATCCGCGTCCAGTTCACGGTCCTCAAAAATGCTTTTCAGATGCAGGGAAATGTTCTGCTTGCTGGTTTGAAACAGTTCGGCGATTTGCAGCTGTGACAGCCAGACGGTGCCGTTTTCAAGCTGCAGGTCGATCCGGGTGGCGCCATCGTCGGTGGTGTAGATGATGACGTCGCTCACTGGACTACCCTCCGCGCACGGCGCTGCGGGATTCGCGCTTGGGAGCGGCCCGGCGCGCTCATGCCCCCAGCTCCCCGCCTTCGATCTCCGCGACGATGGCGTCAATGTCCTTGCGCAGTTGGTCGATGCGGGCAGCGGTGGTTTTCAGCTCGGCATTGAGCTGGGCAATGTCCACCACCTCGCGGGTGTCCTTGGCGTCGATGTAGCTGCTGACCGAGAGGTTGTAGTCGTTGGCGGCCACTTTCTCGAACGGCACGGACTGGGCGAAGTGCGCCACGTTCGCCTTGCTGTCGAACACGGCCATGATCTGGTCGATGTGCGCGTCCAGCAAGGCGTTGTTGTTGGTCTCTTTCTTGAACAGGCCGCTGGCGTCGATGAACTGGGTGGCGGTGTCGGCCTTGTGTTTGGACAGCACCAGGATGTTCACGGCGATCGTGGTGCCGAAGAACAGGTTGGGCGCCAGCGAGATCACCGCTTCCACGTAGTTGTTGTCCACCAGGTATTGGCGGATCTTCTGCTCGGCCCCGCTGCGGTAGAAGATGCCAGGGAAGCAGACGATGGCGGCGCGGCCTTTGCTGGAGAGGTAGCTGAGCGCGTGCAGCACAAAGGCGAAGTCGGCCTTGGACTTGGGCGCAAGCACGCCGGCCGGGGCAAAGCGGTCGTCGTTGATGAGGGTGGGGTCTTCGCTGCCCATCCACTTAACCGAGTACGGCGGGTTGGAGACGATGGCGTCAAACGGTTTGTCGTCGCCAAAGTGGGGCTCCATGAGGGTGTCGCCCAGCTGGAGGTGGAATTTGTCGTAGTTGATGTTGTGCAGGAACATGTTCATCCGCGCCAGGTTGTACGTGGTGTGGTTGAGTTCCTGGCCGAAGAAGCCGTCTTCGATGACGTGGTCGTCAAACTGCTTTTTGGCTTGCAGCAGCAGCGAGCCCGAGCCGCAGGCCGGGTCGTAAATCTTGTTGATGCTGTTCTGCCCGTGCATGGCCAGCTTGGCGATCAGCTTGGAGACCTGCTGGGGCGTGAAAAATTCACCGCCCGATTTGCCGGCGTTGGCGGCGTAGTTGGAGATGAGGAATTCGTAGGCGTCGCCGAACAGGTCGATGTGGCTGTCGTCAAAAGTGCCGAAGTCCAGTCCGGCCACGCCTTTGAGAACCTTGGTCAGGCGGTCGTTCTTGTCCTTGACCGTATTGCCCAGGCGGTTGCTGGTGGTGTCGAAGTCGGCAAACAGGCCGCGGATGTCGCGCTCCGAGGGGTAGCCCAGAGCGGAGGTTTCAATGGCCGAGAAGATGTTGGCCAAGTCGATGTTCAGACGTTCGTTGTCTTTGGCGCGGGCGACCACATTGGCAAACAGCTGGCTGGGGTAGATGAAGTAGCCCTTGGTCTTGACGGCGTCCTCCTTGATTTCGGGCGTGATGACGAGGTCGGACAGACCGGCGTAATCGACTTCGTCGTCACCGCCTTCGATGTAGGCCGCAAAGTTTTCGCTGATGAAGCGGTAGAACAGGGCGCCCAGCACGTACTGCTTGAAGTCCCAGCCATCGACGGCGCCGCGGACGTCGTTGGCGATTTGCCAGATGCGGCGCTGCAGTTCAGCGCGTTGTTGCGTGCTTGTCATCGTCTCAGGTCAGCTGGGTTGGGTCGTTCAGGACGGGGTTGGGAATGCTCTGCGCGCCTCTGCCACCCGCGCCCGCACCACACAATCCGCCGCGTGGTCATTCACCAGCCCCATCGCCTGCATGAAGGCGTAGACGGTGGTCGGGCCGACGAATTTCCAGCCGCGCTTTTTCAAATCCTTGGACAGGGCGATGGATTCGGCCGTGGTGGACACGGCTTCGGCGGATGCGGGCGTGGCTTCGGGCTCCCAGCGCCAGAAGTAGGCGGCCAGCGAACCGGCTTCGCGCACCAGATCCTGCGCACGGGCGGCGTTGTGGATGGCGGCTTCGATCTTGCCGCGGGGGCGCACGATGCCTTCGTCGGCCAGCAGGCGCGCCACGGCGGCGGTGCCAAAGCGCGCGACCTGATCGAAGTCGAACCCTGCAAAGGCGGCGCGGAAGTTCTCGCGCTTGGTCAGGATGGTGCGCCAGCTCAGGCCGGATTGGAAACCCTCCAGGCAGATTTTCTCGAACAGGCGGCGGTCGTCGGCCACCGGAAAGCCCCATTCCCGGTCGTGGTAGTCCAGGTACTCCGGCGTGGCGGTGCACCAGCGGCAGCGCAGCAGACCGTCGGGGCAGAGGATGGCGGTGTTCATGGGTGGATTCGGCGAAAATGACAACTTCAAAAACGATAGCTGCCCGTGGTGGATTTGTCTGAAAAAAATGGGCTTTTGATGTTGAAAATCGAGTCAAAATCGAGAAAATCTGTAGAATCATCTACAAAAATGTCACAACATCTACAAAATTCCCTGAATTGGCCGTTCAGAGCACCGATTTTGAGCCATTTTCAGGCATTATTTTGGCCTAAACTCCAGTAAAAATATCCACGGGCAGCTATGAATTTTGAAGTTTACCGGAGGGCGATCAAGGCGGCTACTCCGGCTCGATGCCCGCCGCCTTGATCAGTTCGCCCCAGCGGGCCGTATCACGCGCCGCCAGTTCGCGCAGCGCGCCGGGCGAGCCCGGCAGCGGCAGGGCGTACAGGCGGGCCAGGTGTTCCTGCATGGCCGGGTCACGCACGATGGCGGTGATCTGCTCGGACAGTTGCGTCACGATGGCCGCTGGCGTCTGCGCCGGGGCGAAGATGGCCAGCCAGGCGACGAATTCAAAGCCCGGCAGGCCCGATTCGGCGAGGGTGGGAACGTCGGGCGCCGCCGGCACCCGCTTGGCCGAGGTCATGCCCAGCGCCTTCAGCCGCCCGGCCTGCGCCTGGGCCAGGCCCAGGCCGGCGTCGGTGACGAGAAAGTGCAACTGGCCGCCGATCAGATCGGTGATGGCCTGCGCCGAGGTCTTGTAGGGCACGTGCACCGCGTCAAGGCCTGCCTGCTGGCGAAACGCCTCGGAGGCGATGCGCCCGGTGGCGCTGGAGCTGCCGTAGTTCAATTGCCCCGGGCGCCTGCGCGCCAGCGCGATCAGCTCCTGCACGCTGCCCACGCCCAGGCTGGGCGCCACCACCAGGACCTGCGGGATGGTGGCCAGCGTGGCGACGGGCGCGAAGTCGGCCACCGGGTCGTAGCTGAGCTTCTTGAACAGGTGTACGTTGGCCGCGTGCGTGGAGTTGGCGCCAAACAGCAGCGTGTAGCCGTCGGGGCGGGCGCGCGCCACGTAGGAGGCGGCCACGCCGCCCAGAACGCCCTGGCGCGCCTCGACGACGAAGGACTGGCCCATGGCGTCGCGCAGGCGGTCGGCCAGGTAGCGCGCCATCGAGTCGTAGGCGTTGCCGGGGCCAAAGGGCACGACGATCGTGACCGGGCGCTCGGGGTAGCCCTTCTGCGCCCCGGCCCAGGGCGCCACGGCGGCCAGGCCGGCGGCGGCGGCCTGGCGCAGCAGCTGGCGGCGCCTGGCCGGGAGCAGGGGTTCCAGCGGGGCGAGGGACGCTTGCATGGGAGACCTCCTAATCCAGATAACCGTGTTCGCGGTAATAGCGCTCGGCGCCGGGGTGCAGCGGCAGTTCCACGCCGGTGGGCATGCGCCGGGGGTCGATGGGGTAGGTCAGCGGGCTCTGGTGCACCGGCAGGTGGCGAAAGCGCGCCTCGAACTCGGCGCGCTCTTCCACCAGCACGGCGGTGACGCGGTAGGCCAGCTCCTCGGGCATGTCGTCGCGGCACAGAATGCCCCAGTGCGACCAGTCCAGGCAGGGCACGTCCTGTTCGTTGCGCAGCCGGCCCTTTTCCAGCACGGCAGGCTTCAGGCCGTAGGCCTGCTGCAGCGTGCGCATGGCCTCGGGCTCGATGGGGATGAAGCGCATCGGCTGCTGGGCGACCAGATCGCTCCAGTTGGATACCATGATGGCTTCGTTGAAGACGGCGTTGCAGCGGCCTTCCTGCGCGGCCTTGATCGTGGCGCGTGGGTTTTCGTGGTACCAGTAGGACCCGCCCCAGCGCAGGATGTCCTCGGGCTCGATGCCGTGCGCGCGCAGGATCAGGTCGATCACGTAGCTGCACAGGCAGTCGTCGGCGCGCGGCGGCATGGCGATGTGCAGCAGCTGCAGGCAGCAGCAGCCCAGCCCCACACCCAGCACCCCGCCCAGCAGGGCAATCAGACAGGACTCACCCAGAATCAGTCCCAGCACGCGGCCACGTGAAAAGCCAATCGCTTTGAGGACGGCAATCTCGGTCACTCGTTCCCGCATCGACATGGCCATGGCATTGGCTGACACCAGCGACAGTGAAAACACGACCG